>JAICFW010000162.1 GCA_025923455.1 Nitrososphaeraceae archaeon | reverse complement strand
AAAAGAACTATTCAATCTCAACACCGAAACAGACGAGTTCAAATGCTTTGGATGTCATCTTAGAGACCTCGATCACAGAGTGAGGAAACTGGAGAGACAGGAGAATAAATGAATAATACATTCAAACTAGGCAGATCAATAGCGGAGATAGTACCTTTTAGACTTATACAGAGAAAACCCGAAGAGATATTCACAAACAAAGTACTCATAATAATGGGAACAGTAGCGATTGTAAAAGTTGCTGTGTTTTATTCTTTGGTCAATATAGAATATTTTTTATAATATTTTTACGATACTTTATCAACTTTCAAACAAACTGATGGGAGGCTCAGTTCCATGCTTCCAAATTGCTTCCCATCAGAGTTAATTATTTAAATTAACTTTAATGAGACAGTACAATGTTTAACTAGTATTTCAACCATGCTTAATCAGTGAACCTAACGGTACTATTTGTTGCTATCACTATCATTTTTGGCTTTATGTCGTTACCAGACAACGCTTATTCTGATTCACATGAGTATTGTTATGATGAAGACCAGGAAGGTTACGTGTGTTTTGATACGCTCAAGATGTGCGAAAAGGAGCAAAAAAATGATTGGGCGGTAGAAAGTAAATGTTATAAAATGAAGTAATAGGATAGTTAATTATTTATTTCACTTATTCTCAAAAAATTATTCCTTCTTTCAAGGCCTGGTTGGGGAGGCAGGATATTTTTATCAATCCCAATCCCATCCAGGTTTTAACTTTATTATTTTATAATTTATCTCTGGAAAGAATCAAATAAGACGGAATAACAAAAAGGACCATGACATATTTGGGTATTTTCACTGGAGACGGGTTCACAAAACAGAAGTATGAAGAACTTAGGAAAGAAGTTGGTTGGGAACAAAATCCTCCCGCAGGTGTAATATTTCACGCTGCGGGTCTAGATAGTTCTGGAAATATTCATGTTTCTGATATTTGGGAGACCGAACAGGATTTTAATAACTTTTTTAGCAGCAGATTGAAACCGGCTATGGACAAGATTAACCTTCCCGTACCAAAGGGGGAATTATATCCAATTCATAATGTTAATGCATTCCAAGGTATAGAGTCCCATAAAGTGAAATAGGTCGGCCCTTGCTGCTATTGCTACCGCGTGCTATTCACTTCAGGTGATGCTGTTTTATTTTCAAATTTGAAAATCATTCCATCTTTTAGCGATTTTGGCCCTGAATCTGTAGATGGGTTTTGTTGCAACCGTTCTGATGGGAGGCCTCGCATATAACCACCTATGCTTTCTCCATTTGCCTCCCGTAAGTTTAAAGAAAGGATATAGAATGTTTTTTATATTCTCTTGTTAATTTTAAAAGGAGCCTTTTCGAGGCGACTTCATCCTGAGGGGTTCGATGTAGCATAACCATTGGACTCCTCGGTTAGTTTTCGGTCTCTTTTTTTGGAGTATTTCTTCCTGATATAGAATAATGAGAAAGTCAAGTAAGCAAACACACCAACGACTATTGGATACATTATTAATTGATCTGCCATTGCTTTGTTTACTTCCTCAGATCACTTTTAAACTTGACCTTTTTTTATAATTTGTTGACTGTATGTAATTACGCAACCATCATACATTCGCCGGTGGGGCTTCATAGAATTCAATGAGTCTCAGCCCCATCGGCGTACATTATTATAATTTATTGTCCATTGGATCTTACTACTATAGAGTATATGTCATTCAAGTGGGATTTATCTTTGGACCTGATAAATCCTGCCTGCTTGTTTTACCAGTTATATTGTTTAAAGATCAGAGTACCGTATGACCGAGAAAGATATTGAAGAAATTAAGAAGGAAAATGACAGAATAATTATGAAGATTTTCGGTCTTAAGTACGAGAAATTTTTTCCTCCAGAGCATCAATGCGAGAAATGATCTTCGCAATATCAGATTGAATTTCGTATTGAGTAGCAAGTAGGCCCATATCACTCATTATAACTGATTTTTTGGCTTCGATTATTGCCTTAATTATCGGATCGTCTTGTTTATCAGCACATTCCTTGTACAAGGTAACTCGTTTGGCGAAATTATCCAGTATTTTGTTATGATCACCAAGATTTTCGAGTTCTTTCAGTAGTTTATTATCAGCAATAAGCAACTCCTCGAACACAGCCTGCCCCATATGTAGAAATAGAAATTTCTAATTATTAAATGTAAACTACTGAGGCGATTGGTGCCGAACCGATATTTCTAGAGAAACTACATATCTTATGACAAGGTTCGATAGATCCTGTGTTGGCAATCCTAGTAAAGAGTCCAATTCTAAATTGCAATATTTTAAGAATTTTGATAAACAGTATACGTAACTTTTCTTAGTTACCTCAGAATTAATGGAGTTTACAAAGTTAAAGTATGCCTCTTCTTCCACTACCATATGCACTAGCATACCATATACGCTAAAAACCTACAATAAAGAACTAATTATTAAAACAGTTTTATCAATAGTACATAATGAATGTAAGGTGTGAATGGGCAAGAGACCAAAGTGAGATAGATTATCATGACAAAGAATGGGGAATACCGCTCCACAATGATAGGAAGCTATTCGAGTTTTTGGTATTGGAGGGAATGCAGGCAGGTCTAAGCTGGCGTATTATTCTAAATAAGCGTCAAGAGTTTCGAAAGGCATTCGACAAGTTTGAAGTGGAATTAGTTGCTAATTATGATAAAGTGAAAATTAAGGAACTTTGTTCAAACTCTTTAATAATTAGAAATAAGAAAAAAATAGAGGCGACAGTTAGCAATGCCAATGCTTTTATCAGTATACAAAAAGAGTTTGGCAGTTTTGATACCTATATTTGGAACTTTGTAAGGTACAAGCCTATTCAAAATTCCTGGAAGTCGTACAACGATGTTCCGTCAACATCGCAAGAATCGGATATAATTTGCAAGGATCTTAGAAGCAAAGGGTTCAAATTTGTGGGATCGAAAATATGTTATTCAATGATGCAAGCGATAGGAATGGTCAATGATCATACCACTGGATGTTTTAGATACAAGCAATTAAGAAGAGAATAGATTCTATGTTTGAAACAATGTTATTGTCTACAATCGGATTCTTAATTTTCTAGAATAAGTAGATATAGTGAATTAGTTCAAACATCATGTAGTTGAAAGACATCATCCTCTCTATTCAAAATACAGAGATCGAAACTCTCGGAAATTTGAAGGAATTGTTTGAGTCCGATGGTTATATAATCGAGACAGTTCATGTTAAAAAGGACAAGATACCCAAAGAACTTGATAAATATGCAGGAATAGTCATTTTGGGTGGGTATATGTCTGTATATGAATACTTACCATATTTGAATGAAGAACTAGTTCTAATAAACAATGCCAACAACCTTCAAGTTCCTCTACTAGGAATCTGTCTGGGCTCGCAACTGATTGCCGAGGCATTAGGAGGTAGAGTGTATAAAGGTAAGCAGAAAGAGATAGGATGGTTCGACGCCGTTATAAATAATAAAGGAAAGAACGATATCTTTAAAGGAATAAATAATAATAACATAAAAGTCTTCCAATGGCATGGAGATACCTTTGTACTTCCAGGTTCTGCAGTAGTGTTGGCCTCATCTGATTTGTATCCACAAGCATTCAGATTTGGTAAATCTATAGGAATATTGTTTCATCTAGAAGTAACATCCCAGATGATTCATGATTGGGCGATAGAGTATGGATCTGAAATGAAAGAAGTTGGGATAAGT
>JAICFW010000161.1 GCA_025923455.1 Nitrososphaeraceae archaeon | reverse complement strand
TAATGAGGTTTTTCCCTCTTGAGAACTGAGTACTTCAAATATTCGCTTGGCTGTATCATAACTAGGTTTACATCGTCCTGATTCAATTTGATTTATCATTGATGTGCTGATTCCAGATAGAGTTGCCAATTCACGTTGGGTTAATCCCAATCTCATCCTACCTTGCTTAATATAATCAATCCTGGGAAGCATTTACAGATTATTTATTCCGTTTTCATATTTTTATAGTAATAGTACATCATCAAGAAAGCCGGCATGGCGAAGATTGGCTTAACATTATATTATATTGACCTGAAAATGACATATTATTAGAAATGAGTCAAGACACCCACAAGAAAAAGTGGGATTCTGTGAAGAGATACAAACTTACCAAGATGTTAAACCAACTGTCAAATATTACTGGTCATGGAACAGAATTAGTTACCGTTTACGTCCCTCCACGAAAACCAATTTTTGAGATTGTAGGGCAGCTTAGGAATGAATCAGGTACAGCATCCAATATCAAATCAGATTTAACAAGGACTCATGTTCAAGATGCGCTGAGTAAAACAGTCGAGCATCTAAAATTATACAAGGAAACCCCAGAAAACGGTCTTGCTATTTTCTGCGGAGCCATCCCTAACAATAAGGGAATAGGCAATGAAAAAATAGAGCTTTATTCAGTTTTGCCACCTAAACCTATCCAGATTAATCTGTACAGGTGTGATGATCATTTTTGGACGGATCATATCAAAGATATGCTGAGGGATGAGAAAGTAATAGGACTACTGGCTATTGATAGTCAGGAAGCAGGATTAGGCATACTTACAGGGGATAGATGGGAAGTGATTGACACTTTAACATCAGGAGTTGCTGGAAAACATCGACAAGGAGGCCAATCAGCAAGAAGATTTGAAAGACTGAGGGAAAATGAGCTAAATGAGTATTTTCATAGAATTGCAGAACACGCGCAAAAGATCTTTATTAATGAAAACAAAATAGCAGGGTTAATTGTTGGAGGACCAGGTCCAACCAAGGAGAACTTTTTGAAAGAAGAATATCTTGATTATCGACTCCAAAATAACGTACTTGCCACTCTTGATAGCTCTTACTCGGGAAGTGAAGGAGTTAGAGAAATATTGGAAAAGGTTAACGAACAAGGAATAATTTCGGATTACAGGTTACTTGAAGAGAAGAAGTTGGTAAAGAAGTTCATGAGTCAGGTGTATTCTGACGAAGGTTTGGCAGTGTATGGTATCTATGACGTTTTAAAAATGCTAAAAAGCGGGATTGTCGATACTTTGATAGTAACGGATGAGATACCATACGTGCATTTAGAGACAAAGTGCAATAAATGCGGAAATACTGAGGAAAAATATGTCGATAGAGTTAATCTAATAGCTGTAAAGCAAGAGGAAGTTTCAAAATCGTGTTCCAAATGCGGGAGCCAAGATAGGGAAATTGCAGAACAAGATATAGTTGATCTGCTTGAAGAATTATCAGCTAACATTGGAACCAAGATGGAAGTAATATCATCAAAGACAGAGGAGGGTGCACAGCTGGGAAGTTTAGGTAAAATTGGTGCTATCCTACGTTTCAAACCCTCGCATTAATATCTAAATGTACGACTAGTTAGCTCTAATTCCTTCAACTGTCAAAAATGATCTTATCTTTTCAGCTATTTTTTCTAATTCTTCATCCGAAATCAAATTTCTTGAAGGCCATCTTCCATTTGAGGAGTCATAACTGTATCTTGGTATAATGTGCACATGGACGTGAGGGACTATTTGGTTGGCTGCCCTGCCGTTATTTTGTCCAATATTTAAGCCCTTTGCATCAAGTGCTTTCACTATGCCTTTTGCCAGGAATGAAACTGTCGAAAATAGTTTTCCTACTTCATCATCACCCATAGTAAAAATGCTCTCATGATGATTCTTTGGGAGCACCAGGGTATGACCTTTGTTTATAGGATATTTGTCCATGAACGCCACAAAAGCATGATCCTCAAATATTTTGACAGCGCTCAATTCATCCTTGATTATGGAGCAGAATATGCATCTTGTCTCTGACTTCAATAGTTAATCCACATCTTTTACTGATTTATGTTTTTGTCGTTATTTTGTTTACGTGACTTTTAAATAGGTCAAATTTTTTTCTAACTATAAATGGCTGAAACGATCGAGATCACCGAGTTCAATTTGAATTTCACATTCACCTGTCCTAAATGTGATTATAAAAATGAAGATATCCCAGCGGTAGATATTGCTAATAACAATGCAGAATGTGGAATGTGTGAGACTTTGTTCAAAATAGAAGGTATAGACAACGTAAAGATTTTTGCACTCATAGAATAATTTGATCTTCGTTATGATACTTAATTTAGGATCAATGTTATCTTAAAATACGCTTTAATCTTAATTTCAGTGATGGAACTTATTAGTAGAACTGTAGTCAGTGGTCCAGCTAGAGCTCCTCACAGAGCAATGTATAAGGCGATGGGCCTAAATGATGATGATTTATCAAAGCCTATTGTAGGTGTTTCATCTACCTGCAATGAGGCAACACCATGCAATATCCATTTAGGTGATTTGGCGCAGCACTCAAAGTGCGGTGTAAGGGATTCTGGTTGCACACCTAGAGAGTTTACCGCCGTTTCTGTTTCAGATGGTATTGCAATGGGGCATGAAGGTATGAAGGCATCTCTAGTAAGTCGTGAAGTTATTGCTGATTCAATTGAAATAATGATGCGAGCCCACAGATATGACGCTTTAGTCGGGATCTCTGGATGTGATAAGAGTCTCCCAGGAACCATTATGGCAATGGCAAGGCTTAATGTTCCTTCGATTTTTGTATACGGTGGGACAATACTGCCCGGAAATTGGAATGGAAAACAAGTAACCATCCAAGATGTCTATGAGGCGGTCGGCTCATTTGAAGCAGGAAAGATAAAGATTGAAGATCTAAAGGAATTGGAAAATGTTGCATGTCCTTCTGCTGGATCATGTGGAGGCATGTATACAGCAAACACTATGGCTTGCATTAGTGAAGCTATTGGAATTGCATTGCCAGGAAGCGCATCTCCTCCTGCATTGAGCGAAAAAAGAAACCAAATATGCTATGACACTGGAAAGCAAATTTTTAGCCTATTGGACAGTAACATACGACCTAGGGATATTCTAACTTTTGAAGCATTTGAAAACGCGATAGCAATTGCCAACGCCATAGGCGGTTCAACTAATGCCGTATTACATCTGCTTGCAATATCTAAGGAGATCGGCGTACATCTCGATTTAAAGGATTTTGAAAGAATCAGAAAGGCAACTCCTCATCTTGCAGATACAAGACCAGGCGGTATGTATGTAATGGTTGATTTGGACAAAGTAGGAGGAGTTCCAGTAATACTAAAAAGTTTACTCAAAAAGGGACTATTGAATGGTGATACAATGACTGTGACGGGAAAAACAATGAAACAAAATCTCGAAGGAATAGCGACAAACAATTCTGAACCCGTGATATATTCATGTGAAAAACCTTTACATCATGAGGGTACCCTCAAGATTTTAAATGGTAGTCTAGCGCCGGAAGGTGCTGTGATAAAAATAGCAGGTTTGCAGAGAACAAAATTTGAAGGAATTGCAAAAGTCTTTGATTCAGAGGAGGATGCTTTTGACGCAATATCAAAGCAGAAAATACGGAAGGGAGATGTAATAATCATCCGATATGAAGGTCCCAAGGGAGGCCCTGGGATGAGAGAAATGCTAGCAGTAACGGCTGCACTGGTCGGACAAGGCCTTGGTACCGAGGTTGCAATGATTACGGATGGAAGATTTTCTGGTGCAACAAGAGGTTTTATGATCGGTCATGTCTCTCCTGAAGCAATGGTCGGCGGACCAATAGCATTAGTAAAAAAAGGCGACAAGATCAGTATTAACCTTGACAAAGGGAAAATTGATTTGAATATTAGTCAAATTGAGATGAATAAGCGAAGAAAATCGTGGAAGCCTCTAAAGTCAAAATATAAGGAGGGAGTATTGGCAAAATATATGCTTCTTGCACGATCTGCGTCAGAAGGAGCTGTAACCATGCCTCAATTCAAATAGCCTTAATTGTTCGTTACTAAACCAGTATCAATTAAATAGTCATGATATTTGCCAATAAGACTAGTTTCAAGAGCCTCTTCCTATTGACAATTGTGGCTATGTCGATAATTTCTGTTGCCTTTTTTCTTTACCGATATGAATCAGTAACTGTCAACTTTTTTCCTCAAAATTCTGATCTAACATTTAACGGCGTATTTAATAATGCAACTAGTTTGGCTGACCTCGGAAATACTTCAAATTCGCTTGGACTGGCAAATATGTCAAGCTCAAAGGCAAATACATCTGTTTTTGTTACAAATAATAATACAATCTCCACCATAGATGATCTTATTTCCCTGAGTAATCCTGTTGACACACTTACAAGAATGATAGTAAACATTTTGGAGAATTCATCGATTGCAGATACCCAAAATGGTAAAGATCTTGGATTAAAGAACTATTATGAATTAGGAGGAGAATGGAATCTATCAATTAGAGGAGATGAATTTTCAAATTTCACAGGCCAAATACTCTTGAATAATACGTTGAATAATATCACCAAAATATATGATATCAAACTCGTTACTTCCACAGGTGATAATATAACATACCAGGCATCAAATCAGATACTAAAAATAAAGGGGACAGGGACTCTTACATTTGATGATCAGACAGAGAAAGTTCAATTATTGATAATTCTTTACAAAAATGATAATGTCTATGTAGTATTTGCCTCCAAAACTGAAGAGAATCTATTCAATAATTTTCTAATACATGGAAATATCTTGGAAAGAAAATTTGAATATTGATTGTTACAGGGTTATTCTGCCCCAATCAATCCTATCAAATCGAAGCCTTCAGAGCTCTTGGGGCTCATTTCTGCGATTGAAATCAAATGACCATCGGGGTCTACGATAATAGCATGCTTGCCAAAGGACTCTTCTTTTGGCTCCTTGAAAAATTCTACTTTCTTGTCTTTCAGCTTTTGGGCTACTGATTCCAGATTACTTACCATAAAGCCTACCAAAACTCCAGAATTTTTTGTTCTTATCTTATTTCTAGAGGGATGCAATGCAACTACGGTTCCACTGGAAAAGAATTCCACCCATTCAGGAGAAGTATTTTTTACTGGTAATTCAAGTACATCACGATAAAACTTCATTGATTTCTCCATGTCACTAACCAGCAAAATCACTGCGCCGACTCTTCTAAATGTCAAATTACTCCAAAATAACTGATTCCGAATTAATAACTTATCGATTTTGGATTGAAATTAGGCGACATTGGAGTAAATTATATAATATTTTAATTAAGATATGTCATGAAAGTGGATATCAAATGCTAACCGTAAAAGTTGTTGATAATAAAGTAACATTGGTGGAGACAGAATTACCTAACGTAAATGATGACGAAATGTTGATAAGAATGCAATCATGTGGGATATGTGGATCTGATTTAGAAAAGGTATATGGAAATTACGGAATGCAGTCCTTGCGAGTAGGACATGAGCCTGCAGGTGTTGTTATTAAAGTTGGTAAAAATCTAAAAAAATTCAAGGAAGGAGACAGGGTCTTTGTTCATCATCATGTAAGTTGCTATTCATGCAGGTATTGTTTACAGGGCAATTATACAATGTGTAACAACTATCAAACCAGTAACATTGATCCATGCGGGTTATCGGAGCAATTTATCGTTCCAAAATGGAATATTGAGCATGGAGGCGTCTTGAAGCTACCGGAATCGATGTCGTATGATGAGGCAGCTCTTATTGAGCCATTTGCATGCTGCATACGAGGTCTAAATAAAATCTCAATAAAGCATGGAGATAATGTGGCGATTTTAGGCTCAGGACCAACTGGCGTGATGCATGCCTTACTGGCCAAATTGTGGGGAGCTAACAACATTGTGGTTTCTGACGTGAACGATTTTAGATTAAAATTTGTCGAAAATTATGGTGTTACTACAGTGAACTTGAATACTCAAAACTTAAACGACGTTGTCAATAACTGCACCGAAGGATTGGGAGTTGATGCTACAATATTGGCAACCGGTAGCATCAAGGCGTTCGAAAGTTCGCTCGAAATAACACGAAGAGGTGGAAAAATACTTCTTTTTGGTGTTCCTTCAGTTGGCTCAAAGTTTGCCATAGATCTAAACTTGCTTTATTCAAATGAACAAATAATCATACCAAGCTACGGTGCTTCAGAAATAGAAACGAATCAGGCCATATCATTAATGGCAGACAAATCAATAGATCTTTTGCCACTTGTAACACATCGTTTTCAAATAAGAGAATCTCGTATTGCTTTCAAGTGTGCTCACGAGGGTTCAGATGCCATGAAAGTTCTGATAGTAACATCTTTCTGCTGATCAAAACATAAATAACTTGTATAATCCGATTATCTATTATGGATTGGGGTTTAAAAAATCGCTTATCAGGTATAATTAACCAGCAAAACGGAAAAGGTGTCATGTTAGCGGTAGATCATGGATATTTTTTAGGCCCTACAGAAAGGCTGGAAAATCCAGAAAAGACTATTAAGCCACTTTTAAGATATGCTGATTCTTTAATGCTCACCAGAGGGGTTCTAAGGCGATGTGTAGCTCCTGAATCCAATGTTCCTATAGTTTTACGTGTTTCGGGAGGCAGTAGCATTCTAGGTGAAGATCTTTCCAAGGAAACGATAACTACATCCATTGAAGAAGCGATAAGACTCAATGCCGCATGTCTGGCCATATCCATCTTTGTAGGCAGTAAATATGAACATCAAACTCTAAACAATCTATCTAAACTGGTAGATCAAGGTGAAAAATTTGGAATTCCAGTATTGGCAGTTACTGCCGTTGGAAAAGAAATGGCTAGAGATTCCAGATATCTCGGACTGGCCTGCAGAATTGCTGCTGAGTTAGGAGCACATCTGGTAAAGACCTATTACTGTGAAAATTTTGAGGAAGTAGTACAAGGATGTCCTGTTCCAGTCATTATTGCTGGAGGTAAAAAGTTACCAGAAAAAGATGCTCTCAATCTAACTTTTAATGCTATAAGAGATGGAGCCTCAGGCGTTGATATGGGTAGAAATATTTGGCAATCCGATCAGCCAGTAGAAATGATTCAGGCAGTTAGATCCATAGTCCACGATGGCTTATCAGTTGAGGAGGCGTTCAACTCATTTTTCAACAAGAAAGGAATTCCATCCAATGAATTGGAAACTATGAATACGCGATAAATTTTTTTAGTGGATATAATTTCATGTTTTAACATGGCAGAATACGAGGGAGGTACGTTTAGGTGCAAGGTATGCGCTAAGGAATTCCTAACAAAGAATGAATGCGACGCTCATTATGAGGACATTCATGGGGATGAAGTTGCCAACATTGGCGAATAGTAGTCTCCAGGGTAGATCAATAAACCAAAGTTTAGGGCAATAATGTTAGATTTTTTAGTGACCAAATTAACTTAAAGTAAGATCTAGTTGAAAGTTGCAAATGTGATTTTATTTGAAATCGGTCTCTGTGCTCTTGAAGATTCAAATCTAATTTACAAAAGGAAATTTGACAATCCGGAAGTAGAATATTCTTCCATAATGCAAGGACAAAAAAATTACATACTCGATTTGATCCCTAAATTAAAAAATTATGATCAGGTGAGGGTTAATACCAAGAATTTAATTGATATTTTACAGGGCGAAAGTTTTGATGTTAAACTTATGTCTGATTCTAGGCAGAATGAAATAAGCCAGAATAAACTGGATTTAATAATAAAGTTTGGACTATCTGACAACAGAGATGAGTTGACTGCACTTTTGCAGAGGTTTGCAATAAATCTTTCATCTATGAAGGTGAAGGAAACATCTGAAAAATTAGACTTGCATTTGGTTCAAGCCGTCAACACATTAGACGAGTTGGATGAAATAATAAATACAATCAGTACGAGGATTCGCGAATGGTACGGTCTCCATTTTCCTGAATTAGATTACTTACTTCAAAATATCATCACATATGCCAACATTGTAAGAGATGCTGGATCAAGGGAAAATATTAGCAAGGAGCTTTTGACTCAGCTTGAGATCCCCGATAAGAAAATCGAGATGATTCAACTAGCAGTATCAAAGAGTCAGGGCGGGGACCTTACTGAAGAAAGTTCCGAATCACTAAAAGTTTTGGCATCTCAAGTGATAATGTTATCAGAGTTGAGAACGAATCTATCTACCATGATAGAAAATCTGATGGACATTCTTGCTCCAAATCTGAAAAATATACTAACTGCAATTATAGGTGCCAGGTTAGTGGCAAAGGCAGGTAGTTTGATTAAACTAGCGCAGATGCCTTCAAGTACAATTCAAATAATTGGTGCCGAAAAAGCTCTATTTCGTGCGTTAAAAACAGGCACCAGACCCCCAAAACATGGTCTTTTATTTCAACATCCTTCCGTAAACTCAGCTCCAAAATGGCAGAGAGGTAAAATTGCCCGTGCCCTGTCATCAAAGATAGCTATTGCAGTAAGGATCGATGTATATCGTAACGCTGAATTAGACAATTCGTTGTTGGACAAATTGACAAAGAGAATAGAAACTATTCAAAAGATTTATCAAGAGCCGCCGAAGGCGAAAGAATCTTTTGAAGACAGGAGAAGATTCATGCACAAGAGGCCCAATAGATCGATGGGATTCAAGAGAAGAAAGATGCGTCATGACAAACGTAGACGTCATTAGTTACGTTACCGTTAATGGAAGGGAGCACATAGCAACGATCAACCTTTTGAAAGGAGTGACCCTTTATGGTGAAAAGCTTGTCCCTAGAAACGGTTATGAATATAGAACATGGGATCCATTTAGGAGTAAATTGGCTGCTGCGTTTATTAAGGGCCTAAATTTTGAGTTTACTAATGTTGGTAATGTGTTATACTTGGGCGCCTCGACAGGAACAACCGTCAGTCACATGTCTGACATAGTCGGGCATTCCGGAAAGATATTTGCCGTTGAATCTTCAACTAGAGTCGCAAGAGAGCTTATTTCAAATGTTTCATCTAAGAGAACAAACGTAATACCAATAATAGAAGATGCAAGGAAACCAAGAAGTTATTTCGCAATATATGATAAAATGGATCTAGTATATTGCGATATCGCCCAACCTGATCAAACAAGTATTGCGATTGAGAATTGTAAAATATATCTTAAGGAACGGAAACCAATGCTCCTTGTTATTAAGACTAGAAGTATTGATGTCACAATGTCCCCAAAGAGTGTAATATCTCAGGAGATTAGAAAACTAGAAAGTAACTCGTTTGAAATCAAACAAAAAATAGATCTTGAGCCTTTTGATAAAGATCATGCAATGATAACTGCAATTTTTCATCCAAAATAGCGAATCTTATGGATTTGTACCTGACACTATCAGTTGAGCAGGTTTCCAGGATTTCCTTGCAAATGGCGGGATCTCATTTTTTTGACAGTACCAATCCTTTACAAATCTTATTGTTTTCTTATCTGATGGATATCCACTTCCAATATCTCCATATTGAACACGAATTTTGCTAATTTCTGAATCACGTATTACCTTAGCAATAATGGAAGCTCCTGATACTACTACGTTTAACCTATCTGCATGGTGCATCGAAACTATTTTTGTATGATGTTTACCAAGAAAACCACGGATAGTTCTTTGATATCTGAACGGATTAACATCACAGGAATCAACATATGTCTTGTCAGATTTCATATTCCCAATAGCAATGGCCATAGCCTCGGCCTCAAGAAAATTTAGATTGTTCTTAAAGACGTGGAAATCTATGTCTTCAATGCCTATCCTACATATGCAAATTGATTCTGCAATGTTTATAATCTGACCAAAAAGACTCTGTCTTTTTTTTGGGGAGAGCAATTTTGAATCTTTAATTCCAGACTTTGTCAATTCTGAAATGGATTTTTTGGATACGCTGATTGCTGCTACGATGATTGGACCTAATAATGATCCCCTACCGGCTTCATCTACACCACATATGATATTTTTATTACCAGCGAACTCTAATCCCTTGATCCCAAATCAAGATATTGTTGCTATTTTATCCTTACCCCCAAAATCATGATATATTAGGATCCAAAAGTTATCTTAATACCTACCAAGATTGCAACACGATGTTTCCCAGATTAAAGAAGGAAAAACAATGCTCCTAGTTCCTAGTTTATCACTTACTGACAACGTACCACCAAAAAATCCTGCGTTCTTCAATCCAAATGCAAAATGGAATAGGGATATCTCTATGCTAGTTTACAGAATACAAGCTTCTACGAAATATAATAAAACCTTCGCTGACTCAATATGTGGTGTAGGCGCAAGAGGATTAAGGGCTTCAGTTGAAGTACCGAAGATTGATACGGTTTATTTGAACGATCTAAATCCTATCGCAATAGAGCTTGCCAAGGAAAGCGCGAAATTAAACCAAGTAGAGAGTAAGTGTCTTTTTGATTCTAACGATGTTTGCAAATTCTTAAATTTTGAAGAACGCGATTTTCGAAAATTTGATATTATCGATCTGGATCCATTTGGAAGTCCATCCCCATATGTTGATTGTGTTCTAAGATCAGTAAGCAATCATGGATTGATATCAATTACAGCAACAGACACTGCAGTTTTGTGTGGAGTTTATCCAAAAGTATGTTTTCGAAAGTATTATGGATTTCCAATAAGATCTGAATATTCCAATGAAATTGGAATAAGACTTTTAGTCTCTTTTATAGCACTAACTGCATCAAGATTTGACTTATCCATTATCCCATACTTCTGTCATAGTAATCTTCATTATATGAGAGTGTATCTGAAGGTTCAATTTGGAAACTCACTTGCGAATTCTGTTTTCCAAAAAATAGGATTTCTCAAACATTGTCAAAATTGTAAACATAGGGGGGTTGAAAATCTACGTGAGCAAAACTTGATTTGCGAAGTATGCAATAAGAAATGTAATCTAGCAGGCCCACTTTGGATTGATTCTCTTTTTGATTCTGAATTTGTTAAAGCAATGTCAGGCGAATTGGAAAATGGTGAAAATAATGCAATGCCTGTCAATGAATTCAATAGACTGAAGAAAATGATCCAAATTTGCACCAATGAGTTAGCAATTCCTTCATATTTTGAATCAGATACAATTGCGTCAATGGCAAAAAAGAGTTCCATTTCGCTAGATAAAGTGATTAGTATCCTATCAAGCAATGGGTATGAAGTCTCTAAAACAATTATGAATGATAAGGGGTTCAAGACCAATGCAACTTCAAAGGAAATAGTGAATCTCCTTTACAAATAAATAGCAATTTATAGAAATAACCATACTAAGGCACTATGATAAGAGTATTCAGATTAATCCACATAATTCTAAAAGGGGTTAAAACGTGAAATTACAAGTTAAAAATCTCTCTAAAAGGTTCAGAACATTTAGTTCGAATAATAGTGAATATGTTACTGCGATTGAAAATATCGACCTTACGATTAACGATGGTGAATTTGTGTGTATAGTTGGACCATCCGGATGCGGAAAATCTACCCTACTTAACATACTTGCAGGACTTGATAAACCAACTGAAGGAGAAATCATTCTTAATGGTCATGAGGTTGATGGAACAGGACCTGATAGAATAATGGTCTTCCAAGAGAACGCTTTGTTTCCTTGGCTTAAAGTAATAGAAAATGTCGAATTTGGATTAAAAATAGCTGGTTTACAAAAGGATAAGAGACGTCAGATAGCGCTTGCACATCTTGAAACGATGCAGCTGACAAAATTTGCTGATTCATATGTGTACCAGTTATCTGGAGGTATGAAACAGAGAGTATCCCTGGCTAGAGCACTTGTCATGGATCCCGAAATATTACTTATGGACGAACCATTTGCCTCACTGGATTCCCAAACCCGAGACTTACTATCGGTGGAATTGCAACTTATTTGGTCGAAGACCAGAAAAAATATCATTTTTGTGACTCACAACATAATGGAATCTGTGTGCCTGGGGGATAGAGTTTTTGTATTCACCAACAGACCAGGGAAGATCAAAAGAGAAATCACTATTAATCATAGGAGGCCAAGACTTACGGAGGATGACGAACTAAAACCCTACTACAGAGAAGTGTTGGGGGAACTGAGAAACGAAATCAGTGCTGCACGCAAACAAAAAGCCGATTAATTTTTCTTTAATCTCTTGACAAGTTCCAGACCATCCTCAAAACTATTAGGAGAGCACAAAAGAACCTTGTTCGTCAAATATCCTGCCTCATGAATGAATTTCTCTGGATCGTTTTCATAGGAACTCCAATCCAAACCGATATTCTTTGCGGAGACTTCATTCCTCTTTGATGGACACATGATACATGGTATTACATCGATACCGAACGGTCTAGACACATCAACGATTGCCTTCAAATTTTCTATCGAGCTAATGGATTGTGTTACAAAAGCACGTGGTCTTGCTTCAAGTTTGTTTTTGATTTTTG
Organism: Nitrososphaeraceae archaeon; assembly: GCA_025923455.1. Classification (GTDB taxonomy): domain Archaea; phylum Thermoproteota; class Nitrososphaeria; order Nitrososphaerales; family Nitrososphaeraceae; genus TA-21. The sequence goes on along the minus strand of JAICFW010000161.1, from coordinate 21,410 downwards.
TGCTATTTTCTATCCTGTTAGGAAATGACAAATCTAGTTTAATGAAGTTATTAAAATTATGATCTGACAGAGTTTTGATTATCTTTGTTGGTGGGATATCAATGATTTTATTTCCAACGACTGGTTCATCACCCCGTAGAATAAGGATACTATAGACTCCTGTTATGATAGAATCCGTGACAAATTGCAATACCGAAATAAAGTTCTTGTCATAAAGTCTACAGGTACAGCTTATTGGTTTTGATATCCCCATCTTCTTTAACATGGAAACGATAATCAGACTTGAAACTCTGGGAATACCAAGTACATTATCTGTCAAATGTATCCCATCAACAAATTCTGATATACGTTTAGTTCTTGATAAGAAAAGATCAATATTCTTGTTGATGGATTTATTATCAAAATAATTATTGTAAAGAACTTTTGGAGGGTTCATTTCATAAATAACTTTAATATCCACCATTATCCCTCAATATTTATCATAATTAAATCCTTAATTTATAATCTTAAAGTTTCAATGTGCATCAAATACCCAAAAATTTCAATATATAGGTTTTATTATTTGGTTTGTGATCAATTTCCAGGATGATTTTTGCTTGTATGATGTCAAAGTAATCAAGAATTTATTATCTCCATACATGAGCAAACAAGCAATTTTTCCATCACCGACGGATGAATTCAAATTTGCGGCAGTTATGATTACAATTCACTTCACAAACAAGGATCCTAGCGTGATCCTGACAAAAAGAACTAAACTTGTTAAGAATCATGCAGGTGAAATTTCTTTTCCTGGAGGTAATTTTATGAAAGAGGATATTGAAATGCTAGAAACCGCCATAAGAGAAATGAGAGAGGAGGTTGGAGTCCAGATAGAAAAAGAGTGGATTATTGGTCACTTGAAGGCAGAAAGGACACTGAGCTCACGCTACATAATATACCCCTTTGTCGTGTTAATAAACAGCATACCCAGAATAACTGATACCAATTATGAGGTAGAAAAAATAATTGATGCGCCCCTAATCCCCTTGCTTGAAAGTAGGGAAAATGACATTGAGCATGAGAAAGAATTTTCGATTTCCGGGTTACCTAAATTCACGTATAAGGATGAAATTATCTGGGGAGCTACGGCCAGAATCCTTGATCAACTTTCCAAACCTTTCTCAAGGAATACATTCTTGAATCGTGAAATACTTTAAAGAATATTAGAATCGTTATGGTACTGAAATTGATATCATTCTGTCTCAGTAAGCGTGTACCTCGGACTTGTGTTTTCTTAAACTTCTGAATGTACCAAATTTTACATCGCATTTGTCACATTTCCATAGGTTTACCTTTGCCTGACTGTAGAATGTATAAGATTCATTTCCGCTCTCATACTTACCTGTAGTTGTGTTATAATTCACCGGATTGTAGTTAATTTTATATTTAATTCTTGATACGTTTATTTTCAATTTCCAAGCTATTGAATTCTGTATTTAAAAAAAGTAAAGTCAATTGAACATATAGGAAGCTATCAACCTTATTTCACAAACTCTAGATTAACAAAACTAATATCTCATATAAAAAAAGTATCAGTGTGTATTTTGAGAACCTGAGAGAGTATGTGGAGGCTCTTGAGAAGGCAGGGCAGTTGAAGAGAATAAGAACACAGGTTTCAGTGGATTTAGAGATCGCAGAAATTCTTCGTAGAGTAATGTATGATAACGATGGTCCTGCAATCTTGTTTGAGAATGTAGAAGGATACGATATTCCTGTACTCGGTAACGCATTTGGATCATTGAGGAGATTGAAAATGGCCCTTGATATGGAAAATTTTGAAGATATTGGAGAGCGGGTGACCGAATTAACGAGGTTAAAAATGCCTCATGGCTTGCTGAATAAATTTAAGATGCTTCCAAAACTTTCAGAAATTTCTGATTACGGGCCAAAAAGTACCGGTTCTGGCCCCGTCACAGAAATTATAGAAATGAATAATCCAACATTAGATAACTTACCCATACTGAAATCATTTCCAAATGATTCTGGTAGATTTATCACGTTTGGAATTACAGTTACAAAGAATCCTGAAACAGAGGTTCGAAATATGGGTGTATACAGGTTACAAGTTATCGGTCCCAAAAAGGCCATAATGCACTGGCAAATTCACAAGAGAGGTGCACTTCACTTTCAAATAAACAAGGAAAAAATGCAAAAAACAGAAGTTGCAATAGTCATCGGAGCTGATCCTGCAACTGTCTTCAGTGCTATTGCACCTGTTCCAGAAGGATTAGATAAATTTCTATTTGCTGGATTGACTCGCAAAAAAGGGGTAGACCTAGTAAAATGCAAAACTGTTGATGTAGAGGTACCTGCGTCAGCAGAAATTGTATTGGAAGGCTATGTTGATCCTGCAGAGCTTAACACAGAAGGTCCATTTGGAGATCATACGGGTTACTACACCCCAGCCGAACCCTATCCCACGTTTACCCTTACTGGTATTATGATGAGAAAAAAACCAATTTACCTCACGACTGTTGTAGGAAAACCAATACTCGAGGACGCATACATTGGGAAAGTAATTGAACGAGCATTCCTTCCATTAGTAAGGCTATTCCAACCAGAAGTAGTTGATTTTTCAATGCCTCCTGCAGGTTGGTTTCAAGGAATGGCGATAGTATCAATAAAGAAAAGATATCCGGGACAGGCTAAAAAGGTCATGATGGGACTTTGGGGCATGGGACAGCTCTCACTGACAAAGATTTTGATTGTTGTGGATCATGATATTAACGTGCACGACATGAATGATGTCATTTGGGCGGTGACAACTAGATCTGATCCAAAGAGAGACACGATTCTAATCGAGAATGCACCTACTGATACACTGGATCCAGCTTCGCCCCTATTAAATCTCGGTTCAAAGATGGGAATTGATGCAACTAAGAAAACAAGAGAAGAAGGTTATGAGCGACCGATACAGGAAGAAGCAGTTCCTGATGAAGGTACAGTTAGATTAGTAACAAGTAAATGGAATGAATATGGATTCGGCCAACAAAACACGATATGATAAATATATCTTCATCAAGTGATAAATATTGAAATTCATACATAGCGGTAAAGTGAAAGATGTATATGAATTAAATGAAGAAAATTTGCTATTTCATTTTACAGATAGGGTCTCAGCATATGATGTTCCAATGGTTACTGATATAAAAGGAAAAGGGGAAATCCTATGCAAATTTGCAGAACTCTGGTTTAACCATTTAGATACTAAGAATCACATGGTTAGATTAGATGCTAAAGATAAAATGATTGTAAGGAAACTTTCAATGATCCCTCTTGAATGTGTTGTTAGAGGATATTTGTACGGGAGCCTATTTGAGAGGTATACTGTAGCAGGGAACATTATGGGACTAGATCCTGATCTAAAACTAGCGTCAAGATTGCGGGAGCCAGTTTTTGATCCTACAACCAAATCACAAATTCATGATGTGCCTATTTCAGAGGCTCAAATCCTCCAAAAAGAAATCCTGACCAACAATGAATTGAATTATTTAAAAAATACTTCAATAAGTCTGTACAATCAAATGTCCATCGTATCAGATAAAGCGGGATTCATTATGGCAGATGTAAAATTTGAGTTTGGTAAAGACCCAGAATCAGACGAAATTATTCTGGCTGATTCACTCGGTCCTGATGAGTTTAGGATGTGGGCTAAGGAGTCCTACAAAGTTGGAGAGGAACAAGTCAGTTATGATAAACAGTTTCTTAGGGATTGGCTAATCAAAGTCGGATTTAGAGATAAAGTAAAAATGTCCAAGGATGGAGACAAACCCATACCTCCCGAGCTTCCTTCCGATGTGGTAGAAGAACTATTAAGAAGGTATTCATATGTTTATGAAAATATATCAAAAAAATTAATCTAGATCAGAGTTTCCACAATTCCCGAGTGCTTTTTGACGAACAAAAGTACGTTCCGCTCATTCCACATTAATCCTCATTATTCCCTTCGTTTCTGCACTAGTCAGTAAGTTTACAAGGTTTCTTGGAATATCCAACGCAGATTTATCACATGAAACAGCTAAAGTTCTTGAATCCACGTAATTTGATTTCCTTAACACTATGTCATGATCGTGTGAAATTTCCAAAGAATTGCTTCCGTAGCCTGACAATTCAAATTCAATTGGCTCCACAACAATTGATATTTTTACTAGAGTACCACTTGTCTTTAACCTATTTTTCATTGAAGAATTCAAATCATTGCACGCTTTGTTGGCTGAAACACCCAAAATGCAATCACCATTCTTCGTTAAATCGAGATCCTTTGTTATTTCAATAGTCCTAGAGTGAAGCGAAAGTACATTCTTGTGGCCTTGAAACTTTATTTCTTCTTCCAATCTTTGTACTGACTTTTAAAAAATTACGTGACAATTTAAAGTATGATACTAAGGTAAATTTAAATTAACGAATGCAATCAAGTTAGAGCTGATTTGTTACCTGCAGCAGCTGGTTATGATAGAGCAATTACGGTATTTTCGCCTGACGGGAGATTATACCAAGTAGAATACGCCATAGAGACTGTAAGAAGAGGAACCCTAGCGGTTGGACTCAAAAGTAAGGACGGTGTAGTATTAGCAGTAGAAGAAAAAGCTAGGAAATTACAAGTTTCTGATGTCACTCAAAAAATATTTCAAATAGATGATCATATAGGAGTTGCAGCAGCAGGATATATTCCTGATGCGAGAACTCAAGTTGATCATGCAAGATTTTTCGCTCAAAGTAATAGACTGATATACGATGAACCGGTCGACGTTGAAGGAGTAGCGAAAAATCTCGCGGATATGGCACAGCAATTTACACAGTACGCTGGAGTAAGGCCATATGGTGTTGCGTTAATCCTTGCGGGTGTTGACAAGAATGGCGCATCATTATTTCAAACCGATCCGAGTGGTACCTACATTGGATATGACGCTGTTGCCATAGGAAATGGCAGTGATCAAGTAAATGAATTTCTCGAAAAAAACTATCATGCTGATATAAGTATGGAAGATGCAAGTAGTCTAGCGTTGGAATCAATTTACCTGGTTAGTGAAGAAAAGACTGGGACGAGACATATAAAAATGGCACAAATTGATAGCAAAACGAAGAGAATGAAGCGAATTGAAAATAATGAAATTGATGGCTATGCCTCAAAGTCAAAAGAGAACGCCAGTAAAAGGACTCCTCCTCAATAATCTTTAATTTTCTTAAACTTAATTTCAATTAATATTGATTTAAATATTCAAGAACAGCTGTGAATTTTGTGACAGTTAAAACTGGCTCTCCTGCACCAGATCTTCAAGTTAGTGAATGGGTACAGGGGGGTCCAATTAACCTGAAAGATTTTCAGGGTAAAGTAGTTGTTGTGGAAGTTTTCCAAGTAAATTGTCCAGGGTGTTTCATTTACGGAATACCTGAAGCAATTGACAATTATAACAAATACAAAAATGACGGGGTTATTATATTAGGACTTGCCACCGCATTTGAGGACTTTGACAAGAATACAGTTGAAAATTTAAGATTGCTATTAAATGAAAAGAAGGTGATTGGTGAAACCCTTACTACTCTTACATATCAAAGTAAGTTACTAGATGGAGGAATCCTAACATATAGCATCCCATTTCCAGTAGCGATGGATAAACTTTTAAAGGAAAAACTTCCAATCGATGAAAAAAAAATTATGGAGGTTGTCAATGCCAACATTCCTGATTTTGACTTGTATCATCAAAAAGATAAAGAACAAGTAATTTCACGTGTTAAATCATATTTAGAAACAAAACCTTACAGTCCGCTCACTTTTGAAGAATATTCTTTGAGAGGTACTCCTTCAACAATATTTATTGACAAGAAAGGTATTCTTCGTGAAACTACATTTGGAGCCACAGGCCTAATGAGTGCTACCATAGAAAAATTATTATCAGAATAAACGGTTTAGTATTTTATTTGACCAATCTATGCATCGCAATTCCTGACTCTTGTCTTATTGATTCTCAATCGATTTTAGACAAGAGTTACAAGATTTCTCAGATCTCACGCGCATGTTCAATATTTTGCGTTAGTAGAATCATTGTTTACCATGACAGAAGCGTAAAAACTGAAAAAATGGATAAGCAAATTATTAAGACAATACTCGAATATCTTGACACACCGCCATACCTTCGAAAAAAAATCTACCCCAAAATGTGGATATTAAAACACGCAGGAACTTTACCACCTATAAAATCCCCGCACCATATGACTTCGATTCAAATGAATAAAATTAAAGATGGTGATGTTAGATTTGGATTTGCAATAAAACAAAACGGTTCTTTGTATGTGGATGTCGGACTTGAAAAAATGATAAGGTATAGGGGATCCCAATTAGGAAAAGTTCTAGTAAGAATTATCAAAAATCCTCAATTGGTAGCAGAAGACATTTCAAAAGACAATGTGAATGGTTATTGGGGATACGATGTTCAATTCGCAGATTCATTATCCGCAATACTTGCGGATACGAAAAATGCACTCCTAATGACATCAGTGGAGGGCGCTTCATTTACAAAGCATGTAGACATTCTTTTGAATAAAATTAGAGCGTCAGAGAATTTTATTGTTCTTTTTGGCAGTCCTAAACTTGGACTGAGAAAAATATTGGAGTCAGAGAATAAGAAAATTTCATCCGCCGATAATTTCTTGAACATGTTTCCCCTGCAAGGTACTCAAACAGTAAGATTAGAAGAGGCAATTTTGGGTACGCTATCAATCATTAACAATTACCTACGCGCGTGATTGGCTGATTCAGGTTTTTTCGAGAATGAGAAAGCTAGATTGACTTGCAATGCACTCGCTCCTGAAGTTATTAATTTATTAAAGGGAAAGCAAAAAACGGATTAATCATGGGTCACCGAAAATATAGTGCACCTAGACGTGGAAGTATGGCATTCTACCCAAGAGTGCGTGCACGAAGTCTCGAATCTAGGATAAGAAGCTGGGCGGATCCTAAGTTGGAGAAATCATCATTACTAGGTTTTGCCGGGTATAAAGTTACGAATTTAAATGTATTATCTGTTGACGATAGAGAAAAAACACCTAATTTTGGTAAAAACATCATGAATTCATCTACTCTTATAGCTACTCCTCCTTTGAAAATAATTGGAGTCAGGGGATATACAGAAACTACCTATGGGAAAAATGCAGTTTTTGATGCTTTTGCAAAAGAAAGCGACAAACTTCTGTCAAAGAAAGCCCCATTCAAATTCAAAGAAGGTAAACTGGAAGAAATCAATTCTCATGTTGATAAAATTAAGCATGTTGTAGCAGTTGTATCTTCGTATCCAAGTAGTGCTTCGTTGTCTCAGAAGAAACCATTTGTCTGGGAAATACCCATTGGTGGGAAGGATACGAAATCAAAAATTGATTATGTACTTAATAACTTTGGAAAACAGATAAATATCAAAGATGTGTTTGAAGCAGGACAGTTTATTGACATATCCGCGATAACTCGAGGAAAGGGTGTTGAAGGCCCAATTACTAGATTTGGTGTTAAAAGAAAACAGCATAAATCAAGAAAAAGTGTCAGGGCACTTGGAACCCTGGGTCCGATTTCTCCTGCAGTTGTCACATATACTGTTCCAAGACAAGGACAGAGGGGATTTCATCAGAGAACAGAATACAATAAGCGAATTTTGATAATATCTAATTCTGACAAAGATAGCGATTTCAAGATTAATCCCAAAGGTGGATTCGAACATTATGGTCTTGTGAAAAATGATTACATTATTGTAAAAGGTTCCGTCGCAGGAGTTCCTAAAAGGTTAATCAAAATGCGCTTTCCAATTAGAGCTAGTAGTAAGAAAGTTATAGAACCTAAAGTTTTGGAGGTTTTAGTCAAATGAAAGTTGGACTTAAGGACTTACGTGGAAAGCAAATTGAATCCCTAGAATTACCCACTGTTTTTAATACACCTTATAGGCCAGAGATCATAAAAAAAGTATATGTTAACGTCCTTTCATCACAGTTTCAACCACAGGGAAGATATCCTGCAGCTGGCGAGATGGTAAGTGCTGAATCTCGCAATACTGGCTTGGGTATAGCAAGAATTGCAAGAGCAAGAGGTGAAGGATTTCAACGTGCAGGCCAAGCAGCAGGTGTTGCTAGTGTTAGGAGTGGAAGATTGGCTCATCCTCCAGTTTCATGGAAAGTAATCCACAAAAAAATAAACAAGAAAGAAAAGCAACTTGGTTTTTGCTCTGCAATTGCAGCGACATCAAATAAAGATATAATCGAAAAGAGAGGTCACAAAGTAGGCAAGATTTCTGAATTTCCAATAGTTGTTTCAAATGATTTAGAGAAGATTACAAAAACTACAGAATTAAGAAAAGCACTGATTTCATTAGGCTTGGAGGAGGATCTAGAAAGATCTACAAATATAGTAAGGGTGCCTTCTGGTAAACCACGACGACGTGGAAGAAAGAGACATACAGCTCTGAGCTGCCTAATAGTTACATCAAAAGGTTCCCCAATAAGTAAACTAAAGAAATCATTACCTGGAGTTAATGTTGTCTCTGCAGAAAACCTCAGCATAATGGACCTTGCCCCAGGAACAAAACCAGTTAGATTAACAATCTATACAAAGAATGCTATTGATTACATGAATAAGATAAATACAGTTTGGTCAAGAGTACAGAGTATGGTGAAAGAACTATGAGTGAGAAAATAGACGATAACATTCATTCAATTATTCTCCGACCTTATATTACAGAAAAGACGTTTAATTTGATAGAAAAGGAAAACAAGTTAACGTTTATTGTCGCTGACAGAGCAAGTAAAAAAGATGTAAGTGAAGCAATTGAAACAATGTATGAAGGTAATGTCAAAGAAGTTAATATCTTCAGGACAATTCAAGGAAAAAAAGCCATTATTAGATTCGTCAAAGATGACGAAGCACGGCAACTTGCCACAAGATTAGGTTTGGTTTAAATTGATTTTTCTAGTTAAATTTAAAAGGAGTATTTTGGAGCTGATCATCTAATTGGTTCGTGAATTTAGATTTAGAGGTCTTAACGTAGATCAATTAAAGAATCTATCAATAGAAGCCCTTTTACCATTGTTAAATGCTAGACAGAGGCGTTCTTTGGATAAGAGAGTTGGAAAATACATGAATGATGAAAAAAGAAAATTACGTGAACGAATTAAAAACGTTAGAGAAGGCAATTCAAATGAACCTATACGAACTCATGTGAGGGACATGATAATTCTTCCAGACATGGTTGGAATTACTATTAATATTCATAACGGCAAGGAGTTTAATCCAATTACCATAAAACCTGAAATGATTGGACATTATTTGGGCGAATATTCAATAACAAACAGGAGAGTTCAGCACGGTGCACCTGGAGTAGGGGCTTCCAGATCAAGTCTATACGTCCCATTAAAGTGATAGATTTTGCCAACATATTCTTACTCTTTTTCACAATTTGACAAGAACAAGCATGTCCGGGCGGCGTTAAGGGAAACCGACATATCACATAAACATGCCAGAGAAATTGCTCTAGCTATAAAGGGGCTTTCGATTGAAAGGGCAAGGAATGTTTTGGATCAGGCAATCGAAAAGAGAGTTGCAGTTCCATATAGAAGACATCACAATGAAGTGGCACATAGATCAAATATTATGGATGGTTTTTTTTCTGGAAGATTTCCAAAGAAGGCTTGTGAAGAATTTCTACGTCTTTTAGATAATTTAGAATCAAATGCAGAATACAAGGGTATGGATCTAGACAGGTTGGAAATAGTCTCATGTGTTATTCACAAAGGAACAAAACTTAAGCGATTTATCCCCCGGGCCATGGGAAGATCTAGCCCCAAAGTAGACACGTTGACACATGTAGAGATCGTAGCAAGGGAGGGTAGAGTATCTTGAGTGCAATAAAAAATGTAATGAAGAATAATTTCAGAAACATGGAACTCAATGAATACTTGAGTTCTACTTTAACGGATGCCGGTTATGGGGGAGCAGAGGTGCAAAAAACCCCAATAGGTACCAAAATAACACTTTTTGTTATTAGACCTGGTCTTGTTATTGGAAGAAAAGGGAGTGGAATCAGAGATTTGACATCTAGATTAGAACAGCAGTTTAATTTGGAGAATGCACAGGTTTCTGTGACTGAAGTTACTAAACCTGAACTAAATCCAAACATTATGGCAAATAGAATTGCGCAATTGATTGAAAGAGGAACTGCATTTAGAAGAGCTTCGCTATGGACTATAAACACCATAATGGGAGCCGGAGCTTTGGGTGTGGAAATCACAGTTTCTGGCAAACTTAGAGGTGAGCGTGCCCATTTTGAAAAGCATACAGCAGGAATAATCCCCAAAAGCGGGAAGGTTGCCGAAGAAGTGGTTAGAAATGCGACAAGGAGTATGTTAACAAAAATGGGATTGGTTGGAATAAAATTAAAGATTGCAATTAGGGAAGAAGTTCATCGTGATTTTGATTTAGAGGCTGAAGCTCAACCCAAGGCTGAAACTGAAATTCCGATAAGTGAAGGTGTGGCTGAAAAAGAAACCCAAGGTGAAAATAAGGTTGAAACTAGTGAGCAAGATGTTCCGGCTGATTCAGAGACAAAGACAGAGCATACAGAGACAAAGACAGAGAATACAGAGAGTAAAGATATTATTGATAATCAAGTTAACGAAGTAATCGTAAACAAAAGTGAAACGTAATGGCTAGACTCAAGTTAAAAACATTAAGAGAATTTAACGACACTGATCTAGAGTCAAAGTTATCAGAAATTAGAGCGGATCTGTTGAAGTTAAGAATTGAAAATTCAAAGGGCACTCTTAAGAAGGAAACTGGAAATATGAAATGGAAGAGAAGAGACATTGCCCGAATACATTCTATATTAAAGGAACGGGAGTTGGCAAAATGACAATTAAAGATTACATTACTAAATATGAGTTCATCGGCATGAATGCACAAATAGATTATGGATCGATTGACAGTCAAAGGAATGTAAGTGGTAAAATAATTTTTGAGACTAAAAATACAATTTCACTTGCCAATAATTTCAAGAAATATATTATTCCTAAAAGAACAATTCAAAGATTAAGTTTGATTTTTAATGATGAGATTTGTAACATGAATGGTTCTATGATATTAGGGAGACCAGAGGATCGTTTACTTAAGTGATAGTTGATAGATAATGGCTAGAAATATTGGAGTAACAGTTTCGGAACCAAAAAGGACCTGTGATGATGAATTATGTCCTTTTCATGGTAAACTTTCAATTAGAGGGAGAATACTGACAGGGATCACTGTAAGTTCAAAAGCGCATAAAATGATAGTAGTATCGCGTGAATACCCCAGATTAGTAAGAAAATACAAAAGATATGAGAGAAGTAGTTCGAAGGTACATGCATTTCTCCCTTCGTGTATGGACGTAAATGAGGGTGACGAAGTGAAGATTGCAGAATGTAAGCCTATATCAAAAACGGTATCATTTGTAACTGTGGAGGTAATAAAGAGTGGCGTCTAAGAGTAGAGCAGTCTCTGCAAAGGGAGTCGAGGAATTTAAGCCCTACATTACAAGGGCATTACCAATTACGGCCAATTTGGTTTGTGCCGATAATACTGGAGCGAAGATATTGAGGATTGCTCAAGTTACACGTATCAAGGGAAGACACTCAAGGATGCCTTCTGCCTCAGTAGGTGACTTTGTAAATGTTACGGTGAAAAAAGGAAATGCAGAGCTACGAAAGCAAATGTTTGGAGCAGTAATTATTAGACAAAAATATGCAATAAGGAGATTAAACGGTGTTCGAGTATCATTTGAAGACAATGCAGCAGTATTGGTTACACCAGAAGGAGAAATAAAAGGAACTGACATAAAAGGACCAGTCGCTGCCGAGGCTGCAGAAAAATGGCCCAGAATCGCAAATCTGGCGTCATTAATAATATGAGGTTATGATAATGCTCTATAAACTGATTTCAAAACATAAAAGGGATAAATTTTTGGGAGCTAACCTTTCTGTAAACTTAAGGGAACAACACAATAAGCGAAGTATGAGAGTCATAAAGGGTGACACAGTTAGAATATTAAGAGGAGAATATGTTGGGATAGAGGGGAAAGTTGAGAAAGTGAATACTGTAAGATCGACACTCTCTATTGAAGGTGTACAGAGAGAGAAAATACGGGGTGGTAATGTCAAAGTACAGGTTCATGCTTCAAATGTACAAATCATTTCTCTAAATACTGATGATGATTATCGACTAAAGGGTATTCCAAAATCAACTGATAAGAACACAAACACAAAAAAAGGGAAAGAAACAAAAAAATCAGTTGAAACGAAGAAGGAATTGATTAAGGAGGAATCATAATCATGGCAAAAAAAGGAGGAGATAAGAGATTAAAACGACAACTTGCACCGCGCTTCTGGCAAGTAAATAGAAAATCTCCAAGGTTTATTCTCAATACAATGCCGGGACCTCACACCAGAAAACTTTCGTATCCTATTGGCGTCGTCTTGCGCGATCTTTTACATGTTTGTTCAAATATCCGAGAAGTTAAAAGATCCTTAAATAAAGGTCTGATTACCGTCGATGGAAAAATGATACATCATCCAAACTTTCCAGTTGGTTTGATGGATACCGTAGAAATTAAACCCTCCAATGAATTTTATCGATTTGTACCTTCAAATGGACATCCTCTATTACCCATAAAAATAAACGCAAATGAAAAAAACCTCAAGTTGGGAAAAATCAAGTCCAAAGTTAGTTCTAAGAAAAAATCATATCAATATTGCCTTCATGATGGTAGAACATTCTTAAGCGAAGAAGCATATAATGTAAATGACACATGTTTAGTTGAATTACCAAAATTTGGTATCAAAAACCATGTACAGTTAAAGGAAGGATGCAGTGTTATTGTGACTAGAGGAGAGAACGCCGGAAATATTGGAAAGGTTGAAGGTATTAAGGATGGATCCTTTTCTCTCCCAAAGCGAGTGTTGGTCTCAATCGGTGAAAAAACTGTGGAATTGCCGATAGACATAGTCATGGCAGTTGGCACTGACTCTTCATTAATTCAGGTAAGCAAATAAAATGAGTACAGTAAATAATATGAAACAAATCAGCTTGGAAAAAGTTGTAATTAATATTGGAGTAGGGAAATCAGGTGAACCTCTAGAAAGAGCCAAGAATGCACTAGAGGAATTGACATCCAGAAAACCCACTCAGTGTGGTGCAAAAAATAACGTCAGAGATTTTGGTATTCACAAAGGTGAACCAATTGGAGCCAAAGTTACACTAAGAAATACAGAGGCGATGGAATTTGCCAAGAGAATAATACAGGCAAAGAATAATCAATTGAAAGAATCGTCTTTTGATAACTATGGAAATATTTCTTTAGGGGTAAGAGAACACATTGATATCCCGGGAGCAAAATACAATCCAGATATCGGAATTTTTGGAATGAACATATGCATATCGTTATCAAGACCGGGTTATAGAATAATCAAGAAGAGTAATCCCAGAAAGATGGGAAAGAAGCATAGAATTTCAAAGGATGAGGCAGTAGAATTTTTCAAAAGTATGGGAGTGGAGATGATCTAGTGCCAAAGCCAAGAGAATACGATATTACAGGTAGAAAACAGCGTGTACATGGAAAGGGCACTCGATGGTGCAAGAGATGTGGTTGCTATTCGGGTCTTATTCAAGCTTACAACATAATGCTATGCCGACAATGCTTTAGAGAAGTAGCAATAAAATTAGGCTTCAAGAAATATGAGTAAAAGAATGGGTGAATGAGTTGCCAGCGTTAAATATTTTATCAAATCTTTTTGCCACTTTATACAACAATGAAGTTAGAAGGAAAAAAGAATGCATTGTAAGTCCATCTTCAAGATTTTCTAGCGAAGTACTACGGGTGATGCAAAAGCATAGGTATATTGGAGAATTCGAGCAGATAGATGATTCTAGGGCGGGTAAATTTAAGATTCAGCTTTTAGCCAAAATAAACAAGTGTGGAATAATTACTCCCAAATTCAGTGTCAGAAAAAATCAATACCTAAATTGGGAAAGGCAATTCTTACCGGCATACAATATGGGGATTTTGATAGTATCGACTAGCAAGGGGATAATGACGCATCATGAAGCTCAAGAAATGGGAGTAGGAGGAGTGTTGGTCGGATATGTCTACTAGAGAACACGTTTCAACATTAGAAATACCAGAAGGGATTTCAGTATCGCTAGAAGAGAGAACCATATCAGTTAAAGGAAAATTAGGTACCATAAAAAAGGATTTTACAAAACTTCCTGCTTTTCTAACAATTGAAAATAACATTTTAAAGATTGAACCCTACGGAACCAGAAGAAAGGATTTTGCTATTTCAAAAACTGCACAAAGTATCATAAATAACATGATAAAAGGTGTTCAAAACGGCTACAAGTACAGAATGAAAATAGTATTCGCACATTTTCCAATAACTGTCAAGATAAAAGATGGAAAAGTGCATGTTGAAAACTTTTTTGGTGAGAGAAAAGCTAGAATATCAAATATTGTCGGGGATTCTACAAAAGTAGCTATCGAAGGCGATGATATTGTAATCACTGGGCCCCATCTCGAACATGTTTCTCAAACGGCAGCTAACATAGAGTTATCAACCAGAGTAAAGAACAAAGATCAAAGAGTATTTCTCGATGGAGTGTATGTTTACTCCCGAGAATAGGTCACACAATCGTTATTAGTTTTTGGGATGACTTTTATATAGAATATTTGTGCAAGTGAGAATCAAGTGAAAACAGTTATACTTGCAGGAGGATTGGGAAAAAGACTGAGACCCTTAACCTCAGATAGACCGAAACCCATGATCCAGATTAATAACACTCCAATAATAGAGTTGCAAGTAAATTGGTTAAAAAAATGTGGAATTACAGACATCATAGTTTTAGTAGGACACCTTAAAGAAAAAATAAAACATCATCTTGCCGACGGCAAAAAATTTGGAGTTAACATTAGTTATATTGAGGAGAACGTTCCACTTGGAACTGGTGGTGCTTTGAAGAATGCAAAAGATCATATTATTCGGAATGGAAATACAGATTCTGGGTTTTTTGTAATAAACGGAGATATATTGACTAATTTAGATCCTTTCACGATATCTGACAAAGGATCAATGACGCTTGCATTAGTTCCCCTAAAAAGTACGTTTGGAATTGTGGAAACTAATGGAGATCTTGTATCAAAGTTTATAGAAAAACCATTCATTAAAGATACGTGGATTAACGCAGGTGTGTATTATTTTTCAAATGAGATTTTTGATTACTTACCAGATAATGGGAATCTTGAAACGGTTACTTTGCCAATGTTGGTGGAGAAAAAAAAATTAAAAGCAAAAAGATTTTCAAATAATTATTGGCGATCAATTGACTCACATAAAGATGTAGAGGAAGCGTCAAAAGAAGTTCAAGAAGTATTTAAAAAATGACGGATAAGATCGGTCAAATTGGTATTAATCCAAGCAGTTTATTTAGCACTAAAGATATTTTGGAATTTGCCAAACTATTAGATAACAAACCACAAGTAGATTCAATATGGATACCAGAATCGTGGGGTCGCGAAGCTTTTGTGATGCTTGGTGCGATTGCTTCACTTACGAGTAAGATCAAACTAGGTACGTCCATTGTAAGTATGTTTTCTCGATCTCCTGCCACAACTGCAATGGCAGCTTCAACTCTTGATATGGTTTCAAAAAATCGTACTGTAATTGGTATCGGAGCTAGTACTCCCATACTTGCCGAGAACTGGCATGGTACCAAATTTGAATTTCCTTTAAAGCGGATGAAAGAATATGTGACCTGTTTTAAAATAATCTCTAGTGGAGAAACAATTAACTTTGAAGGGGATTTTTTCAAACTGAAAAATATGAAGATTATGCATCCATCTACTAGAAAGAAAATTCCTGTTTTTCTAGGTGCCGTGAACTCTGGAATGATAAAGTTGGCAACAGACATTGCCGATGGAACCATTTTGTATCTTCGTCCGTTTGATGAGCTTAAAGAAACGGTGAAACATATAAGGTCTATTACTTCAAAAGAATCCAAAAACTTTGAAATCTCTTCAGTTTTCATCACTGCCATTTCAAACAGATATCCAGAACTTGCACGTAGAAGAGCTGCAAAAACACTTGCCTTCTATGTTGCCGTTGGAAAATACTATAACGAATTCTTGTCATCTCACGGCTTCAAAAATGAGGTTGAACAAATATCAAACGATTATCTAATAAACGGTATTGATAATATCAGTAAATTTGTAACAGACTATATGCTCGATGCGCTGACGATATGTGGAACTGTTGAGGATTGCATTAGATCTCTAAAACGCTTTGTCTCATGTGGAATCTCACTTCCAATTTTACAGATAAATCCGGTTAAGGATAATTCGGAATCAATAAACGACTCTCTTCTTTTGCTACAAAATGTCTAGAGTGGGAATAGTCGACCAATCGACCTCAAAATTTACGAAAGAGACACTTCTCTCGGTAGAAGAGCTGGCGTGCGAACCGTGCAAAGAAATTCTAGAAAGACATAAAAACACGGATTTAAAGATTGATTCAGTTTTTTTATCGACGACCGCTGACGTTCAGTACGGCTCAACTATTGTTTCTGAATATTTGGGCCTAAAACCAAGAATCTCTCAAAGATTAGACAACCTCTGTAATTCTGGCTCAAATGCTATTGTTTCAGCATACTCCATGATAAAATCGGGGTTGTGTAAAAATGCCCTGGTTGTAGGCGCGGACATTAAACAAACCAAAGGATCACAGCTAGTATGGGATATATCGAGAGGATCCTTTACATTACCTGTTTATTGGGCTGCGCTCTTCGCCAAGGCTCACATGCGCAACTATGGTACAACAGAAGAACAGATGGCATCAGTTGCTGTAAAAAATAGAAAAAGCGCTCACCTAAATCGTAATGCCCTTTTTAGAAAAAAGATATCTGTCAAGGATGTTATGGATTCAAAAAAATTAGTCGAACCGTTGAAGTTACTGGATTGCTCCTATGTGTGTAATGGGGCTTCAGCAATTTTACTTTCCAATGAAGCAGATTCTAAAATGCATACAGATTTTCCTGTCTGGATCGAGGGAATTGGGAGTTCTGTGGAGGCCGCAAGTTTCAGTAACGTGAGCTCTGACCTTTCAAGCATTCACTCAACTAAAAGTGCTTCTGACATGGCGTATTCAATGACAAATATTAGACCAAAGCAAATAGACGTAGCTGAGGTTCATGATGCATTTACTATTATGGAAGTAATGGCGTATGAAGATTTAGGTTTTTGTAAGAAAGGAGATGGAGGAAAATTCGTATGCCAGAAAGATATATCAATCAATCCTCGAGGAGGACTATTAGGAACAGGCCATCCACTTGGAGCAACGGGTGTTGCCCAGGCAGTTGAAATCAGCGAACAGCTCAAGGGTTTGTCCAGTAATAGACAAATCAAGGACTGCAAAATTGGGTTGGTGCACAATATGTCTGCAGCAGGTTCGTCTTCACTAGTCCTAATAATTTCAAAGGACTAGAATCATACAATTATCCATCAAGGCCGAGTTTAAATTCTACAATGCGTCAATCTATTGATCGTTTTAATTATCCGAAGAATTCACAAAATGTTGTGAAAGAATTCCATGATTTGCTTAGGAAGGGAAAATTCAGAATTCCAATTTGCCTAAAATGTGATTTGAAAATATGGCCTCCTGCTAACGTTTGTAGCAATTGTTATTCAAGAGAAATTAGGATGTCTAAATTGGAGTCAAGAGGTCGATTAATCGAACACTCATTCTCACATATTGACAGTACAAAGACATTAGGACTAGTCGAAATCTCGGGAATCAGAATAATAGGCATCTTGAGTGAAGGAAATCTGAATCCAGGAAGTGCTGTAAAATTGACCAAATGTGGACTCGATAAAGATAATTCTCCATACTATGAATTCTCTGCTGCTTAGATCTTACTGAAGGTTTTAATTAATCAATAATTAATAGTAAACATATCGAGATGTCGTACGACAGATTTGTTGATGATAGGATACTTACTAGCAGAGATGTGTTAAACAGGAAACAGGTCAAAATTAAACTACTGGATTACGACGAATCTGCTAGGGATTTCTCTCAAAGATTCGGCACCAGGATACTAGTTAGAAAGGTTCTACTAACGATAAAAAAAACAGATACGGAGGAAATCGAAGAAAAGGAATTAGATGTCGAAGAACTTGAGAAAAGAATTAGAAAAGAACGACTTTGGTCTTCCTCAAACAGATGGATTGCAAAAAATGAAATAAAAAATGGCTACATTGTTGCCTCCAGACACCTAGACTTACTTTCCAATGCAATTGCATTAGACATAATCACATTCTGACTCCGTTTAATAATTTCTCCCCTAAAACAATTTTCAAACTTATTTCATTATATTTCTAAATTCGAATTGTGAAATACTTGGAAAATGATTGCGTGATATGCGTATTGGTAACAATATTTATGTAATTGCAAATATACCGTTGTAATTCGCTATAAGGTAAAGCGCCGCTGATCAGACTTGAACTGATGGCCCACTGGTTAACAGCCAGTTAAGCTCCAAAGTAACAGCCTTTGAATTTGCTCTACCATGCTGAGCTACAGCGGCGCATGTTTTACAAAAATTATTACTTTAATTAAATGTTATGCTAATGACTAAGGGTAGCAGAAATGTTTCTAAATTCGAATTGTGAAATATTTAGAATTGTTAGCAAATGAACTATTTTTTCCTGTTAATGAATACCTTTACAACACCCAATGCAACTAGCAATATGCCTAACCCTGTCGTCCCATAAAGAGTTGAACTTTCATTGGTACCATCTTGTGAGGCCATTCCCACCATTCCAGCTATAATTAGTCCACCATTAATTAAGAGTAGCACAGCTACCAGTGTGGACCTTTCTTTCAATGATATTGCAAATGCAATAATGGATAAAATTACAGCTCCGGCACCAAAGACTCCTCCCCTAGTGGCGTGGTCCATTTGCAGAAATCCGCTTTTTCCATCTGGAGATGTAGATTGTGCAAACATTACATCTGCACCATATATAATTAGTAATGCAAGTGAGATGAATAACAATATTACAGATATCTTTGTTTTCATATCTAATGGGTATATTCAGATTATTAATAAACTTATTTTGAATTTATAGGTCGCCGATAATTTGCAGTGAATGTTCCGATAAATGTTCTAGCTAATGAAGTTTGATTTATTTAAAGGCTGAAAATAGAATTCCTATTGGGATAATGTACAAATAGTGCAATAATATAGCTATTTCTATTGAATAGTAATAATCTCGATAAGAGATATGTATGGCATCCGTATACTCAGATGAAACTTTGGAATAATTCAGATAATATTACAGTCCAATACGGAAAGGGTTTTAATTTTATCGATTCTAACAAAAGAAGTTACTTGGATGGAATTAGTAACATGTGGTGCAATGTTTGGGGTCATGACAGAACAGAAATACTTGATTCAATGAAAAATCAGCTTGACATTCTGCCCCATTCCTCATTGTTTGGTTTGGTCAACGAACCTTCAGCGAAGCTGGCAAAACGCCTCATAACAATGGCAAAAGGTATGACCAAAGTCTTCTACACTGACAATGGTTCAACTGCCATTGAAGCCGCATTAAAAATAGCGACACAATACTGGAACAACAAGGGAAAATCACAGAAAAAAAAATTCATCTGTTTAAAAAACGGCTATCATGGTGACACAATAGGTTGCATGTCAGTAGGGTACGTTGATGGTTATTTTTCTCCCTACAAATCAATACTACTCAAAACAATAAAGGTAGATTCACCAACTATAAGACACGGAAAATTTGGAGCACAAGAAATCGAACAGTATGTCGACAAAATTGAGAACATTCTGAAACGGATATCATCAAAAATATCAGGATTTGTCATGGAAAGTGGAGCTCAAATTGCGGGTGGGGTAAACATTTACCCGGAAAAATTTCAAAAAAAGATCAGCGATCTTTGTAAAAAATATGACACTCTTCTTATACTTGATGAAATAGCCACTGGTTTTGGAAGACTTGGCAATATGATAGAGTATCGAGCCCAAAAATCCGAACCGGATATTGTTTGCTTTGCAAAGGGGCTTACTGGAGGTTATTTTCCTCTGGCAGTAACACTAACTACTTCTAGGATTTTTGAACAATTTCTTGGGGATTATTGGGATAAACGACAGCTTTTTCATGGTCATACATTCACGGGTCACCCTGTAGGATGCGCAGCTGCTTTGACTAATCTGGACCTTTATGAAAGGCTAAATCTTATCAGAAAAATAAGATTGAACTCATTGGTATTTGATAAACTCTTGAAAAGATTTTCAGAATTAGAAATTTGTTATGACATTAGAAATAAGGGCCTGCTTTGTGGAATAGAGTTACGAAAAGAGAATAAACCCTTAAAGACAATAGACAAAATGCCAGTTGATCACTACATCGCAAAAGAATCATTGAAAAAAGGAGTTTATCTTAGAACCCTGGGAAATGTCCTTACAATAATTCCCCCATTAGCAATAGGTAAAGAAGACCTATCAAAGATAGTCGATACTGAATATCAAATTGTGGAAAACCTTCAGAAGAAACTCAAATGACATCACTCATCTATTGCCTAAATCATTCTAATTTGATTATAGAGAGTAGCTTTTGAAATTCCAAGGTTTCTTGCGATCTTGTTTCTTGGTATGTTCTGTGATAACATTTTGATTAATACGTCCTTATCGAGTGTCTTTTTTGGGCGTCCAATGTTTTTTCCTGCCATTTTCGCCCTTACCATACCATCCTTAGTACGTTGGATCAACATTTCCCGTTCTCTTTCTGCCACCCAAGTAAGTATCCCTATCATCAATTTCCTAACACTCGGATCCGTGGTTTGAAGAAAAATCTCTTTAGGTGAACAAGATATAAGCGGAGAATATTTTTCAATTGATTTTATAGCATCAAGTGTTTCCCAGAATGTTCTTCCCACTCTGGATAATTCATAGACAATCACCGAATCCACACGATCGGATCGAACGAGATTTAGCATTTCCTTGAATGCAGGTCTGTCAATTGCAGGAATCTTACCGCTTGTTGCAGAATCTTCAAAGAAATCAAGGATTTTATAATCATTATCTTCTGCCCATTTTTCAATCACTAGTTTTTGATTAAGGACTGTTTGCTCGTCTGTACTAACTCGCATGTACCCAAAGGCATATTTCATTACATACTTCATGATGAAAAGTTGATAATACTTTAGGTCAAAAAAAATTCGTACAGTTCAAAAAAGGTGTGACATTATTAGACTGTATATGAGTAAAAAAACGCTAGTGTTTTTACGCAGTACAAAAA
>JAICFW010000160.1 GCA_025923455.1 Nitrososphaeraceae archaeon | reverse complement strand
ATTATTAGACTGTATATGAGTAAAAAAACGCTAGTGTTTTTACGCAGTACAAAAACGGGTCCTTTTTTAGACTTTAAAACACCAACAAATAATTGACGAATATCGTATATTCCCATTCAATGCATTAGTTTTCGGGTGAATCCACATATTCTTCATTTAGGGAGATTTGATCACCCAAATATGCTTAAAAACACCAAATTATGCTAGTTGTTCTAGCTAAATTTGCCCACTCTCTTGGGTAAACAGAGTTAACTTGAATCTGAAAATATGGCCGGTTGCCTATCCGGTAGGAAGCATGAGCTTTGAAATAACAGAATCAAATTACCGAAAAAGATTTTTTGTTTTTTTACTAAATGTGAGGTCCTATGAATGTGGATAAACAAATAGATCTATTCTGATAATTAAAGAATAAGTATGGGTTCTAAAAAAGAACTAATGATGCAAGATTTCGAGTTCATTGATTCTTGTATGAAAAAGGTCATTAGTGGAAATTCTATTTCCTTTGATGAAGCTGAAAAGTTAATTTCAACTAATAATTTGACAAAGCTCGCCCATTGTGCCAACATCATAACCAAGAAATTTAATCAAGAAAAAGTTGACGTTGAATCCCTGATAAATGCCAAATCAGGTAATTGTCCTGAAGATTGTTCCTTTTGTGCCCAGTCTACATTTTACGAAACTGGTATCACAAAATACCCTCTTTTGAGTGAGGAAATAATATTAGAAAAAGCTAAAGAAGCCCAGAAGAGTGGTTCGGCCAGCTTTTGTCTTGTTTGTGCCTATCGAGAACCGTCACAAAATGATTTTGAAAAAATTTGCAAAATTATAGAAAATTTAAAAAATGAAGTGAATCTTGACATTAATGTTTCACTTGGCTTCATGACACCAGAACGGGCAAAAAGGCTAAAATTATTAGGGGTCAAGAGATATAACCACAACCTAGAAGCCTCAGAAAGTTTCTTTTCAAAAATCTGCAATACGCATGATTATTCAGATAGAGTAAAGACCGCAAGAATAGTAAAGGAGGCAGGACTAGAACTTTGCTGTGGAGGAATAATTGGTATGGGTGAATCTAGAAGACAGCGAATTGAATTGGCGTATTCTCTTTCAGCTCTTGATCCCGATGAAGTTCCGATCAACATATTGATCCCCAGGGAAGGCACGCCAAAGGAACTGGATAATTGTTCAATTGATCCAGTCGACATAATTAGAACAATTGCGGTCTGGAGATTCATAATGCCAAAAACAATCTTGAAAATTGGAGGAGGAAGAGAAGTACACTTTAACGACGGTGGAAGACTTGCTCTTCAGGCTGGCGCAAATGGAATTATTACAGGTGGTTACCTTACTACAAATGGAAACGAACCAAATACCGATATCCAAATGATCCATGAAATTGGCCTCGATACCAGAATTCGTTAATTCAGACATTTGCAAACTGAAATCAGAAAATCTTTATCGAAAACTCAAGACTATAGAATATCATAACGGTTTATCAATAGTCAATAAAAAAGAGATAATTGACTTTAATTCAAATGACTACCTTGGATTATCCACAAATTTACAAATAATAAAAAATACGATAAAAGATTTTGATGAAATTTCTCAATGTAGCTCTAGACTTGTTGGGGGAAATAATTCAGTAATTGAGAAACTAGAGAACTCTTTGTCACGACATAGAAATACAGAATCGTCTCTTGTCTATACTACAGGTTATACAGCAGTCTTAGGAGTGTTGAGTACTTTAGCAGATAGTCAAACTACTATATTTAGTGATGAATCAAATCACGCTAGTATTATTGATGGGTGTAGGCTATCGAACTCCAAAATCAAAGTTTTTCGCCACAACGACATGGAGAATTTATTAGAATTAGTAAGAAACGTAAAGGGAAAGAAAATTCTTGTTACTGAAGGAGTGTTTAGCATAGAAGGAGATATGTCAAAATTAAAATCTATTTGTACTTTGGCAAAGGAGTTTGGGCTTTTTACAATTGTTGATGATGCCCATGGAGATTTTGTTTTTGGAAAAAATGGCACCGGCACTCCTTCTGAATTAAGAGTAAATGGCCTAATTGATGTTCATATCAGTAGCCTAAGTAAGGCATTGGGTTGTTTTGGAGGATATGTTGCAAGCACCAAAATTGTAAGGGAATTTCTGATAAATAAATCAAGGCAATTCATATTCACTTCAGCCATTCCAACTCATTTATGCAAATCAGCAATAACCGGAATTAGAATTGCAAAAAAAGGTATCCTTCAACGAAAGCTCTTCAAAAATGTAAAATTCTTACATGATAGTTTAACGCATATGGGATTTGACATTGGAAATACATGCAGTCAAATAATTCCAATACATATCGGTTCGGAAAAACTGGCAATTAAATTTGCTGATGTTTTGTTACAAAAAGGAATACTAGTACATCCTATGAGATTTCCCACAGTTAAGAAAGGATCCGCGGTATTGAGACTTTCTTTAACCGCCCTCCATACAAAAACGCAATTGAGTTACGCTCTAGATCATATGGAGAGGACAGGGAAAGAACACAAAGTCATTTGAACCCATTAGCGATAATACTTTATTTTTACTTTAAAGGCATAATCTGGATGGAAACTCTATGAATTTATAAACCTGAAGCCATGTTTGTTACCATTGTTTCCAGGATGTAACTTTAATTATCCTTTTCGCTCGTTTTTATTTTATTTCATAATTCGAATTTAGCAATATTTATTAGGATTTGGTTTAACTACAATACTGTGGATTTCCCAAGATATTCATGTTTCATAATTCGAATTTAGCAATATTTATCTAATACGCGTGTCAATTACACAATAATGACGGAAAGAGAATTGAAGGTCAAGTTGGTAGTATCAGACCGTCAATTTAGAGATATAAAATATTATTTCTCACTTCTACAATCAGAATCAATAGTATCAGGGTTAAAATTTGCGTATAATAGACAGAAAGCTCAAGACGGGGGCTACTTGAATGTTGGAAGAAAAAGTTTTGTTAAAAAAGAAACTAGCATGTTAACCAAGGAGCAGGCTAAATGGCGACTCACGAATTGGAAGTCAATGATAAAGACTTACAGAAATAAAGGGTATAGTTACCCAACAATAAGTAGAATAAAAAAAGATATTAGATTAATTGCAAAGTCGGGTAATAAAAAATAGGGGTTTAGTAAGTAGATGTTTCTGTACTTTTTTCTTCAATCCTGATTGATGACAGGTCAGGGAATTTCTCTTTCATACTTTGCTCTACTAAAGTAGTAGCTTCTTCAATAATGCTTGTTGATTCTTCGTTCAATATTCTGCCGTTATCTACTTCGTGTTTTGGTATTTGTGCCGAATCAGATAAGATTCCTCCCATAAGATCCGATATTTGCGAAAGTGATTGATCTGCTTCTGGAACCATTGATGACAGGCCACCTTGTATGTTCTTTATGACAGACATTGCGGGAGTTAGCGTAACCACAACATCTCCTAATTCAGTAATAGTGTTCAGTCTTAATTGAATTTGTTCCAATGCTAGCTTTGCGGAATCGACCATCTTACTCATCTTTCGTATTTGCGATAGTTCATTTGAAAGTAATTTAGCATATTGCACATCATGATTTTGTATGGAGTGAACGATTCTTTTAAAAATAACTTGATCCTTTTCCACAATCTTAGTAGAAATCCCTTCTAGTTTTGATATTTGGAGTTCTAATTTCTTCTGAGCTTCCTCAATTCTTGGCTTTAGAGGTGGTTGTGATTTTATACTTTCCAAAATTTTTACTGCCATGTTTTCTGGCTGGGTTTTGTTCCACTTGTCTTTAAAGGACATTGTTTTCTCTGAAGCCTATCACTTTTTTTGTTTATAACATCAAATGTAACCAAGAGCTATAATGCTGTGGTTACAAGTAAAAAGCTCAGTGGGAGATATTAACTCATTTTTTTGATTTGTCAAACATGTGTAATAGTTGCTTCACTGCTCCGTCCATGTCTTCTTCTTGCACTTCAGGAGATAGTCCATTCTTTAAGAGATTGTTTATTGTAGTGGAAATCTCAGAACTTATTTCGTCAAAACTATCAACGTCGTTAAATCCTTGTTGATATAGTCTATTTAGTTTCATCGCGTACATCCTGGTTTGATCATTTATTGTGACTTTATACACATTGTCATTCACTTTAATTTCCTCATTAGCCATGGTTTTAATCAATGAAAATGACCATGATCCTCTAAGAAAAATGTTTTGGTATTATCCTCCAAGCAAATTCATTACACAACTGTAACTCCAAAATGGCAATTATAATTGGAGCACCTCTTACATGAAGCGTAGATTCTGATTATCTATCGAGCAATTTCAAAGCTAATCGGAAAGTATTGTTTTGAGTTTTTTTACCATTTTTTCACCTTCAACTGTCAGCGAGTAGTATCTGACCGCCATGGGCCTCGTTTTTGAAGTGGTCATTAAGCCGTATTCACTGGCGACTAGTCCGGCTCTTTCTAATTTAGATAGGTGAAAGGAAATAATCTTTCTATCTACATTTATTATTTCTTCTAACTTGCTCGCATACAACTTTTGAGATTCAAGTTGAGTAAGGATATTTGATCTAGTTGGATGAGTCGCCACATAGATTGTCTCGTTGACATCATTAATTTTTTCTTTGACCTTTTTTTTGTCCAATATAGGGTAATAGTATATCCCTATATATATGATTTTTTTCTAATATTGCCATTCTTTTCTTAACCTATAATCATCATTGCTATAGTATTTACTACCTCTAACGGAAAGTACCTATCCGTCAATAAACTAGAAAAAAAAGAAAAATTTTATTCACGTTACTAATCTCGAATATACATATTGCTTAGATAATCAAATATGGTAGTTTATGGATAGCAGATTTTCATAAAATAAAGGTCATGATGGGATTTGGACCCACGGCCTAAGGTTTACAAAACCTTCGCTCTAACCAGGCTGAGCTACATGACCGCCGACAAAGTTAAATTTTTTTTGTCGCATAATTAAAAGTTTGTTAAATACTACAATATTACAATAAGAAATTTATTCCAATACTTGGATCAATAATCTAGAAAACATGTCAAAATTTCTTGTTGTGGTCACCATAGAAAACAAAGAACAAGTAGGAGATCCGGAAGGAGAAACTATAAAGAAGGATCTCATTCTTAGAAGTGGATATTCAAAAGTTGAATCAGTTAAATCTGCCAAATGCTACAATATTGTAAT
>JAICFW010000159.1 GCA_025923455.1 Nitrososphaeraceae archaeon | reverse complement strand
AGTTAAGGTTACCGATACATCAATAAGTACTGGTTCTTTGCAATTTACTGGAAGCGCCCTTGTATTTCACAAAACTAGCGGAGAGCCATTTACTGTTACATATACCGTAGATGCCGTTGCAAGGTCACCAAATCAATAGAGATAGGAGACAAGCAGTTTACAATTTTAAATGAAGGATTTAGAAAAATGATTAATTTGTAAAAGTCTGAAAATGAATTTTATGAGGAAGAGCCCAAGCCAGAAAAATATTATTTAATATGAATTTGTTTAGTATTACCAATTAATGGAAAGAATATCAATCAATAAATTGAGTTTAACCCACGTATATTAGTTTTAGAAATTCCATGACATCTTCCATCCAGTGCGGCGAAATTCGAGTATGTGGCTGAGACGAGTAGCATCGTTAACAGCGCGTCAAATATGATGGCTAAGTGTAGTGTTTTATCGTTTTGCATGAAGAAATTGCTAACAGACTGCATATTAAATATGGTCCGGACCTGATATGCCCTCCTGTCAATTTTTATTATTTAATCTATTGAACTAAATTGATTGGCGCTTTCGGTATAAGAAAGCACCAACCAATGCCATCCTAACAAATGAATTCAAGGTAGTCGCATTGCTACGTATCAAATTTTATTTAATACTTCTAGTACGAATATCTAATTCTGGTAGATTATCATAATAATCTTATTTAGTTTTTTTTAATATCACAGTTTATCGAAGGTATACCTGGAATCTCTAATTAATAACCTACGTTAGATCATTAACTGCATATCCTTATAAGTATCAATTTTATGAACAATATTTACTAAATAAAGGTCTAGAAGACCAAATCACTCAATAGTACGGATCTTTTATTTATAGTTTGTAAAGCAGTACGCCTATGTGATCAAAGTTACCGAGAGGGAAGACATGGGAAATGTTAAGAAAGAGAATGATAGAATTATCCTGAAGGTCTTTGGTGTCAATTACGAGCAATTTTTCCCTCAAGAGCATCAATGTGAGAAATAATCTTTGCAATATCCGATTGAATCTCATACTGTGCGGCAAGTAAGCCGATATCACTCATTACAACTGATTTTTTAGCGTCGATAATTGCCTTAATTATTGGGTCATGTTCTTTCTCACTAAAATCTTTGTATTAGTTAACTCGTTTAGCGAAATTATCCAGTATTTTATTATAACCACCAGGACTTTCGAGTTCTTTTAGTATTTTATTATCAGCAAAAAGCAACTCCACGAATACGTCCTGTCCCCCTCTATAGAATTGGTGATTTCTAATTATAATGTAAAACTATATAGTTGATTGTTGGAATCACACTAATGTTAATTTGGTTTAGGAAAGATACGACAAGGAAGAACTCGCAGACTCAATTTATCATAAGTTTTATTATCACGATAGTTATAACGTGGGTGAAATAATCTGATTGTCTCACAGTATCAAATGGAAAATCTACTCGCTAACGGCGTGTATACTTTATTTTTAGACTAAGTAATATAATATTTAAAGTGACACCAATAGCATTTGCTGATGCGATCACAATGTCTCCCTTCAGAATTCCATAAATTACCCATAAGGAAAGTCCGACAATAAGTGATATAATTAGCCACTTCGATACGTCATCGGTTTTCTTAGTTTTAATGGATTTACTAATTTGGGGTACCGTGCTCCACAGGCTGAAAACAGTTGCAGATATTCCTATCAAAAATACAACATATTCAGTCATCTTACTATATTTTCTCCTTGTAGAGTACACAGAATCTTTTCATGTTTGAAAAAATCACAAGGACTAGCAATTCGATGCAATGAACCTAAAAAGGATTGCAAATAAGAATATGTTCCTTCTTATGTTGAGTTTTCTTTATCATGTCAGTCACTAATTTTATTTCAGACTTGCTGATGTCACTATTCTTTAGATCGTTCCTCACGTAAGATTCTAATATTCTATCAATCTCGTGATATGGTAATCCAATTTCTTTTTCCGCTAATTGAGCTTTCCAGAAACGAGGACTACTTTTCTGCTGGATAATTTCTTCTGGTAACTTTAGGTGTCTGGCTAATAGTTTGGCCTGGCTTTTATATAACTCTCCAATAGGAAATATATGTGCTCCAGCATCACCAAATTTGGTAAAATAACCTAACATAAGTTCGCTCTTGTCAGCAGTTCCCAATACCAAGAGATTATGGGTTGCGGCAAAATAATATAGCAATGCCATTCTAAGTCTTGCTGAAAAATTTCCTCCCCCTAATCTTTGCTTCGGTAACGATTTTAATAGTATCTTTTTTCCGCCATTAATCTGGATTTCCCTGATTGTAATTTTTAATGATCTTGCCAGGTAATTCACATTATGAATATCCGTTCTCGTTGTTAAACCCCCCTTTCGGGCATAAACAAACTAAATGTTCTCCTGTTTCCAAGGGCTCGGCACGCTAATACAGCACAAACTGAAGAATCAATTCCTCCACTGAGTCCTATGACCACACTTTTTTCTTACTTGATGTGACTTTGCACAAAATAAAATCTGTGATCCTATTGGTAACCTTAGTAATCCTTTACGAGAAAATTATTGGACATTTCCTAATGGACGAAAAACTCCTGAGTAAAAAATAAAAAAAGTATGGTTTTTTACGCAGAAGCAGCGTTGTCAGTAGCCAACTTTGTGCATAAATTTAGATGCCTTTTTTCTTCTTTGAGGATCGATCTTACTTTTGTTCCGAACTTTTTATTTTTCACATCTTTTGCAACTGAGTTTAAGACTTCATAGTGAGTCACTTCACCGCCTTCTGCGAGACAAAGGAACTCTAAAGCCTCCTGAGTATCCGGCTCCTCGCCCAGATATGTTTCCATCATCTTCGAAGCCTTTTCGGCAGTTTCTTCTGCTTTCTCATCAATAGTGTCTTGATCAAAGCCATCACTTTCTACGAGATCCTTAACTAGATCTTGCATCTCCTCTTCTTGCTGACTTGCCTCTTCCCTCATTTTCGATAACTTTTTCATTTGTTCCGGCTTCAACAAACCTCTAGAATCCAGATCCTCAACTGCCTTTTGTGCTGCTTTTTCCAAACCTAGGGCTTCACCTATCTTTTCTTGTATCATCTCTTGATCTGCCATGGTAATTAGCAGATGTACATTATCTCTTAATAGCGATAATCGCCACTGGGACGAAATATATCATGCTTTATTCTATCCATAATTTACCATTGTAAACAGGTTGAATAATAATTACTGAGAAAAACTGTTCAATAAAAAATAAAATATGGTATTATAATTCAACATCATATCAAGCCTTGGTCTTAAAAACAAGAATGATATTTGCATTTTTGCTCTTATTATCATAATTGTAACTAGTTAAGCCTTAATACCGATCTTTACCTAATTGTTTAGAATGAATACCCTTAAAAACTTAGAAATTCTAATGTATGCCAGTTCTTTAGTAAGAGAATAAAAGTAGCGACAGTATTCATTTCTATTTCTGGAATTATGCTTGGCATATTGTTGTATTTCGTGGTAAATTGAATAAGTCTGTAATTATTTGACAATGAACTACGAATTTTGGATTGGGATCTTCTACCAAGTATGTATAGGTCAACAAAAGAATTGGGAAAAGGAGTTTTTTGGGTTACCAATAATAGTAATTTTATGTAAGTTTACACCACGTTTGAAGCGTTAAATAACTTGTTGTAGTGAGTTTATCATGACTGAAGAAGAAAAGGCTTTTGATAAAGTAAAGAAGGGAGTTAAGGAAGTAGTTGGTGGCACTGCAGGAGTAGTTGAAGGCACTGCACAGGGAATTAAGG
>JAICFW010000158.1 GCA_025923455.1 Nitrososphaeraceae archaeon | reverse complement strand
TAAAGCGCCGGGAGAGGGATTTGAACCCTCGAGACCTTCACAGGTCACAAGCTGTCAATACACATTTGGTTCCAGGCTTGCGCCCTACCAGGCTAGGCGACCCCGGCTCAGAATCTACTAAATTTTTTCTTTATATTAAGTATTGATTAATACAATACTTGCTCTAGTTCCTCAAAACGCAATTTATAGTGAACTAGTCCTCACTCAAGAGTTTTCCAGACATCATATCATACTCATTAATGTTGTTATGTCCCATTTTTTCGACATGTTCTTCAACATCAGAACGAAATGAAAATGTAGAGCTACATTCTTTACAAATCCAAATAGACCTTAGATCATAACTTTTCATTGGACGAGTTCAAATATAAAACATCCAATTTAAGCAATCAGGTAAGAAGTTACATATTATTCATTCAATAAAATCTTTCTAAAGTATTAAGTAGTCGAATTTGATGTAAAAAAGACCGAATATCACAATTCTGAGAGGATTCATGAAAAGACTATAATACGCATCAATATATCCTCAGTATTAATGAGTACTACTGCCGCCATTTCCATGGATTGTAAGAGCAATAGACATCTAGAATGCACTGACTGCATGTGTAAATGTCATATACCTGGAACTATGGAGAATTTGGCAAAGAAAATTGCTAAACTTGAAAAGGAAACTCCGGGTGTAGGAGAAACACTCTAAGTTTATTTTTTATTCCCTTTTCCCTTTGAATTCTGAGCAAATGACATAAAATTCACTGCTCTTTTGTCTACTCGCTTTTGGTTTGGATGTTGTTACTTTCATGAATATTTTAGCTGCTTCCTGCTTGACATCACCTGAGTAACTTCCATCAAAAATTTTGAAAATTGCATTTCCTCCTCGTTTCAAAAGTTTTGATGAAATTTGCAATGCAACTAACGTCAGAGATATTTGTCTTTCATGATCAAAATGCCATATCCCACTGACTTTTGGGGATAGATCTGATAATACCACATCAAATGAAAATGGAAAGTTTTTTCGTATTTTTTCTATTGCATCGGGATCTTCAATGTCTAGTTGCATTGTGGATACTTCAGTAATAGTTTTAGTGAGGTTGATGTCTACGCCAACAACGGTTCCAGTTGGACCCGAAAGTTTCTTTGCGACTTGCAACCAACCGCCCGGAGCACAACCAATATCTAAAATAGTATCATTTGGTTCTATTACATTATGTTTATTGTTTATCTCTAAAAGCTTATAGGCAGATCTGCTGCGATATCCTTGATCTTTGGCTAATTTCCTGTACTGATCCCTTAAGGCGTTTTCAATCTTCAAATAAAATGAATCACTTTTTCCGTCTTTCTAAATAATATCATGAGTATCAAAAATATTTAATCAACTTCTCTGTGTTATGCAAAGTATTTCTTCATGATATTTTCCATTTTTAACTTGACAACATCTTTGTCATCTAAGACTTCAGGATGTTTTTGATTCAGATGTCTTAGTGCAAATCTAACGCTTTGTCCACATAATTTACATTTCGCCTTGGCAAACATTTATGATATAGTACCTTTAGCGGTAATAAAAATTGCTAACTTGACCGATTTGAAATACTGAACAGTATACAACCTCAAATGAATCTCATAGTTTGCTATCCTATTCCGATAGGGGGTCTTTTGTGTTCACTGTGTTCCAGTAATTTGTGGTAGTTCAACATATCAGCATTGTCAAATGACTTGCCACAAGTTTCACATTTCCACATATTTTGCCTTTCAGCAGTTTTACTTGACTGCTCAGCGGACATGGTATTATTATGCGGTCATTGCAGATAAGGTTTTCATGGAAAAACTTTGGAATGAGGTTAGTGTTGAAAAATGGACCTAAAATTTATCCTAAACCATTAAGACTACAGTTTTAGACGCCATGCTTTTTATGAAAATTTACGTGAAATTCGAAAAACAAAAATTTAGGATAAAAAAAACATCTCTGAATGCCAATAACTGATGCTAATAAGAAACAGATAGCCCAACAAAGGCGATTATTCTATAAAATATGCTTTGACTGCGGCGGTAAAAATCCTATACTTGCCTCAAGGTGCAGAAAATGTCATGGTAAAAACATGAGGCTGAAAAATAGGACACTGGGCGCCAAGAAATAACCCGTCTTTAGGTTGTAGAATTCCCCGAATTTTTTTAAAAATATATAAATATTATCATGGTGAATTCTAATTATAACCATGCCGATAAGGACAGGAGAAGAGTATGTTCAGAGCTTAAGAGGACGTAAAATGAAAGTTTATCTTTTTGGTGAACTCGTAAAGGAACCAGTAGATCATCCTATGATAAGACCATCAATTAACGCTGTGGCTGAAACATACGATCTTGCGGCCAGAGATCCTGAATTGGCAACTGCGGAATCCTCGCTTACAGGTAATCAAGTAAATAGATTCTTGCATGTTGTAGAAAGTGCTGAGGATCTGGTTAATCAAAATAGAATGCAAAGAAGACTAGGGCAACTTACCGGAACTTGTTTTCAAAGATGTGTCGGAATGGATGCGGTGAATTCCCTCTATTCAACAACATTTGAAATAGATAAGAAATTCGGTACTCCATATCACGATAGATTTAAGAAATTTGTAAAGAAAATGCAAGACGATAATCTTGTAATTGGTGGTGCTATGACCGACGTAAAAGGCGATAGAAGTTTAAGCCCTTCACAGCAGGAAGACCCAGACCTTTTTGTACATATCTCAAAAAGGGACCAAAATGGAATTTACATATCTGGTGCAAAGGCACATCAAACTGGATGCATTAATTCACACTGGATTTTAGTAATGCCCACCATGCGATTGAAAGATGAGGATAAGCAATATGCAATAGTTGGGGCGATTCCCGCAGACGCTGAAGGTATTACCTATATTTATGGCAGACAATCCTGCGATACCCGTAGTATGGAGAGTGGTGATTTAGATGCGGGAAATTCTAAATTTTCTGGACAAGAAGCAATGATAATTTTTGACAATGCTTTCATTCCTAATGAATTAATTTTCATGGATGGAGAATTCGAGTTTGCTTCTATGCTTGTTGAGAGATTTACTTGCTATCACAGGAGGAGCTATGTCTGCAAGACTGGCTTGGGTGATGTATTGATAGGCGCGGCTGCTTCAGTAGCAGATTATAATGGAATTTCGAATGCATCTCATATTAAGGATAAACTGGTCGAAATGACACACCTGAATGAAACTATCTTTGGTGCCGGTATAGCATCATCGTATCAGGCTCATAAGACCCTATCTGGGAATTACCAAAATGATGATATGCTTGCAAATGTCTGTAAGCACAATGTAACTAGGTTTCCATACGAAATTGGTAGGCTTGCACAGGACATAGCCGGAGGTTTAATGGTAACAATGCCATCTGAAAAGGATTTCCGCAGTCCTGAAACAGGACCACTTCTTGAAAAATACCTGAAGGGTCGAAAGGGAGTTTCTACTGAAAATAGAATGCGTATCTTGAGATTAATTGAGAATATGACACTTGGTCGAAATGCTGTAGGTTATCTGACCGAATCAATGCATGGAGCAGGTTCTCCTCAGGCTCAACGAATCCAAATTGCCAGACAAATGCAATTAGGGTACAAAAAAAAATTGGCCAAGGATCTAGCAGGCGTTGACGAAGGTGAATCCGCTCAAGTAATTAACGAACAGTCTGAATACTTTGACAGAATATTTGGAATAAACACAAACTAGACTCTAGTTCATTCAGCAAACGGAAAAAATTATTCCTTCTATTTTTGTTATGAACGTCTTATTCTATCGGAACGTTAATTATGTAGTAGAATAGGATATGAAAAACAAATATCATGAACGAAGCTGAATTTAAAGACCTTGTAAAAATTTGGCCCGATTTTCCTACAAATGGAATTTCGTTCAAGGACGTAAACCCACTCATAAGATCTTCTGAATCCCTCCATTATCTTCACAAAAGGTTGTTTGATATCTGCAAAAATCTTGAAATCAGTAAGATTGCAGCAATTGAAGCCCGTGGATTCTTTGTAGGTTCACTGCTTGCATTAAGCCTGAATAAGGGTTTGGTCTTAATTAGAAAAGAAGGAAAATTACCGGGCCCAACAATAAAAGAATCATACACCATCGAATATGGAACTCGAGTCATGGAAATTCAAGAAGACGCAATTTTGAACGGAGAAAAAATTTTGATTGCAGATGACTTGCTTGCAACTGGAGGCACAGCGCTGGCAGCAGCATCGCTTGTCGAAAAATTAGGAGCAATAGTAGTTGGATTTGTGTTTATAATCAGTCTAAATTACCTAGAGGGTCCGAATAAATTAAGAAATCAAGGTTACAAGGTTAATAGTATTTTGGAGTTTGAATGACTTGAAGGAACATCATGCTGAAATTGGTATTATAGGCGGTACTGGAATCTATGATCCAGAATTACTAACAAATGCAGAATCAATAAAGATTTTTACACCGTATGGGAAGACCTCTGATCTAGTAACTATAGGCCAATACAAGGGTCGCTCTGTTGCGTTTATTCCTCGTCATGGTAAGGGACATACGATACCTCCGCACAAGGTAAACAGTAGGGCGAACATTTGGGCTCTAAATTCATTGGGAGTTTCAAGAATCATTGCACCATCAGCTGTTGGAAGTCTTCAACAAAAGTACAGGCCCGGTGACATTGTATTACCAAATCAATTTGTAGACTTTACTAAAAAAAGAGAGTATACATTTTATGATGAAGGACAGGTATGCCATGTCTCATGTGCTGACCCTTTTTGTAATGATCTGAGAGATATATTTCTAAAAACTAGTAAAGAGTTGAAATACGATGTGCACGAAGGTTCTACTTACATCTGTATAGAAGGCCCGCGTTTTTCAACTAGAGCAGAATCAAAATTTTTCAAAGATGTTTTGCATGGCGACATTATTGGAATGACCCTCGTGCCAGAATGTGTCCTTGCAAGAGAGATGCAAATTTGCTACATCTCAATTGCTACTATCACTGATTATGATGTTTGGTACGAAAATCCAGTTTCGTCCAAGGAAATATTGGAAGTATTAGCCAAAAATGCCGTGAAGATAAAGGAACTGCTT
The DNA here is from genome assembly GCA_025923455.1 of Nitrososphaeraceae archaeon. GTDB lineage: Archaea > Thermoproteota > Nitrososphaeria > Nitrososphaerales > Nitrososphaeraceae > TA-21. Next base: position 18,404 of record JAICFW010000158.1, on the reverse strand, counting down.
GGCGGGCTCATTGCTGCTATTCCTGAAACAAGAAATAGGTGCAAATGTAAAAGTGCATTAAGTGAGGCTATGGTTTGATTTGACCTTTAGTAGTAGGGTCGATAAGAATTACTTCTCCCTCAACAAGTTTCCTCTGCAATAACAGCTGGAAGTCTTCAGTGTCGTAGCCAAGTTCTTCAAGTTTGGAAAGAGTTTTTTTTGTCAAGTTTAAGCTGATATTGTGTCCTCCAATCCTCCCAAAAGCAATAGCATTGAACTTCATTTTTGTGCCCTTTACGATAAAGTAACCTCTTAATTTGCTTGCATACTGTCCACCCTGAGCTTTTTCTACGTATATTTCAGGATCATCAGATGAGAAAGTATCACGAATCACTTTGGATTTTCCTCATTTGTTATTTCGATACTTCTGTTTATGTTCTTAGAAACTAGAAAACTCCACCAGTCATCATCTACTATCTTGTAATCAATTACATTAACATTAACCGTAGTTTCGTCATCGGTATCTATGAATGAAAAGTTTCCATTTTTTATTAACTTTACTAATTTCCATCTTTCTTTTCCATTTCTATTTCTATTTATCGCTACACCCCACTCTTGATCCTCAGGAATAGAGGGCATACCAATGTAGTCTACAATCTCTAGGATACCTAATCTTTTTTCTTCACAGAAGAGTTTCTTGTTTATTACATTTCTCCAGATATCAACAGCTCCTATCGTTCTGTTGTTTTCATTAATATTAATGACCCCAAAATAGACTACCTTATTTTCTGGAACGGTTGACATTGGACAAATTATTAGTTCTAATTGCCATATTTAGTCCTTGCAGATTCATAGATTCTTTCTATAGAGGAAGCAAGACTATCAACCTCGACATTTTTTTTGAACTCTATACCGATCTTTTGACAATGACGACGATATGCGTTTATGACCGAAAATTTTGGATGGAATGTTTGATACATCCCAGATAGTTCTAAAATCAGTCCTTTTTCCACCAGGCCATTTAGCAAATCTCCTGTCTCATTGAGGGAAAAATTTAGGTCATCTGAAATCTTTTCTAATGGAGTCTTGTCATTTTTTATCAAGTACAGAAAAATCTGCGCCTCTAAATCGGAGAGGTTAAGTTTCGATATTAGAGAATCCTTGATGTTTTCCAACTGGCATCAAATCAATACAATTGATTAATGAATATGTCCTATTTACGTTATCAATATGAAAAAATACGGTCTAAAATGAATTCAGTTCAGAAACTGGCCATCTGAAGTATATTTTTTAGCAGAATTTGTTAAAATGTAAATATCTCTCTATATTTCTGATGTCTTTTGTTGATGTCCTCTGCATTTACGCTGACAAGTCTCTGAATTCCATAATCCTCTATTGCGAAAGAACCCATAATGTTCCCGTATATCATTGCATTCTTTAATGTCATAGAATCCCATTTTTCTTGCTGCGATACGTATCCCATAAATGCGCCACCAAATGAATCTCCTGCTCCCGTAGGATCCTTTATTATTTCTGTGGGAAATGCTGGAAGAGGGTAGAATTCATTGTTATGAAAAAGAAGAGATCCATTTTCTCCCTTATTTATTACTGCAAAAGATGGTCCATTGGATACTAGCAATCGAGCACACTTTAAAATGCTGGTCTCTTTGAACAGTAATTTGGCTTCTGATTCATTTAACATTATTCCATCTACTTTATTTATTAGCTTCATCACATCGTCTCTCTTATTGATAATCCAAAAATCCATCGTATCACAGATTACCAACTTTGGACCTGAAAATAACTTTAGTATATTCATATTCTGCACTGGGTCATTATTTGCAAGATAAATGAACTCAGAATCAATGTATTCTTCTGGTACTGTAGATTGGTAATTCGCAATTACATTTAGTTCAGTCTTGTTAGTTGTTCTCTTTGCTAAATCATAACCAAAAGAGGAATCATAATGAAAAGTCTTTTCGGTTTGACTGAATGTCAATCCTCTGATATCAAGGCGATCCTTCAAAATTTGTAAATACGACTCTGGAAAATCATGGCCTACTATCCCGATTAACGAAGTGCGAGTATAATTCGAAGCTGAAATTGAGGCAAAGGTGGCCGTGCCCCCCAAAGTTCTTTCAACTGTCTGAAATGGTGTCCGCGTTGTATCTAATGCAACAGTTCCAAATATTGTTAGCATGTTGTTCGATTGATAACAACAATAAATAAGTGTTCAACATTATTTTGAATATTGGCAGAAACAAAACATGACAAAATAGTAATTGGATTTTCTGGAGCATCGGGCATTATTTACGGAATAAGACTGCTTGAAATTTTGAACTCAATCAATATCCAAACATATCTCATAATTAGTGAATGGGCAAAAAAAAATATAGAAATTGAAACCGATAAAACTTTAGAATATGTTAAATCCCTCTCTTCTGTGAATTACGATAATTTCAAATTGGACGCGTCCGTGTCAAGTGGTTCTTTCCTTCATGATGGAATGGTCATAGTGCCTTGCAGCATGAAATCGCTGTCAAGCATTGCAAATGGCTACGATGATACCCTTATTTCACGCGCCGCATCTGTTACCTTAAAAGAGTCACGAAAACTAATCATAGTTCCAAGAGAAACTCCACTTTCAAGAATTCATCTTGAAAATATGGTAAAATTACAGGAAGCCGGTGCAATTATTCTTCCTGCCATGCCAGGATTCTATCACAAACCCTCGACGATAGAAGAAATAATAGATCACTTGGTTGGCAAGATTCTTGATCAACTAAATATAAAACATGGCCTATTTAAAAGATGGAAAGATCAATAAAATAATTAAGTAGTTTTGCTACTTAAAAGTCCAATTGTTTTGCATAGTTAAAATGATTAAAATCTATTAGAATTTAGGAATAATTGCAGGGGAAAAAACTTTTGGTATGCTTAATAGTAACATGGATGGAGAAATCTATTTTTCCCAGAGTTGTAATTTTTCAATTTTTGATCTCCTTTTTGCTTGATAAAGCATCTCATAGACCGTCTTGTGAGATCTTCCGTTGATTAGTAACATTATGGCGTCGGAGGCAAGCTTCGTTTCTTCATAGTTACCAATCACTCCTATTATATGTCCATATACTGAAATAAAGGTGTTAGTCAGCTCTTCAAGATTTTTTCTTGCCTTGCCCTTCTCACCTATAATTCTGCCTTTTATACGACTAGTAGAATTACTAGAACTTGTAAAATTACGAAGATCCAATATTTGAATCAGGGTTTCTTCATCAAGGATTCTAAATGCCCTTTCTGGGGAAAAACCGCTTGAAATTGCAGTGATTATATCCCTTGCCTTTAGTGCCCCATATTGATCAAAATTCTTAGATGTTGATGTAATTGTTATGTCCCCAGTTTCACTTTCAATTTCAATGTTTACGTTACATTTTTTACAAATTTCATTTTTTGTTTTTCCCTTATTTCCAATAACTACCGGAATTCGGTCTTCAGGAATGTGAATTGATAAACTTAAGTGATCATTTTCATTTTTGTTCAATAAGAAACCCTCGTTAGAGATTCACTGCTTTATTATTTATTTATTGTTTGACTTTTGACTGTCAATATGACTGCCTGAATCTATATATCATCAGAAATGGAACATCTGAAAAATACTTGACACTTGATCTCTTTGCAAGATTCAATTCAATCGCCTTATCAACTGTAGCTTTTCCGGCCAAGTTTGAAATAGATGATTTTTTTAAATACGATTCTATTTCGCTCTCGTCTGCTACCTTGTCCATCCAGTAATTCTTTTTTATGTCAATCGTAATATCTCCATGTTGAATTTGCTTATCTATTAACGAAAGATCACATACATTTACCATGAGTGAATTCTGATATCTGATTGTTCTTAATGCGTACCTCGATGTCCGGTTCCTAGAGTTGTCAGTATTGGAACTAGATGTCAATTTATAATCTGATACAGGCATGTTTACATAAGTCTTTTTGTTTTGAATGCGCTCAGCATTAGTTAATTTTCTTTAGTTTTGGGATTTTTGAGGAATCTTGATTTCTATTTTTATGCTTATTGTAATAATATTACTAATAAATTAATAGTATTATTGGACCATCAAATTAATTAGCCTCTAATACATATTTTACCTCGTAGAAAAGATTGCCAAAGGACTTGGAATACATTAGGGATAAAAGGAGTTTGGATTATAGTTCCCTTTCGACCCACTATAAGAGAGTCCTAGTCGTTTGTATAGACCGAGACGACGATCTTGGTAAAAATGGAGGTGTTGAAACCCCCGTATTTGGGAGGGATCAGTGTATAAATGCAGGAACTAGGTTGGCAATTGAAGATCCAGAAGATGCCGATTCAAACGCAATCTTTGGAGCCGTCAAGATATATGAGGAGCTTGTCACCAAAGGTTACGAAACCGAAGTAGCAGTAATTACGGGTGCCTATAATCGAGGTATTGAAGCGGATGAAAAAATATCATCGGAGTTAATACAAGTACTATCAAAATTCAAAGCCCAAGGGGTAGTTATTGTTTCTGATGGCGAGGACGATGAAACTGTAATCCCACTCATTCAGGCTATGGTACCAGTAATATCAATTCAAAGGATAATAATACGACATAGTAGAAGTGTTGAATACTCGTACGCTGTCTTTGGAAAATATGTCAAGATGTTAGTATATGATCCGAGATACTCAAAATTCTTTTTGGGTGTACCTGGGGCTCTATTAATTTCAAGTGGGTTTGCTACCATTTTTGGGTTTACGAGAGAAGCTTTGGCAATAGTATTAAGTGTACTGGGTGTTGCGTTTGTAATGAGGGCGTTTGATATTGACAAATCCATAAGTTCTCTTAATAGGACAACACCTTCAACATTCATCAGAATATTTTCAACGTTTGCCGGTATAATGATAATTTTAGTGGGGATATCAAATGGTATTTCGAGCATACCGGATGGAGCGATCGCAAACGGTTCCAGCATCTCAGAAATCATCACAACCAGAGCAGTTGTAGGGGGTTTTGTTAATGGTGCTATTACCCTCATTTGGATTGGTCTAGGTACTATTTTCGGAGGGATATTCCTAAGTAACTGGTTTAAAGGCAGTATTAGAATATTTTCAGATATCATAAGGTTAGTTATACTCGGGACGATATACATACCCGCAATTCAATTTACTTCGGTGCTGACTGAAAAGACAAATCCGTTTAATCTTATTTCATCATTACTTATTGGACTTGCTGTTACACTTGTTGCTACAACATTTTTGTTTCAATACTTCAGAAACAAAAAAGGTGGAGAGCAACTGAAACATTAGAAAACTTACATTCATAGCATTATTATATGATTTAAAATCATTTGATAGAGGTCAAATGTTCGGCTTTTTTTATCGCCTTCTTAATAATAATTGGTTCTATAGATTCTATGAACGCAAATTAGAATCGCAAATAAAAAAAGATTCGTTACCTAGTCATGTTGCCATAATCTTGGATGGAAATAGGCGATGGGCAAAATATAATTTTTTTGCCAGTAAGGGTGCTCATGCAATGGGGGCAGACAAAGCTGAACAGTTGTTAACTTGGATATACGATCTCAGGATTAAGATTACTACTCTATACGTATTATCAATTGAAAATCTAGACCGTGACAAGAAGGAGTTGGATGATATTTACGGCCTACTTGCATCAAAACTCGAGAAATTGTACAATGATTCCAGAATACATGAGCGGGAGATGAAAATTAAGGCCATTGGAAATATAGACGCTCTCCCACAATCAATTAAGGATATTCTATTCAAGCTGGAAAAAGAGACTAATCATTACGATCTTACATTTCTTAATATCGCTGTTGCATATGGCGGGCAGCAGGAGTTAGTTGAAGCAATTCGAAAAATTGCTCATGCTGTAGAAAATAAAGAACTACAAATATCTGATATCACTGAAAATTCAATCGATTCGTATCTTTATACTTCCCACTTGCCTCAACCAGAACCAGATCTTATCTTGAGAACTTCTGGTGAAAAGAGGTTGAGTGGATTTCTCTTGTGGCAGAGTGCTTATAGCGAACTGGTCTTTATGGACGTTTTTTGGCCGGAATTTAGAAAAATAGATCTTATGAGAGCAATAAGGACCTTTCAGAGACGTCGCAGAAGATACGGCAAGTAGGACAATATTGATATGGCCAACATTTTCAACATATGTTATCAATGCCACAACATGGTGATTATGATCAAGAAAAACTGAGGTGGTTTTGCAGCAAGTGGGTGGACAAGAAAGAATGGTTAGAGATTCATGGTTATTCCCCGATTTCGGCGGAAATTGAATTGGAAGAAAGAGACGATACCGATAACAATTAGCACTTGTGTAATCTATTTGTAGATTTGAAATGATTACAGAAAAATCTGCGGGGTTTATCCTAATTTCAGATAATGTTCATACTTCTGAACCGTCTGTGTTACTACTTCATTATTTATCCGGACACTGGGATTTTCCAAAGGGAAATATTGAAATTGACGAGACAGAAATGCAAGCTGCAACTAGGGAATTAAAAGAGGAGACAGGAATTGAGATCTTCACAATAGTACCTGGATTTAGACACGTATTAAATTATAAGTATACTAAAAAATCAGCATTGATATCAAAACAGGTAACTTTATTTCTTGCGTCTACAGATGTAAATAAAGTAGAAATTTCACATGAGCACATAGGTTATCAATGGATGGAAATAAATGCGGCAGTCAACCAATTAACTTATTCAAATGCAAAAACCGCATTAGCATCCGCTATCAATTTTTTGAAGGATTTGACCCAAAACACAAAATAGAACCAGATTCTTTGAAGGTATAGTACGTTTCAATGCAAAGATAGAAAGGTCATTTAACTAACGAGTTTGATCCAGAACGCTTGATAAACTCAACAATTTATTTCTTACATTCAGATTCAGTTTGTACTTAGCAAGTTTGATAAAGTTTTGCGCTGGTTTTTTGAACGTAAAATAGATCTCCCTATGATAAGGTAATTGCTCCCACTGGAAATTGCCAATTTTGGGTTACCGCCTTGAGTACCTACTCCTGGGGAATAAATAGGAATACTGGAAATTGACGAGATATGCTTTAAAGTCTTCAAATGCGTTGCTCCGACTACTATTCCATCAACATTACTTTCCCTAGCATACTTTAAAAATATCTCAAAGAGTGGCAAAATTTTACCTTTACTTGATTTTCCTCGAATCATACTCAGTCCATAGCCTTCACTGACATTTTCATGACTCATATAAACTAGTGAGATTACACCCAATCCCAAGTTGTGGGCAAAATCAACTAGGGATTTTAATTGTTTTTGTCCTATTATTGGATTTACTATTACCGAATCAAAACCCATAGAATGCAAATTTCGTAATGTAACATGATTTGTATTACTAATATCATTTAATTTGATATCTGCAATTGATAACAAACCAAATGAATGAATTATTTTATTTATGCTCTGCATTTCTTTCGTACCGAATGGTAAAATGAGGTGGAAATTTATCTTGATAGCACACAAGTATGGATGAAGGTTCTCTACCAGTCTTTCAATATACATTTGATTATGAAAACGTTTTTCCAGGTCTAGCGCCAGTATTATAGGACTCTTGTTACATTCTGAAACTTGCTCAATTCGTTCTCTATATTGGGAAACCTTATTCATCAACTTTCACTAATGGATGAGAGCCAAGTAATTTTATTAGTTTGATGTAAATATACCCATGTTCTCCAATGTTGTTAGTAAATGTAGGATCCTCTGATTTCAGACTGGAATATTTGATGAAAGAATAGTTAGGATTGTCCGGAATAGCAGCATAGTAAAAGTAGGAAACCCCATCAGATTCGGCCATGTTCAGAGCTGTGCCCACAATATAATTCGACTTCGTACTTTTAAACACAAAAAGGGGTAGCGGTGATTCTTCATAAATCATCTTGTAAGATGCTATTTTTACGAGGCTTTGAAAATTGCTCAACTTGATTGGCGCATAATTCATATTCTTTGCTCCTTTGGGTCTTCGCCAAAAGATGGTCGGGAATTTCTCGACTGAAATTATCGGGGAATATAGGACTGATGGATTCTGCATGTTTTCAACTATTGACACATCTTCAATACCGCTGTTATTTCTATATGCGAGATATTGACCACCACATGAATGTCTGACAAAATATATCACTGGTATGTTATTTAAAAAATCAATCTGAGTTGCTAACAAATCATCTTTGCCAGACTTGAATGAGAATGTAAGAAGTGGTGTACGTTCAAAGGCGCATACAAGCCTCCCAAAATTTTGAATATTGGAAACTTCAATGAAAAAAGGTGATTTAATTTGCAATGCTCTACGTTCTAAAATAACATTATTAAAATCATACGAATAAAGAGGTTTGTGTAGTCCATAACCATTAACAATGGATATGGTGAATTAATTTTCTTTTCGTCGATCTATTATGTCGTTTATCTCTGCTCCGGTTCCAATGAGGACAACATCAACGCCTAGTTTGTCCTCAATGTTTTCAATGAAATCTCTTGCTTGGGGTGTTAATCTAGAGTATTCCCTTAGCCCCGCACAGTCAGGAAAAACAACGTCCAATTTGGTAACAGCAATTTGTGTGGCGCTGTTTATGGCCACCGACTTTTTTGCTAGCACCATATTAAACGGTGACGCTCTCCTTTGTCTCCCGGTGACACTTCCATATTCTACCCAACCCAACTTACTAGCCTCATCTACTGTGAGTTCATTTTCGAGCGGTCCTCCACCTACGCGGGTCACATAGGCTTTGAAGACAACAATTACGTCATCGACCCTCTTGGGCCCTATTCCAATATCAGAACATATCCCTGATGCAGTAACATCCTTTGAAGTTACATAAGGATAGTCTCCATGATACAAGGATAGAAAAGTTCCTTGTGTTCCTTCTATAAGAACAGATTGATTTTTTTCAACAGATTCATTAACCATATCAGAAACGTTCCCAAGATAGCTTCTTAATTCGTTTACCTCTTTTGCTAGTTTTAGTAGCCTTAAAGCACGATCAGAATTTGCCGGCCCAGTACCTGTACCGGTGGTTCCAACAATTTTTCTTAAATGAGCATCTTCAATATCACGCCTTATGTGTGATTCATCAATAATGCCGCAATGATTATCTATTATTGTCCTGTTTGCAGTGTTGTATCTGTGAGATTCGTCCATCAGAACCTCAGGTGTGATAAGAACTCCAGCGCCTATCAAAAGTTTGGTTTCAGGATTCAAAACAGCGCTTGGTAGCATACGGACCTTGTATGTTTTATTATTGTAGACAAATGTATGTCCGGCATTTGCTCCAACTCCGCCCCTTACAGCTAATACTGGTTTATCCTTTATGGACAAATAAGCAATAATCTTACCCTTTCCCTCATCACCATAAAAACCTCCTACGATAACTTTACAGGTCATTTTCTATTTCAATTAAATTGCAATTAAATATAAGGATAATCAAAGGATCTAAAATTCTGTAGACTATACAAAACTATTATCCCAACCTAACTTTTAGATGAAACTCAATGGCTCAAAATTGTGCATTTGGGCCAAGGTATACTTGGGGCTTATTGGAACCTTACGGATGACACAATTTTATATAGCTGATTTGGGATAATGTTATCATTTAAAATGGATTATACAAAGTTGTGTAAAGAGATATTAGATCTCGATCCAAAAATTCGATTTGCAGGTGTATGTGATGAATCTGGTGAGATCAAGTTTGGAGGTCAACGCGAAGGGTTGGATAATTTGTTAACTGCTGAAGAAACTAAAAGGTCAAATTTGCAGGCGCTAGCCAGATGGGGCTTACGCAATTCCTTATCTTCTAAAGTCGGAAAAGGAAAATATGCTATGGCAGAATATGAGAAGATAAAACGAATAACTGCTCCTCTTGATAATGATCACCTCTTACTTGTTACAACAGAAGTAGATGCAGACCATCAAAATATAATAAGTAAAGTACTGAATCTAATCTAATAATTCTTTCCTAGTCTTTTTGTTTTTGATTTCTGATATAGTTTGGTCGTACTTGGAGTATTATTTTACCCATCCGTGTTCATGTTCTCTGTGATCATGTGATGCTCCAACACCTGTCACGGCGCCCATGTAATCTCCATAGATAGCTATCACATCCTTTAGATCTGATAACTCTTTTAGGAATTCTAACGTTAATTTATTATTAAAAGCATAATGGGTCCCATTGTCGTGTATTGTTGGGTTCATTCCAGTCTTTGAAATGATATAAGTTCTCATTTCTTCAGAATTAATCTCAGGTTTCGTAAAAATTTCTATCAAATAAAATGGATCCTTATCTGGTTCATTTCGTCTTCGCATCATTAGATCATGAATGAGTTTTGGATGAACCTTTGGGAGATGAATCTCATACAATGTATGAAGTCCTTCAAAGACTCTTCTTATTTCAGTCAGTTCCGACAATTTTGAACTCTATAATAGTATACCATTCTAACTATATGAGCATTTTTGGAAATTGTAAATTGTATGAATTTTCATGATTTATTTTACCATTTCTTGATAGTTGATTTACAGTGAAACTGGCATTTATCAACAAGTAATGGTATGGTATACTACTCTAAAACAATTTGATAAGTCTATTTATATGGTCAATAGTTTTTAGGATCTGGAACAACAAATTAAATATGCTAGCGATAAACTGAATCTGATTTTCTAGTATGAGCACCAATTCCAGCAATGGTGATATTGAAAACTTACTTTTTATTATGGCAAACCTTCCGGATTTTCTAAAGCTTTCCGTTTGCCGAAAAAAAGTAAAGGAGCTTTTGGAAATGAACGAATCTGAAAAAAAAGAGACTATTGCTAGAAGTTTAACATCTATCAATCTAATTAATCAAGACAAACTAGTAGAGTTAACAAAGACTTGGATGAAGGTTATTTCTGAAATAGAACCTGATGAACTAACAAAGTTACTCTATATTTATCTCTTGATTCTAGACGACGTCAAGCTTTTCAATAAGATAGATGGAAAATTGATATTGAATATTTTTTATTCACTTGAAGAGGCTGAACGTATCAAACTCTTGGTTTGTCTAAAGGAAGCAGTATTCCTTAATCCGACCCGGGGAGAAATTTTGAAAAAAATTCCTGCAGATCTTGTCAAAGTGATACTCAATTAGACGGTCCTGGATTTTCCGGATTCTTTTTCAATTCCTCGACTTTATCCAAACCAAAGAATCCCCTTTCATATTTCTTTAGGGCTTTTCTGTGTTCTGGCAATGACATGTCTAGATGCATTTCATTAATCACCATGACTCCGTAAGTAGTCCATTCCTTCCAGCAGTCATTACAAGATGGATACTTTGATGAAGATGGATCCTCGATTTCGCTTTCTTCAAATTCTTTGCCACATTTTAAACATTTCATTTACAGTGATGGTACATTAAGGATATTTTATTGTTTTATTATCACTGCAAACTTCAAATAGACACTCATCATCATTTCTTGTAACTGTGATTCTTCTTAATATGATCGCGCATAACCTCCATGCCCTCGAATTTCATGTCACACTGTTTGCATTCATAGGTTTTGTTATCGTGGGTGATTTGAAAATGTTGCATCAATTGTTCCAATGTCCTGAAACCCTTTCCACAAAACTCGCATTTATTTTTCTTTAAAAGTCGAAAATTGCTAAATTTTATCATGTCAAGAGATTGGTATTTTTGGTATTTATGTTAATGCCACTTTCTCTATAAAAGGACATCTTGTTATGAGGATCTTGGTACTTGTAATCAAAATATTATTATCTTGATTTATTTTCATTCTATTTCGAATGACACAACCAGATCTTGATTTCTATTCAAGACATACTGCAATTGTGGCAAGAGGGCTTTTAGGTAAGAAACTAGTCAGATTGTATGACGATGGTTCAGGCAAGCCAAAGCGACTATCAGGTATCATAACTGAGACGGAAGGATACGGTTCAAAAAATGATCCAGCTAGTCATGCATTTAACGGAATAACCAACAGAAATTCAGTTATGTTCGGAGATGTTGGTAAAGCATATGTTTATTTTGTTTATGGGATGCATCACTGCATGAATGTTACGGCGCGTTCTCCTACTAGCGAAGCAGGCGCTGTACTAATTAGATCCTTGTTACCAGTTGAGGGAATTGAAATTATGATCGGTTTCTATAATGTCAAAAATAAATTAAACTTAGCAAATGGCCCTGGCAAATTAACAAAGGCTCTAGATATTAATAGATCTCATAATGGGATTAATCTAGCCGATCTCAGGTCGACATTGCACATAGAGGATGGTATTGTGCCTAAAAAAGTTGTTTCTACACCTAGAATTGGGATTAGTAGAGCAACTGAAAAATGTTGGCGATATGCGATTGCAAAGGAATAATGGAATGTTTGTTCCTGTGTTGGGAATATTTGGAAAAATTACCAATAATTGGCTTTTATCTTCTCAATTACTCTTTCGTGTTCAGGCCCTCTCTTTCTTGCGTATCTTTCCATTGCTCCCAATGGAACCCCACCTAATGTCCTTGCAAGTCCAGCAAAGAAGACATTCTTTATTGGATTATCGCGTCCCACCTTATGCATAAATTTCTGAATTCCGTATTTGAAATTATGCTGCCATGTCTTGTACATTACGCCCAATTTAGGCGCATCCATTGTATTTCCAATATCAAAGAAGTCTGATTTTTCAAGCAATCCAATTGGGACAAATGTTAGTGGAGTTGTCGTAAATTTAGAATCTGGTTGCTCTGTTTCCAAAGAGTGAATCAATTCAATCGTCTCCCAACTATCTTCAACAGTTTCATCATTGTCTAATCCCATAATTAGTGTAAATGCAGGAACCCAATAGTTTTCATTTAGTGTCTTGATTCCATTTTTGACAACCCAGTGCCATTCAGAAGGCTTGAAAGGCGATAATTTTCTATCAGCATACTTTCCAATTAATCTTATACTGCCAGTTTCAAATCCACACTGAATACCTATCATGTTGTCAGGCGAAGCCTTGATTATTTTAGAAATATTGGGAATCAAGCGCTCATCTGCGATAGCTCCAGCAAGTGTTCCATGAGTGGGATTGGTATGTTCTATTCCAGTAGACATTATACCAGAAAACAGCTCCTCAAGAGCTTCTCTGTTGGGTTGCATGTCCTTGGTAGTTCTAGGATTCAAACCATAGACGAATATATCGTCACTGTGGACCCAAGCATTCTTTAATCCTCCATATTTCATATTGATTTCTATCTCTTTTACAACCTTTTCTACGGGATAGTATCTTAACGGTCTTAGTGTTACATCACAAAACTTGCATCCACGCCCGCAACCCCTCATTACCTCGATCATTCCATGCATACTCGGATTAATTATGGTTGGAATCTCATCGACTTTGGGTTCATTCCAATAATGAATAAACCGACCGTGATACATATTACCACTTCTTTCAAATTCTTTAATCTCAACTTTGAATGGATTCTTCTTGAACGGATTTGCGGTATCCAACTCGTTATTAATAAGGGCATCAAAGAAAGAGGCACCAGCTCCATCAATTTCAGGACCTATTCCGCCTAAATCACCTTCAACAATCCCATACAGGCCATATTCCTCTATTTTTGCCGGATCATAATTATACTGCCATGTTCCAGAAGCGCCAGCAATAACTTTTGCCTTACTGCCATTTTTTTCTTTGGCTCTGTTTATTTTCATATGTAGGTCTCTGTTATAGAATTCATCATACGACATCTGCTTTCGGCCATACGTAAAAGTCATAGTTACCGGACCCATACCAAGTGGATCCATTTCATATGTCCCTACAACTTCTGTTTCCGGGCCAATGAACTTTTCAACGTAATCTGGATGTGCAACTACTACATCTTCTGTACTATACCCATCCCTTACTAATGAAGCTTCTACCTTTCTCAAACCATACGGCGCATAATCTGCGATACCATTATGGTGCGAGATAGGATTACAAATGAAATCAAACAATATTCTAGGAGTAACCTGATTTCGAAGTAATTTGTAGAGGAATGTATCATGTGATCTATTTGGATCAATAGCAGGCGCACAGCCAAAAAATGATGCTAACGATATACCTCTATACGGCGACATAAGCGTGCGATCTGCTGTTAGAACAACCTTTGGATATTTCAAGAGTCCCTTATACATACCAAAAAACCGTAGATTTTAAGTTTTCCAAATTTCAAAAATCGACTTAGAAACTCTTACTTTAATATGATTCTCAATACATCCTTGTCGTTAAGCCTGTGATCCAATCCTACTTTCTGGGAACTAAACTTAACACTGCTACCCCAAACATAAGCATGCTTAAAGTCCTTTACGAAGTTTCTGTGGATCTTTTGACAAACATCACGAATGGTACAATCTTGGTTCATTATAAGAGGTTCTTGATCAATCTTGTCGCCTTTAGGCTTTAGGAAAATTCTAATAAATGCTAGCTTATCATAGATCAAGCTCTTCAAATCATCAATGTTTATTTTTCGATCCGCAGAAATTGGAATAAAATTTTGCACCTTTTTTTCAATTTGAGATATAAATTTACCATCGACTAAGTCGATTTTATTTAATACTACAAGAGAAGGTAGGTAAATCCTATTTCCTGTGACTACATCTATCAACTGATCCATCGTAAGGTTTGGTTCCTTGATTATTATGCGGCCATTATTAATACCATGTATCCTCAGTATTTCCTTCACTACATGATCTGGAATGTCAGAAACCTGATCATGAACTGCAATTCCTCCATAATGAGCTTTTTCGATAAACACTTGCGGATGTTTCTTATTGATTCTAATTCCAACTTCATGAAGCTCGCGTTCTAACATATCCAGAAGCTCGGGTTGAAAAACGTCCAAAACCATTAAAACTAGATCCGCATTTCTTGCCACTGAAAGAACTTTCCTTCCCAGTCCTCTACCCTTGGAAGCCCCTTCTACAATACCTGGAAGATCGAGAATTTGAATTTTAGAACCATTGTATTCCATCATTCCTGGTACCGCTGTGAGTGTTGTAAACTGGTAGGAACCCGTACGAGATTTCGCATTTGTCAAGGCATTGAGTAATGTAGATTTTCCTACACTGGGTAAACCCACTAGTACAACTGATGCATCACCTGATTTTCTAACATTAAACCCTTCATTTTCCTTGCCCGACGAAACATTCTTGCCATGCTTATTTTCATCAAGTTCGCGTCGCAGCTTCGCCATTTTGGCCTTAAGAATTCCGATATGAAATTCTGTTGCTTTATTTATCTGAGTCCGATGGATCTCTTCTTGTATGGCTTTGATTTTTTCAGGAATTCCCAGGGATAAGACCCCCTAATCTAATTTTTCATTCATTTGATAAATATCTTTGTTCGTGATGCGACTTTGGGCAATATTAAGGAATAATAAATAAATATGATAGTAGAGACATTTGAAGCGGCTTGATTTCCCATTTTTATGACTCCTTCTTTCTGCCGTAAATGAAAATAATGAGCGCTATGGCAGAGACTATTCCTGCAAGCAGTATGTAATTCATAGGTGGAATGAATAGTATGCCAACTTCTGGAATAACGAATTTGACTCTACCAATGAAATTGTGACTATTTATAGGAAAATCAACTCCAGGTATTGATACTGGGCTAGAGTCACCTTTTGTTATTATGACTCTCCTTCCATTCTCTGATGTAATTTCAGTTATGCGATGTACTATTACTCTGTCTTCCCCGGCAGGCTTATTGAATACGATGATTTCTCCTACATTCGTGCCATTGAACATGTGGCCGTCACCGATAATTATCAAATCATTCGGCTTGAGGGCAGGAGTCATTGAGTCGCTATAAATTACAAAGAATGGCAACGGGTTATCTAACTCAGTTTCAAAATAATGGTAAAGTGAAACGATTATCAAAATTCCCAAGATAAAAACGATGACGTTTTTTATTATCGTTGGAAGACGTGATCTTTCATTCAGCAAATCATCAAAAATTATTTATGTTGATTAGATAAATCTTTAGAATTTAGGTATTTAAACTCAGTAAGAACATATTACAGCAACGGCAGCGTAACGTCTGATTGCTAAAAAAATGAAAGGAAGTTTCCACCTACGTTGTCTGCTCCAGATCCTATGCTAAACGGAACGATTTCTCAATTACCTATCCTTACAATGGAAAATATGATAGCAGGAATATTGGGCTCATTAGGTGTTGCAATATTAATGAGGCCGCAACCTTGATCGGCAGCAGATACTGACATTACTGTATTTATGGTATCATTCGCCTTCAATGGCATAATTGCTTGTGACACGAGAACGATGGTATCATTAACTGTATTGACTGAAGCGCGAGTGTTACTATTTACTACATATTCACCATTTTGACTAAGCCATAAATCAACATTACAAGTTGTACTACCTGAAGTCTTTCCCACCTGACCTGCTGCAACGATTAGGTAAGTTCCGTCTTGATTGATAATCACATCAGCTGGATTTCTAGTGTCACTGTGTGTAATACCACCATTGATATAATCGTTAGAATTCATAGGAACATATACTGGCTTAGTAACATTTGGTTGGATTGATATAGAATGCGATAATTGTGCTGCTGGTGTAAATACAGCTTCTTGCGCGAAGGATAGCGGTGCAATAAGCATGCATGACATAGCGGCTAATGCTAAAGCAAAGACGCTTAAGGTAATCATTTTTTCGTTTCTTCCTAGTCTCATTCCCAAATCTAAGAAGACCTTCTTTATAAGGTTATTCAAGAAACTACATATTATCATTTTATGTGTATGATTAGTAACTAGCGCAAATAACATGTTAGATGATAATATCTTATTCTAACAATAAGATAGTGGTTTACGAAAATGTATTTCAAATTGGGCAACACGTGATGCATATTCAAGATTGAATTCAGATTTTATAAAATAAGTTGGCAGCTCAGTCTAATGCCTTTTCATCATATTAAACGAGTCTTAGAATAACTCTGAGTCTTCACTGCTGCCATTATCTACTTTCCTTTTTTGATATTTAACATAGTCGTCTATAGCAGAATTTGCTTCACGGTCAGCATAACTATTTTTCGTTCTCATTATATGCCTGTATTCTACTAAGTCAAATAATTTCTCAAGATTTGCTATTTCCATTGAAATATTTTTTAATTCCATATTTCTTATCTTGTATTTTTTTGATCTCTGGTTGACTAATAATATGCTGTCTGATTTTATCCTGATGTTCCTGGTCTGGTAGTTGCTTATCTGAAGGGCCCTTTTAAGTGCAAAATATTCTGCCTGGTTATTTGTCTTGATTCCAATAAATTCTCTATAACTGAACAGTCTTTTGTTTTCAAGAGTGCCAATTATCCCGATACCGGAAAGACCCGGATTTCCCCTGCTAGAGCCATCAATGTAAATTTCGTACAACAAAATTCAATATTTGAACCTATAATATAACATTAACAACACCAAGATGGTAAAGAACGTAAAAAAAGAATAACAAAAAAAACAAAAACAAAGCATTTGAAAGATGAGTAATACCTTTGGTAGCCATTATTTGCTCTAATTAGACTTTACTTTATAAGAAAGTCGATATTAACTCTCATGAAATGAAGGAATTAATTCTAGTCTTTAGTCTGTTGACGATTATTCTTACAGCTAGTGCGGTAAACGGCCAACCATTTAATAGTGAAACAAACAACACTGGAACAGAATCTCAGTCAAGAACATTTACGGATTGTTATGCGAGTTTTTACAGTGGAATGATACTCTTGCAAGTGTCTGAGAAAAGAGAGATTGACTCTGAGCCCGAAATGAAACAATTCTTTACTGACACATGCAATTTCATCCACGATGAGACCGGAAAATGGTTGGACTTGTGGAAAATGGATGAACTAAAAATGCTATACGACCAAGTAGATATGAGTAAGTTCAACACTAAATACTATCCACAGGGTATTCCTGGTTCAGTCATTGATGTATTCAGCGGTATAGGGGCCATTGCGGGAGCGGTCGGAAATGGAACCTCTATCAATATGGACGATGAAGGTTTTCAGGAAGATGATGAAGATAGTGGCAATGATGAAGATAATGGGGATAATGAAGATAGTGGGGACAATGAAGAAAATGAAGAATAGAAATAAACAAAGAAATTCTTAGATGATCTATGGCTAATCTCAAAACTAGTCCAGAAATTGTAATTTCATTTTTTGTCAAGTTATATAGATATTAAAGTGCATTTTTAAGATTCCATATAGGTGGAAATGGGTGCCGAAGAGAAAAATAAAAGAAGATAAGCCGAGAAAAAAAATGGGCAAAAAGCAAATCATGATCCCTCCAATTATTGTTGGAATTGCAACTCTTTCAGGCTTTGTCATCATGCATTTCTTCCCAGCA
>JAICFW010000157.1 GCA_025923455.1 Nitrososphaeraceae archaeon | reverse complement strand
ACTAACTTATTTTTGGGAATTTCAACGTTGATGTTTTTTAGATTATGCTCTCTTGCACCTTTTATTATTATTCTTTCGCCAATGAAATTATTATTTGTGTTATTCAATTTTAATTTACACCTGTATGATACTATCTTGTTGGTGCCTCAACAATCCGACTGTCTAACACCTTTTTTATTTTCGCCAATTGGTCTCTTAATTGTATCGCCTTCTCAAAGTCCAAATCTTCTGCGTATCTCTTCATATTTGTCTCAATTTCGATGGAAAGTTTTGATAAATCGTTTGCAGACATTGATTTGATTTCGACATTTATTCCTACGTCATCTTCCCTCTTTGCAACCGCTTTTACTATAGTCTTTGGTGTAATGCCATGTTTTTGATTGTACAGTATCTGTTTTTTTCTTCTTCTTTCTGTTTCAGCAATCGCTTCTTGCATCGACTGAGTAATATTATCTGCATACATTATTACGGTTCCATCGATATTCCTTGAAGCTCTTCCGAAAGTCTGAACTAGACTTGTTGTATTGCGCAAAAAACCTTCCTTGTCTGCATCAAGTATTGCTACAAGCCCGACTTCTGGTATATCAAGACCTTCTCTTAGAAGGTTAATTCCTACTAGGACATCAAATTCCCCTATTCTTAGTTGTCTAATAAGCTCCGTTCTCTCAAGACCTTCGATTTCTGAATGCATGTATCTCACTCTTACTTCTTTTTTGGCCAAATATTCTGCGAGGTCTTCTGCCATTCTCTTGGTAAGTGTGGTAACAAGAGTCCTCTGGTTTTTCTGAACATGTGACCTTATCTCATCTATCAGGTCATTGATTTGATTTTGCGTGGGTCTAACCTCTACCTTTGGGTCCACAAGTCCTGTGGGTCTTACAAGCTGTTCTACAATCGCGGAACTATTTTTCCGTTCATAGTCAGCTGGTGTTGCAGATACAAACACCACCGGCTTTAGATATTTCTCAAATTCAGCAAATTTGAGCGGTCGATTGTCAAATGCGCTAGGCAATCTAAATCCATAGTCTACTAGACTTTTTTTCCTACTATAATCACCTTTATACATGCCCCTAAGCTGGGGCAGGGTAACATGCGATTCGTCTATCACCAATAGAAAATCATTACCAAAAAAATCAAGTAGACAATATGGGGGTTGTCCTGACTTTCTACCATCAAAATGCCTAGAGTAATTTTCAATTCCAGAACAATAGCCTAACTCTTGTATCATTTCTAAGTCGTAATTAGTTCTCGAAGTGAGTCTTTGCCTTTCAAGTTCACCAGGCAAATTTGGAAGCCAGGTTTCAAGTTCTCGTCGTATGGATGTTATAGCATCATTCTTTGCATCGTCATCTATAATGTAGTGTTTTGCCGGAAATATTTTGACGGTACCCACAGTACGTTTCTTTGACATGGTCACACTGTTATGAATACTAATCTGTTCTATTTGGTCTCCAAAAAGGGATACTCTGATTACATCATCTGAATACCCTGGTATAATATCAATAGTGTCACCTTTAACCCTAAAACTGCCAGACGACAGGGTTATGTCGTTTCGCTCATAGCGAGCTTCGATTAACTTGTGAATTAATTGTTTTCTCCCAATTTCCATATTCTCTGATAGGGTAATAGCACTTTGATCCCATTCACGCGGTGAGCCTAAAGAGTAAATGCACGAAACAGTTGATACTATAATTGTTGGTTCTCCAGACATGAGCATCGCAGTTGCTTCAAGGCGCATTTTCTCAATTTTTTCGTTGACCTCAGTGTCTTTTTCTATATACGTATCGGTCTGGGGCAAATAGCTTTCAGGTTGATAATAATCATAAAAACTAACGAAATAGCCTACGTTGTTATTAGGAAAGAATTGCTTGAACTCAGAATACAATTGTGCTGCAAGAGTTTTGTTATGCGAAATAACCAGCGTGTTCTTATTTGTTCTTGCAACTACGTTTGCAACTGTAAACGTCTTACCACTGCCCGTCACTCCCAATAATGTCTGAATCTTTTTGCCGCGGCTTAGTCCGTCTACAAGACCTTCAATTGCGGTTGGTTGATCACCTCTTGGTGGAAATGTATCGGGGGCAAGTGAAAACTGTTTAGACATTTGGGATAGGGCTAGATTTTTTCGTTTATTGAATATATATTGTTACGGTCGGTTTTTAAGAATTAATTAAAAACAAGAATAGGTTTGTTTATATTCACTTCTAATAATTTAAAATATCCCGGTTCGCGCTAAAAGCTAAAAATGCCAACATGTAAAATATACAGGTTCGAATCCCGACGGACACGCACTGAGAGTCCAATATCATAACAAATGTTGTTTGACGAGAGGCAGATGGATGTCAATCATAATTTATGTTAACTCTGATAAACGCTAATGCTAGATTGGCTATAGAGTAAATGTTGAGCATGTCATCATCAAGAATTGCCTATGAAGAGGATCTTCCATCGTAGTTAATTGCAGATCTTGGAATATATTAAAATAAATTCTTCGAATATTTAAAAGGTAATTAAAACAATTACCCTATTTTGGTAAGGGACATAGAAAAACTGTCAGGATAACATACCCTAGATACAATAGGTTACAATAATAGTAAAGTTCAATTTTTGCAATACAGTTATATTTAAATATCTAAATTACCATGAATATAATGGTACTCTAATGCAAAACAGTAAGATCATTAGTAACCTGATATTGCAGGCAAGTGAAAAAGTATACTTCATTAAGTCAGATAGCCAAATTAGGACCAAAAGTGATATACTTGCGAGAACGATATACTTGGAAATGAATAAGACAGAATTCTGGAGCGTGAACAGTGAATAAAATGAGCACGGATATCAATGATTTTTCCGATAAACTCCATGAGTACAAAAATAAGTCACATAAGAGAAAGTATGAGAATATTAAATTACGTAGGGAGTTAGTCGAAATAATGTTTCAAAGGTTTTATAATAAACGTGAAATAGCTGAATCTCTGGGTGTCAATCAACAAACCGTGACCAGGGACATCCAACGGTTAAAGTCGGCTGCAAAAAAAGAGAGAAGGGAAAAACTAGAAAAGAAATACCCCGGAGAGTATCACAAGTATTCAGCCGTTATTGATGAGTTCTTTAGAGTAACCTGGGATTTTGCTTTTATAGAGAAGTTGATTACAGGACGGCTGCACATCAATTTGTGAGCTTCAAATCATGCACTGGATACAGTTACGAATCCCTATCTTGAAAAATCAAATAATAATCTAAAATTAATCCAAAGAAAATATTATTTTTTAATGACAGTACTAAAGGTGGTAACTATGCTATTGCCGATATAAAAAAAAGGCCAAAAAGAACCAATCCCAGATGCAAGTAGCAATTTACCTAAAGTCAGACAAGTTTGTCGTACACGGTAGACCTTTGAAGGACTATATTATCATGTATCAAGGACGGCTCGTGTAATTTACACTAAATATGATTTATTAAAAATCCGTCGGTAGTCTTGGTTTTAAACCCATATTTAGGTGAGGTTTTATAGCAATTACGATAAATATCGGCTGACTAATATTAATCTGATACATATTTGGTAATCATGACGTTGCCATCAATAGTTATCATTGCAGGTACAACCAGCGGGGTTGGTAAGACTACTATTACTCTTGCAGTAATGCACGCCTTCAAAAATAAAAAAGGCCTAAGGGTTCAGCCATTTAAGATAGGACCAGATTTCATTGATCCTAGCTATCACAGGATAATTACTGGAAAAGAATCGCGAACCTTGGATGCCTGGTTTATGGGAAAAGATGGTATTATCTCAACCGTTGAGGACGCTA
>JAICFW010000156.1 GCA_025923455.1 Nitrososphaeraceae archaeon | reverse complement strand
ATAATAGTTTATTAGAGTTATTGCGTTTAATTCCAAAATTTCAAACGGTTACCGAGTTGCTTCTTTCTTTGGGTATCCAAAGAAAAAATGGGAAGAATACTTGTCGTAGCTGTATTGTATCACATATTGATTTCTTATTATTCGTTTTTCCACATCATCTTTCTCATTTCTTTACCAATTGTTTCTAATTGACTTTTTTCTAGTTGATTCATGAATCTAACAAATGAGTTCTTTCCATCCTTTTTGTATGTGCTAACCCACTCATTTGCAAATTCACCTGATTGTATGTCTTTTAACACCTTTCTCATGTTTTCTTTTACCTTATCATTTATTATCATTGGTCCTCTGGTGAGACCGCCATACCTCGCAGTTTCACTTACTCGGTTATACATCCCAGTAATTCCGTATTTGTATATCAGATCTACAATTAGTTTTAGTTCGTGCAGACATTCGTAATAAGCTACCTCTGGCTGGTAACCGGATTCAACCAAAGTTTCAAATGCATTAAGGACCAGAGAATGAACACCACCGCACAAATCAACTTGTTCCCCGAACCAATCAGTTTCAACCTCTTCTTTAAATGTGGTCTCAATAACTCCTGGCTTAGTACTCCCAATTGCCTTGGCCATTCCCAAAACGGTCTTCATAGCGTTTTTGGAGGGATCCTGATATACTGCAACAAGTGATGGAGTACCGAATCCCTCCTGATATAATTCTCGAACTCTCTGACCTGGTCCTTTAGGAGCGACCATTACCACATCAACATTTTTGGGTGGAATTATCCACTTCCAATGAATTGCTGCGCCGTGTGAGAAAGAGAGTGTTTTTCCTTCAGAGAGTCCAGGCTCTATGTCATTTTTATATACATTGGATTGCTCCATATCAGGAGTAAGTACATGAACAATATCGGCCTCTTTTGAGGATTCCTTGACTTCTTTGACTGTGTGTCCATCATCTTCTGCAATTTTCCATGACTTTGCCCCCTTGTACAATCCAATAATTACATTTAATCCTGAATCTTTCATATTATTTGCTTGAGCTCTGCCTTGAATACCGTAACCTATCACGGTTATAGTCTTGTTCCTGAGTTGTTCTAAAGAAACATCATTATCAAACCATTTTTTTGCGGTCATACCTAGTCATATTCTTTATCGATATTTATAGGCAATTCAAATATCCGATGCTAAATTAGATTTTCTAATTAAAATTGCAAGTGGTTTGCTTGACATTTATGGTTAATGAATTATGGTTAATGAATTATGGCTTATTTAAGCCGTCAATTATTTTTCTCGTCCTCTAGATTAAATTTAAGAGTTGTAATACGTACATTTCCCAAAGCCCCCTGTTGAAAGCGAAACTGACATTGCTATCTCGTCACTGGGTAATTCTGCGGTAATTTCTATGTCAAATCTTCCAAATGTATGCCTGTCAACTTTCTTCATTTCTTCTCTAAGTATGATTTAATAGATTCAGACGCTTTATCGTATCCTTTACGTTCTTGAGACCTTGATCTGTCCATCTTACAAGTAATACATATTTTCCCATTTGAAATATTGACTATCCTGAATTATTAATTGGTGTCTATAGATTATACTTAGAGGTTTGTACCGCAAGTCTTTAAACTGCATAACATGAATATTTTATTAGAAAGGCTATTCTTCACCGGATTAACCTTTCTCATAGGACGGTTAGATTTCCCTCTTCCGTCCTATTTTCTTATGGTATCAACTTTGGGTGCACTGAACTTGCCTTTCACTATTACCCAAATTTAGAACAATAAACTTTCCAAATCACTCATGTATATCGTTTCATACATTTGACCACGATTTAGACATTAGCACAAGTATTAAATTCAAAAATAAATAGAACCTATTTAGTCAAATTGTATCAAACATTTTCTATCACCTTATGACTCTAAATTGAATAATTAGGGTATGTCAAATTTTCAAAACCTGACATAATATGATATGTTCGTGTTAGGGTAAATCAACTAAATAGAAATACGTAAGATATTTTGTTTCTCAAGATAATATCGTCCAACTAACTATTATTAAAAGACTTGTTAAATATGGAATGTCAATTTATTTCCTGTTCGAATCTCATTCCAAATAACATCACATACCAACATTTTAGTCTACTAGCTCGAGTTTAGCAAAACATCTATTGCATTCCAGAATCAAAACCCCTTTTTTCTTAGATAAAACTGTGAATTTTTTAGTTCCACATTCTTTACATATTGGACATGATCTTTTTGGATTTGACATGATGTATTATTTACGTATTCGTTTAATGACTATTTAACTTCAGGATATTGTCTAATTTCTCCAATGCCGTCCTTTTGAGTTTCGAAGAGAACCTTTATTCTCTGCACTCCATCAATTTCCAAAATAATTTTGTAAGCTGCATTTGGTACAAAATCTTTCCACTTTTTATTCATGACAATGTTCATTCTGATATTAGTACCATTGCATTCATTCTTGTTGTAGAATTTTGGGGTATGAACTCTAAAATTCTCCGAACTATGAGTCAAGAGCTCTTGGACAAATTTGTTACCCGAATATATGGAATCAAATTTGGGTAGCATGGATTTTAGGTGCTGAACCCATATTGCATTATTTTCCAAATTCAAAATTGGCAATATATAGACTCTACTGAGTTCAAATTTTGATTCGACCAAAGAACTATGAATAAAGTAAATTCGCTCGCCGGCAGTAAACGGATTTGAAAATGTAAAGTTAAATTGGGAACTTCCTACTGCAATTATTAATTCTTCACATTCATTTAATATTTGGCGCACAAGTTTCAAATGCCCATTGTGGAAGGGCTGAAACCTTCCTATCATTAGTCCACAAGACATGTTATCTATTATTCAATTTATTTACTTGCTCTTTTATTTTGTCATTGTCTACTTTCTTGAAGATTGGTTCAATATTCCCTAGTTTGTGACCTGGATTCAAGAGGATTGTTCCGATTGAATCCCAATTTTGTTCATGGATGTTACCTTCTAATGATAATTGTTTCCAAATTTGATCAGCCGAGAATGGAATGAACGGAGCAAGTAAGATTGACAGTGATCGAACAGCGTTAATTGAAACATAAAGTGTAGAGCCAGATTGTTCCGGGTTTTTCCAGGGCTGTTTTCTCTGAAAATATTGATTGAAAATTGAAGAAAAAGACAGAATACACTTTAATCCCTTATCAATTTCGTTACTCGAAATAAAATCGCCAACTGTTTTTCCAATAATCTCCATTTCTATTAATGCATTTTTGTCAAGCTCATCATATTCCTTCGGGTTAGGGATAACATTATCAAAATTTTTCTTGATAAAAGTTAATGTTCTGTTTACAAAATTACCAATATTTGCTATTAATTCATTGTTTATCTTTTTCTCAAAATCGTTCCAATCAAAATTAATGTCGTCCTGGGAATAATTGCAAATTGACGCTATGTAGAAGCGCAGGTAATCTGGGTGAAAAAGTTCTACAAATTCCCTCAATCCTATGTACCAATTTCTGCTTTTTGAGATTTTATTATTCTGAAGCATTAGATGTCCGCGTGTTGGTATGAAATCTGGTAATTTGTATTCTTGATCTATGCCGATTCTAATTGCAGGCAAAAACAGATAGTGGTGATACACAATATCTTTTCCAATGAAATGGTATATTTTCGAATTGTTCCACTTTTCCCTTGCCTTGTTGATATCTCCCAAGTGTTCAATGAATGATGATATATAACATAAATGATTATCAAACCACCCATAGAAAACTTTGTCTTTTTGTTCATTACCTTCAACAGGAATGTTAACACCCCAGGGAATGTCTCTTGTTATATCCCAATCCTGTAATCCTTCTACTATCCAATTGAGCACATACTTTTTCACATCCTGTTGGAGGAATTTATTCTCTTTCAACCAGCCCTCAAGAACGTCCTCAAAATTAGAAAGCTTGAAAAAATAATGATTGCTTTCTTTCGGAACTGGGGGAAGTCCACAAATAGCACATTTTGGATCCAATATTTTTTCTGGTATTCTTCCACACTTCTCACAAAGGTCCGAATATTGACCCATGGCCCCGCAATAAGGACACTTGCCTACTACGTAACGATCAGGCAAAAACTTCAAGTCTTTCTCACAATAGTACTGAACAACCACTTTCTGGTAAATCAGATCCTTTTTTCTCAAAATATCAAAGACATACTGAACAAATTTTCTATTTGTTTGAGAGCTCGTCTGCGAGAAAGAATCAAAGAATATTCCTGCAGAGTTAAAATCTTCCATGTCTTTATCATGCCAGTATTTAACATAATCTTCTGGCTTTACTTTCTTTTTTTCAGTCTCTATAAGAACTGGTGTGCCGAAATCATCTGATGCGCACAAATAGTATACCTCTATTTGATTTAGTTTTAGGTATCTGCGGAAGATATCTGCAGGAAGATAGGTAGATGATATATGACCAAGATGGATTTCTCCATTTGCATATGGTAGAGCACTTGTTATTATTACGGGCCCTGATTTGGAGTCAAGCACAGCAAAAACATTGATGATAACAGGGAATTAAAACTATCTGAAAAAATCAATTACACATGAATTGTTAATTCATCTGTGTTAACTTCAAAGTTATGACCAACCAGTTATAACATATTGATTTGGTGTACTGCTAGATGAAAAATGTGAAACTTATTGACAGTGGAAGAAAGTCGTGGGAATGGGCATCTTCTCATATGGGCATTATTAGCACAATTGTAAATGAACGCATTAGCTACAAGCCACTAAAGGGTGTAAGACTGGGACTTTCACTGCACATTACAAAAGAAACTTCAGTGCTTGTAATGGCTGCAATTAATCTTGGTTGCAAAGTTTCATTATGCTCAGCAAATCCTCTGTCAGTACAGGAGGATATAGTTGCATTTCTCTCGTCAGCAGGAGTCAAAGTACATGCATGGAAAGATGAAACTGAACGCGAATATTCAGATAACTTGAAACAGGTATTAGAATATCATCCCCAAATAGTTACCGACGATGGATCAAATCTTCACGTTATGGCGCATAAGAGTAAAACAGTTGGTATTTTGGGTGGAACGGAGGAAACTACATCAGGAATAACAAGACTAAAAGCACTAGAAAAAAATGGAAAACTCCAATATCCAGTTATTGGTGTAAATGAAGCTCGTACAAAACATTTATTCGACAATCGATATGGAACAGGTCAAAGTACATTAACGGGTATTATTAGGATAACGAACGTTCTGATCGCGGGTAAACATATAGTAGTCTGTGGATACGGGCATGTCGGTAGAGGAGTTGCGGCAAGAGCTAGGGGAATGGGTGCTATTGTTACTGTTGTTGAGGTTGATGCACTTAAGGCGTTAGAAGCATATATGGATGGATATTATGTAAAAAAAATTGATCAAGTTGTACAGAACGGTGATATTTTTATCACATGCACTGGACAGACGCATGTAATCACCGAAAAACATTTCAGAAGAATGAAGAATGGGGTGATACTTGCAAATGCAGGACATTTTGATAATGAAATAGATGTCGAGAAACTATTTTCTAATTCAAATGGAAACCATTCCGTTAGGGAATATTTAGATTGTTTCCATATGAATGGAAGAAAAATTTTCCTGCTATCTAAGGGCAGGGTTGTCAATCTAGTAGGAGGAGAAGGTAATCCTCCCGAAGTGATGGCAATGTCATTTGCAAATCAGCTACTATGCATAATACACATATTTCAGAATCATAAGAAAATGCAAAAGAAAGTTTTTTCTGTGCCTGAGAAAATAGATTCAACTGTCGCAAATTTATCATTAAAGTATCTGCAAATAGGAATTGACAAATTGAGTCCAGCCCAAAGAAAATATGGCAAATCCTACTGATGTTTCATAAACCTAATCGGGTATTGTCGTCTAAAACCATCTTGTTTGAAAACTCTTAAGCCCTCTATAATTCACGCAGACAATGCATAATATTTTATAAGTGATTTAGACTTAAAAAAGTTAATGACTTGGATGCGTGCCGCAAGTATCGAGGAGTTCGATAAGAGGACTGGGAAGGAAGTAAACCTGAGTGGAAATAGAATTGCAATATTTAGAACTAAAGACAAATTCTATGCCATAGAAGCGTTGTGTAGACACCAGGATGGATCGCTTGCTCCCGGGAAGATAGATGGAGAGGTAGTTGAATGCCCGTTACATTCATGGCATTATAACATACGTACTGGTGATCTATTAGACTATCTTGAAGGAGTCAAATTAAAAACATACAAAATTGATTTAAAAGGTAAAGATATTTACATAGACATTTGAATCAATTATTGCCAACTGCCATTAACAGGTTATCATACCTAATTTGAAAATATTCAACAGACTTTCTGATACTTTTGAAGATATTGGTACTACAGAAGATAATAAGATTAGGATATATGTTTGCGGTATTACAGTTTACGATGACTGTCATATTGGACATGCTAGAACCATTGTCATATTTGATGTTCTGAGACGATATTTGAATCACAAAGGGAATGAATTAGTATATGTTCAAAATTTTACTGATGTTGATGATAAAATAATTAATAGAGCTAAATCCGATGGAAAATCTGCAGAGGAAATATCCTCCAAGTATATTATGAGTTATTTTGATGACTTTTCTAAACTAAACGTCCTCAACGCAGATTTTTATCCGAAAGCAACGGATCACATAAATGAAATAATTGAGGCTATAAAAATTTTAAGCGAAAAAAATTATACTTATGCGACGCTCAATGGAATTTATTTTAGAGTACGATCATTTCCAGGATATGGTAAACTATCAAAAAAACGAGTTGATGAACTTGAAGAAGGTACTAGGATTGAAATAGATAACTTAAAGGAGGATCCCCTAGACTTTGCGCTGTGGAAATTCGCAACGGATGTTCCAAATTGGGAAAGTCCTTGGGGAAAAGGGAGGCCCGGCTGGCATATTGAGTGTTCTGTAATGGTGTCAAAATTTCTGGGAAATGAAATAGAGATTCATGGTGGTGGAACTGATCTCATATTTCCTCATCACGAAAATGAGATAGCACAGTCTGAAACTTTTACCAATAAAAAATTAGCAAAGTTATGGATGCATGTTGGAATGATTACAATTAACTCAGAAAAAATGTCAAAATCACTTCGAAATATGGTATTACTTAAAACGGCGCTGAAAAAATGGGGTTCAAATGTCCTTAGGTTGTACCTTATTTCTTCCCAATATTCAAAGCCCATGGATTATAATGATGAAATTCTACAAGAATCATTACAAAAATGGAGACAGATAGAACACTGTATTAATGAACTGATAACAACAAAGAATGTTACAGAAGATTTAGATGAATTTGGAGATAAGTGCAATTCTTTTTTGTCTGATTTCTTTTTAGCACTGGACAGTAACCTGAACACACCTTTAGCATTGACGACATTTATGAAACTAGTTTCATATCTGAATAACTTGAGTTCCTCTGAAAAATTAACTATTCAAATGGCAAACAAGGCGTTACCTATACTGAATACAATCATGGACATCATTGGACTCAGGATAATAAAGGTTGACAATTATGCGAAAGTACAGATTGAAAAAATGATTAAGGAGAGAAACAATCTTAGAGTAGAAAAGAAATTTCAAGAGGCAGATATGTTAAGAAAGAAGATTTTGGAACTATTCAATGTCGAATTAACCGATCATAGCAGCTACACTTCATGGAAAAAAAAGGAATTAATTGAGTATCAAAATGAAAATTAAAGTTACCGTTGAAGTAATGAATTTAATTCCATTGTGAGAATGATTTTTACAAATCTGCCAAGACCTGATAAACTTTTATTTATTCAATAGAGAAAGTAGACTTGAATGAAAAATGATTACTCATCTTTCGAAATTATGATTATATCGTCTATTGTTGTGCTATCCTGCTTTGTAGTCTCTCTTGACACCACTGGTGATAGTATCCAAGTTTCTGGTGAGTCTACTGGTCTGTTGGTACCTCAAACAACAGAACAAACAGGAAATAAAACTACTCTTAAGGTTTTTATCGATTCGCTACGGGGCTTGGTATCAAAGTCAACTGAGCTTACAGCCAAATATCAAATAGAATTAGGAAAATGGACTACAAAGGAAAATGACAATTCAACTATGATTTCGATAACTGATAGATACTTGCCACAGTTTAAGGAACTTGAAAATGAGGCCAATAGTCTAGATGTGCCATCTGGACAAGAGAACATCAAAGAATCATTTATTAAATCAATTAGTTTAGAAGCGGCGAGCTATGAACACTTTAAGAATTATCTCTCTAGTGGAAATAGAACTGAGAACGATCTATCTAATAATAAATTTTCACTAGCGTTTCAGTACGAGCAGGTATATGCAACATTTCTTTTGAAAAACCGCTAACCAATGTAGGGGATATTTGCTTTGGAACACAGTTATATCTCCTCATTATACCAATATTCACAGGATGTTTTAATTTGAATTACTTTAGAAACTCTATTTGCCTTTCAATTCTTTCAATTCATAGGGGCGTGTTACTATTTGTCGCGACAGTTTTCCTAATGATAATCGGTACAGGGTACTCTTTAGAAAACTTTACCGTTTTAGAACACAACAATGTTATTGACCAAAGTGGTTTTATTCATTTATTTGGTCAAATAATGAATATCTCAAATGAAACACAGAAAACAGTTACAGCTCATGCCAATTTTTACGACAAAGGTGGACATAACATAGGTAACGCAAGCGGGATAATATCACTAAGGTCATTGAACATCGGAGAAGTATCTCCATTTGAGATAGTATTTCTAGATAAGAATCAGACTAACCAATTCTTTAATTATACTCTCAGTTTTACCAGCGAGAGTGGAGACAACAAACCAGATAATTTGATAATAACATCTTTGAAATCCAGACCCGACATATTTGGATATTATTATGTCAGTGGAAGAATTTCCAATATGGGTAACGATACAGCTACAAATGTGCTTGCAATCGCATCTTTTTTCGACTACAATGGTAGAATGATTGGACTATCAAGTGCAATTGCTGAACCTAGCAATATGACTTCGCATTCTATATCAAGTTTTACAGTTGTTATGGATGATAAAATTCAATCATCAAAAATCAAGAATTTTTCTTTATTAATTGATTCAGACCAATACACGTCTAGATAACTACTCCACTTTTATGGTTGTTGGGAAAAGAGCGAAGGCGGATAATTATCTAGCATGGCTCTACTCTGAGTTGGAAAGAATTATGAGACTACAGAATTATATTATACTTGTATAGATTGTATGATGAGTATGGAAATATTTGAGCCATCAATGTTTCTTGCCATTTTCCCGTATCTTTTCATCGGTAGCTTTCCAATATTCGGACTGATATTGGTTACAAAATGGATAATAGATGACGTAAAGAAGAAGCGAAAATTTGATCTGAAAGTATAAACAAACGAATTAGGCAAGCAATTGAGAGTAAATTTTCATATTCTCTTGACACCACAATGTCCGAAAATATATATCACATGATGCAATATGAAATGCATATGTCAAATGCTGCTGGGCGAAAATGCGCATTGTGTGAAGTTTTACTACCCGACGGAAGTTCGATAAATATTTGTGATAATTGTTTAAAGAATGCAGATTGCTGCGTCGGCTTGGAAAACTTGAGAGAATGAGTCTGACGTTATTCCGCCATTTTTAGGGTATCACTGATAGTAATGATGCCTGTAACTTCACCCTTTTTGCTCACAAGCACACATTTCGCAAATCGTACAAGAGGTATAAGGGCCTTTGCAGGAGTTGCTATATCGACAATTGGCGGCGGTGGTTCCATGATTTGCAAAATAGGTACCTGATGGATAATTTTCTTGTCATCACTCTCAAGCACCTTTCTAGCAAGGATATCCTCACTTACAAGTCCTACAATTTTTGAGGCATCGATAACAGGTATCTGACTTATAGAATTCTTCATCATTTTTTCTATAGCTACTTCTAACTTTTCGTCTTTTTGTACAGAGATAACTTCATGACTACAAATATCCCCGGCCTTTAATGAGGTTTTTCCCTCTTGAGAACTGAGTACTTCAAATATTCGCTTGGCTGTATCATAACTAGGTTTACATCGTCCTGATTCAATTTGATTTATCATTGATGTGCTGATTCCAGATAGAGTTGCCAATTCACGTTGGGT
>JAICFW010000155.1 GCA_025923455.1 Nitrososphaeraceae archaeon | reverse complement strand
AAACACTATATCCCTTTCATTGTAAGCGCAATATCAGAATCAATCAAGATTGATACAAAAAAACTTTCCAAGGCATTTCAAATCATGGCGGAAAAGTATGTTAGTGGGGAATTATCAAATATTACTAAACAAATCCTTCCGAATTCAGACCAAAAAAAGAGAATTGAACCGGTCAATAAAAAGATCAGTACTAGTAAAGGTAACAGTAATGAAAATAAGCTGAGTAAATTTGATACACGATCTAGTGTATCAACACAGAGTAACAAAACCAATGCGCCTAAAATTAATATTTCTCGTAAGAATATGAAAAAGTGAGGTATAGAAGAAAATGACACTAAAAGATAAAAGACATCAAGAAATAACCAACAAAATCAGGAAAATAATGAAGAATGTTGGTGATGATATTCTTGTTGAGGGTATAATGCCAAGTCTTGAGATTCCAAAGGTAGGATATGACAATACTGTTTGGTCGGAGGAGAAGAGAATGCTTACTATTGGAGAGAAGACAGTCCAAATTGGCCCCAACAGCTCGAAGAAGATACCAACTTTTGCACAATATTTAGTCATGGCAAATGCCATAAGAAAATTGCTGGACGAGGAAATGGAAAGTACCATAAGGGGGATGTATTATGCCACTCTGAGCACTGTTGGCGATGAAAAAAATCAACAAAAATTTTGGAGTGGTCAAGATGATTCTGATGATGCAATCAAGGCAATTGAACTTTTGACAAATGTTCCACGAGAGGAGTTTTCTGTAACATCCAAACCAAAAGGGATGATTTCGGGGCCAATAACACTAAGTGTTGGTGGAGATCTGATAGATTGCAACCTAGGGAGCAAGGCTACATCGCAACTAATACCAACTAACATAAGAGATCTCGAAATAGTAAAGGTAAAGGCGGATTTTGTGATGGTAGTGGAGAAGGATACAGTACTTAACAATATAAGAAAATCAGGATTTATTCAAAAATATAACGCGATCTTATTAACAGGATCAGGTGAACCAGATAGAGCAACGAGGATGATGGTAAAAATGTTAAACGAAAAGTGGAAAAAGCCAGTTGTTATTTTCGCTGATGCTGATCCATGGGGATTAGGAATTGCTTTACGTTACAAAATTGGAAGTGAATCATTAAGTTATGATAGTGATAGATTGGTAACACCAAATGCAAAGGTGTTGGGAATGATGTTTTCTGATATTTATGAATATAATATACCAAAAGTAGCCAGACTTGCAGCTACTCCGGAGGATATGAACAGGGCAAACGACATGAAGAAAAAACCATGGCTTCAGGATAAACGATGGAAGAAAGAATTGGACCTATTTCTAGGACGAAAAGAGAAATGTGAATTGGATGCATTTTTCAAATACGGATTCAAATATCTGGCTGATACATATTTACCCAACAAATTAAGAGAAGCTGGAGTCATCTAATCCTACGTCCTGACTTGGAATTAGGTCAGGGAATAAATATTGTCAAGTCGCCGTATCATTGGCTCTTACATCTTGTAACTTTACTTCAGCTGGTGATCTCAAATACATATTTGCCGTATTCTTATTATTTTTGGATTGGATTATGCTGAGGTAAGCTACATAGAAGAATCCTATTGTTTGTAATGCTATAAGAGGTATAAATATTGGATTTCCAGATAACAATGATATCGCAATTGTAATGCAACCATAAGCGCTAAAAAAGATTTCCAATAACGTAGTCTTTGTAAATGGTAAAGCATACTTATTATTGCGCCAATCTTGATTTTTTTCCATTATTCCAAATTTTGGGGTCCTTAGGAATTCATTTCTTTTTCCTATCAATGCGTCAAATATGGCTACAGAATTGTTTATTGAGATTCCGCTCGCGTAAAATATCATGAACAAGTACTGCAGTGCCTTTGTTCTCCAATTCTCATGCCATATTTTTCTAATCATTATCAAATATGTTACCGGGCCCAATAGAAGATACGCCACAATTCCAAGGGCAGGAGCCAAAGCAGTATCATAAATCTGATAATTCATCAATAGCAGAATAGGGAATATCAGGAATTGTATTAGAAAAAGAGGATTAATGATATGCTTGGTTAATTGAATGAATATTTGGATTTTAGTGTCTATAGGAAGTGTTCTATGTGAAAGTAACATTATCAAGAGTTTCTTTGCAACCTGTATCGAACCTTTTGCCCATCTGAATTGCTGACGCTTTGCAGCATTCATTTGAACGGGAAGTTCAGCATTTACAACCAAATCTTCATCAAAGATGCACTTCCAACCTTTCATCTGAGCACGGAAGCTCAAATCTAGATCTTCTACCAAGGTGCTTGTATGCCAGCCACCTGCGTCCTTTATGCATAGGGTTCTCCATATTCCCGCAGTTCCATTAAAATTCATAAATAGATGCGAAAGACTCTTTGCCTTTTGCTCAATAAAGAAATGAAGGTCCAAGGATACAGCTTGGGCCTTTGTCAAAATTGAATATTTTTCATTAATGTGACCCCATCTTCCCTGAACTAGTCCAATTTTCGAATCCTCAAAATAACATAGGGCTTTTTTCAAGAAATCCCTTTGGGGAATAAAATCTGCATCAAATATGGCGATGAATTCTCCTTTAGCAAGTTTCAATCCTTCTTTAAGGGCTCCAGCTTTATACCCTGATCTGTTTACTCTGTGAAAAGCTGATATGGTAAATCCATCTTTTTCATATTTGTCAACTATAGCCTCAATGATACCGGTGGTTTCATCGTCTGAATCATCAAGCACCTGTATTTCCATTCTCTCCTTGGGATAATCCATAGTGCAAACAGCATTGATGAGGCGTGTAGCCACATATTTTTCATTATATATTGGCAGCTGAATTGTTACTAGTGGGCAAGTTTCATCAGACAGGTTTATTTTTCCTGTGATCTTATGAATAAGCGAGTTCCTAGTTGACTTATAACTCAAATAATTAAAATTCAAAGTGTAAATGGTCATTATCCAAGCAATTGCCATCAAAACATAGTACAAAAAGCCGCTGAATTCTGATATTATCTTCTATCACTACCTATTGTAAAAATGTACAAGTAAATATTTATAGGTTCACAGCAAATCCTGCTGACACTACTGGCCCTTTTGGAATATTTTCACGCATTGCGGAGGACAAACATTTTCACATGCCATACAGAAAATGCAATCTTTTTCTCTTATCATGAAAGGCTTTTTCTCTGATGCAGGATGTCCTGGCGTATCTAGCCACTCATAGACATTTACGGGACAAGCCTCAATACACGCACCGTCA
>JAICFW010000154.1 GCA_025923455.1 Nitrososphaeraceae archaeon | reverse complement strand
CCTATTTTTACCTTAATGTCTTTTATTTGCCCGTCTTTATGTGCTTTTACAGCAACTTGCATTTTCATCGACTCAAGCACTATTATAGAATCACCCTTTTTTATTTGGTCACCTGCCTTGACCATGATAGACACAACTCTTCCGGGAATTTGACTTAATAGTTTGTTTTCTCCAGAAGCAGAACCACCTAATGCGATAGATTTCTCCAAAATTTCAGTCAATTTGGAATGCTTTTTGAGAATTATTTGCTCTCCATTCATCCATATTTTGACATGAGAGCTGCCGTATTCAAGTATCTTTGCTGTCTTATATGAATTGTCCAAGATAAATTCAAGTATACTGTTTTTGAGACCGATTATTTTGATGGAATGCTCTTTATTATTTATAGTAGCAACAATCTTGCCGTTACCACTGGATTCCTTTATTGAGCCTGATAGTACGTTATCCTGGTTATCTATTTTAAATTCCATTTTTTTTATTACCTGTCCTCACCCAGTCTGACAAAGAGAGATCTCTTGATGAATTTCCTGTGCTGTATTGTCCCTTCATATATTCAGAAAAAAGCAAAGCAGATGCGACAGCGGAATCAGATTCCTTCATTTGTTTTGCTTTAAGATCAGTCTGCATTACATTTAGCATGTCGTATTTTTCTAAATAATCCGTTGAGATCTTCCCTTCAATAAAGTTCTTCTCGTTCATTATTGTTCTGTATAATGGAATAGTTGTGTTTATTCCCTCTATCAAAAATTCATCCAATGCATTTGACATTCTTACCCTTGCTTCATTAAAGTCCTGTCCCCATGTTATCAATTTTGCGACCAAAGAATCGTAATATCCCGATACACTACACCCAGGATACAAATATGTGTCAACCCTTACGCCAGGTCCGTATGGGAGATTACAATCTGGTACCAGTCCAACTGAGGGAACAAAATCATGAAATGGATCCTCTGCATTTATCCTGCATTCTATTGCTGAACCATTCAGATTAAGATCATCCTGTTTAAATGGGATCTCTTCTCCACATGCAATTTTTATCTGCAACTTTACAAGGTCAACACCTGTGACTAATTCTGTGACAGGATGCTCCACCTGAAGGCGAGAGTTAACCTCTATGAAATAAAAGTTACCCTTTTCGTCTCTTAAGAATTCAGCCGTCCCTGCATTAAGATAGTCGACTGATTCTGCAGCTCTGACAGCTATCTCCCCTATCTTTGATCTGGTTTTCTTGTCCACAACAGAAGATGGTGAAAATTCTATTAATTTTTGATGACGTCTTTGGATCGAGCATTCTCGTTCAAACAGGTGTCTTCCGTTTCCACTCGAATCCCTGGCAAGCTGAAACTCTATATGTCTTATACCTTGTAGGAATTTCTCAACATACAATCCAGATTTACCAAAGGCGGCTGTTGATTCAGCGGCTGCCATTTCAAATTCCTCTCTAAGTTGCTTTTCGTCATTTGCAAAACGAATACCTCTACCACCACCGCCGTATGCCGATTTAAGTAGAACCGGATATCCGGCTTCTTCAGCTATCTCAACTGCCTTATCAACTTCTTCTAATATATCATCGCTTCCAGGAATTGTTGGAACTTCTGCTTTTTTCATGATCTCTTTACATTTCATCTTGTCGCCCGTAAGCGCCATCGCTTCACTAGTTGGACCAATAAAGATAATTCCATTTTCTTCACATTTTGCGGCGAATGTTTCATTTTCAGAAAGGAATCCATAACCTGGATGTATTGCTTCTGCACCGGCACTTACTGCGATTTCAATTATTCTATCAATGTTAAGATAGCTTTTGGTTGGTGCAGGAGGACCCAGATAGTATGCCTCATCTGCACTCTTTACGTGCTTTGACCTCAAGTCTTCGTCGGAATAAAGAGCAATTGATTTGATCTTCATTTCCTTACAAGCCCTTATTACCCTTAACGCTATCTCGCCCCTATTTGCAATTAAAATGCTTGAAATTAATTTTCCCAATTCAGATTTCCCCTAAAGATTAATGTTACCATGTTTCCTTACCGGTCTTGATTCCCTCTTGTTTTGCAGTACATTCAGGGCTTTTACTATCATTATTCTAGTTTCAATCGGATCTATAACAAGATCAATTATTCCCTTTTCTGCTGCGATGTAAGGATTCGCAAATTTTTGACGATATTCCTTTGCCAATTTCTTTTTGATTTCAATTGGGTTCTTGGAATTCTTGAGGTCCTTTCTGTGCACAATTGTAATGGCGGCCTCTGGACCCAATACAGCAATTTCAGCTGTGGGCCAAGCATAATTGATGTCTGCCCTCAGGTTCTTACTACCCATTGCAATATATGCCCCACCATAAGCTTTTCCAATTATACAAGTTACTTTGGGTACTGTTGCTTCGCAGTAAGCATATAACAATTTGCTACCATGTCGTATGATGCCATTATGTTCCTGATCTGTTCCTGGCAAATACCCTGGTGTATCTACTAGAGTAACAATTGGGATATTGAAGCAATCGCAAAAGCGAATGAATCTAGCAGCTTTAGTTGAAGAATTGATATCTAGGGCTCCAGCAAGATACATAGGTTGATTGGCGATTATTCCAATTGTTTTACCATCGATCCTAGCAAAACCGACCAGAATATTTTCGGCAAAATGTTCATGAACTTCAAGGAAATCACCCTTATCAACAAGCAGCTTGATGATTTGCTTCATGTCATATTGTTCATAAGGATTTTCCGGTAGTATTTTAGAAAAATCGGGTTCCAGTCTATTAGGATCGTCTTGGGTTTCGATCACTGGTGAGACTTCAAGATTATTTTGAGGGATAAACGAAATCAATTTTTTTATTTTGTCCATGCATTCATATTCATTTTCTGCAACAAAATGAGCCACACCTGATTTAGTTGAATGAGTTCTTGCTCCACCAAGATCTTCAAAAGAAACCTCCTGACTGAGGACTTCTTTCACTACTTCAGGACCTGTTACAAACATTTGACCAATATTTTCAACCATAATAACAAAGTCTGTCATGGCCGGTGAATATACTGCCCCCCCAGCGCATGGACCAATACTTGCAGTTATTTGTGGTATAACACCAGAAGCCATAGTATTTCTGAAAAATATATCACCATAACCATCAAGACTCATTACACCTTCCTGTATTCTTGCTCCTCCAGAATCCAGGATGCCGATGAGCGGGGCGCCCACTTTGATCGCATGATCCATGAGCTTTACGATCTTCCTTCCAGCCATTTCACCCAGGGATCCACCTAGGATTGTAAAATCATATGCATAAACAAACACCTGTCTTCCGTTGACTGTACCAAAACCCGTAATGACGCCATCACCGTAGTATTTGGTTGCATCACTATCGTTTGATCTATGAACTACATACTTGTCTATTTCGATGAAAGAATTACTGTCAAGAAGCAAATCCAGCCTTTCTCTTGCAGTTAATTTTCCCTTTGTGTGTTGAGCTTCAATTCTTTCTTGGCCCCCTCCTAACTCTGCTTTTTTTTTCATTTCATGCAGACGGTTTATCTTTTCATCGTGCATAACAATTTTAAACAGCATATATTCGCATATAAATTCATTATAGCTAACGTAGTTCTACCTAACTAGAAAAGGCATATTTTGTCCAATAAAATCATTGAATGGTGTAGACTAGGTATATTTTATTCTCTTAAACCAGCCCGTCCGCCTTTCGCTCGTCGGAAGTAGTTCATGCCTAGATTATAATTATCATACAAAGACTCTAATGTTTCTATCTCTGATAATAGAGATTCAAGTTCAGTTTTTGAAACGTTGGGATCATTTTTCAATTTATCATATCTTTCAATCTTTTCAGTAAGGAGTTTTCCAACGTTCTGTTCGTATTCGCTAGACATAATCCTTAGAGACTTTTTGGGAGTTTAATGTTTTTCTATCCTATTTAATTCTAGAATTATTCAAACAGCCAATAGATAATATGATTTTAAATTTTATCAAGACTTGTCACAGCCTGCGACCAGTCGTAGTCATTCTAGTACAACTTGTCGGCTACCATTTGCCATCAGCGTTCATTTTCGGTTGGTCTTGATACTTCCCTGACCAGCACATCGGCTTCTTTTTCTGATGCAATAGTACTTCTAATCAAGTCCTCATATTGCTCCGTGCCTGATAAGACTTGCCTGAGAGGTTCAAAGTAAAAGGAGCCAAAAGTGCTTCTTGAAGTATGGAAGTATTGTGCCAGAATTCGTAATGTCTTTTTCAAACCCTGGGCCCTTGATAAAATTCCCATATTTTCAAACCCAATACTATATCGGTTATATCGAATAAACTTATTTCGTGACACCTCAAATAATGATTTAGTTAGTATCAGTGGAAAATACCTCAATATCTTCCAGTTTCTCAATACAAGAGATCTTCCCAAGATCACATCCAATTCTGAGAGTTTGTCTAAGAGCACGGCTATGGTTGGGATATCAATCTTGGACATGACAATGCTGGAGAAAAAAGCAGCAAGTATGTCTTTCCGTCTATCTTCAGAAGACTGACCAAACCTAGGATCAGAATAAGAGATATCTGCCCTTTGAACTAGGTCCAATGCTTCTCCAAAAGTCTTGACAGAAAAGAATTGTCCTATCATATTTTCGATATCAATATCAACTACTGGATTTTTGATCGTTGTGTAACCTGCCTTCATGGCCTGTATTGCATTCAAGAGTGATCTAATATCGCCAAAACTATTACGCACTACGGTAATTCTGTTCTCATCATTCATTGAGGCATTTTGAAGTCTCAAAATCTTGTCCAAATAAAGCATAGAAAGTCTTGGGGGGATTGGAGAGAATGTGATTGTTTTTGAAACTTTGGAAATCTTCTTTATCGCCTCGTTTGATTTATTTGCAGCCATAATTACCCTTATCGAAGGCTCTTTGAATAAATCTATCAAGAAATCAAGTCCTCCCGAGTCTTCCCTTTTTGAAATCCCGTCTATTTCGTCCAGAAAAAGTAGATAGTTCTTTCCAGTTAGACTCGAATTTGAAAATATAGGTGTAATGACTTGTTCAAGCAAGTTCTTATTTCGAGTATCACTCGCGTTCAGCTCAATCAGATCAATATCAAATTCACGGCATAATGCATGAACAAAGGAAGTTTTACCAACACCTGGTGGCCCAATAAGTAACAAAGGTTTTGAGCCATCGGACCATTTTACTACCCACTCTATTATTTTCTTCCGAGAGCTTTCATTGCCAACAAAATCGGATATTTTTGGGTGGATCAAAGAATCATCAATAGTTAAAGGAATGAAATACAATCATTTGGAATTTTTGATACTTATTGAGAGATTCTTTTGGAAATATGGAAACAAATCGCGACGCTTCATAACGTTGAACCAGTATTGATTATAGTGACTGACGGTTAGGAACAAGAATTTCAAAAATGGCTTTATAGACATCTCTTCTGGTAACATTTCAAGTGCAATCTTCGCTTCATCTAAATAGATTTCACTTTTACTCAATGTAAGTTCAAATGCCTTCTCAACATCATTTGTAACAATCGAGTAGTAAAGCGGCCATGAGGGAATCTTTATTCCTCCATTTGCTATTGCATCTTCCATTTCATTGCCGCATCCGACGCACTCAGCTGCCTTTGCCATCCCTAAATGAAAAATATCATTGAGAGGAGCCATATTAAATGCCATGTTACGACCGGCAGTACCCATGACGGCACGATACTTTTTATAACATCCAATCATATTTTCGTCGCTTATAGATTCGGGCTTGAGTTTTAGCCTAGCGTCAATATACTGTCCAAT
The DNA here is from genome assembly GCA_025923455.1 of Nitrososphaeraceae archaeon. Taxonomy (GTDB): domain Archaea; phylum Thermoproteota; class Nitrososphaeria; order Nitrososphaerales; family Nitrososphaeraceae; genus TA-21. The sequence continues at coordinate 10,183 of JAICFW010000154.1, read as the reverse complement.
CCTTGCATCTTTGAATCCATCTTCAAACGCCTTAAGTACAGAATCACCACCTGCCGAGATTTTTTCTCGCGCTATCTCAAGGATATATGGATTCATAAGTTTGTAATCATCCAAGAATTCGATATCTTCGTCAGCATCCATTATCCTATCCATTGGTTCACTGAGATCGATAGCAATAACATGCCCATCAACAATTGACGTCCTTACCTCTTTTGATACCGGTTCTTTATAGAAATCAGAAGCACTATCAATCAAAGCGGGGAACACAGGGAAGGTCATTTTTACAAAATTAGAATTTAATATTCTCTGTACCCTATCTGCCAGTACGTCAGGTTTTGAAAGCCTTTCGCGTACCGAATCAATTTTTGAATCATCCAACGACAATTCATTCGATTCTATTTCGTCGATAAATTTTTTCATTGTTGCTTTCGGGTTTGTATCTGAAATGAGTTTTTTATGTAATGATAATAGAAATCTTTTTGTAAACTCTGTAAACTCTCCTTCAGACTGGCGCCGGTATTTACTATATTGTTTATATCCTCTTTCTTGTAATAACACTTGCTTTATTATTTTCTTACCGGAGTGAGTACTCCATAATGAAACTTTTGAAAAAATATTACTTTCCTTGGCGCTCATTTACAATTCTTTCACAATAATCCGTCGTTATTTAACTTTCAGAATTAGGAATTTATATTGAAGTAAAGATTGAAAGTTGAAAAAATATTGGAATATCAGAAAAAGGTAAACCTGCCTACCTTGAAGACATGGCTATTCTTTCTTGTTCATTTTTCTTTTTTACTGAATGACTTTCCATTGAATTACTCGATGCCGAGATTATTTCCTTTGCCAGGGCCTCTTCAATAGTTTTTGGATTTGAGTAGGTTGATTCCCTTACACCTTCTGCAATAAATCTGAGTGCGAGATCAATGCGCCTTAGCGGTGCTACATCAACAGAGACATGGTATACAACACCACCATAGACGATTCTTGTGGTATCTTCATTTGGTGCAGCATTTTCAATTGCCCTGATTAAAAGCTCTACTGGATTCTTGCCAGTTTCATAATGTATTAGGTCAAGTGCGGTCTTTACTGTTTTTACCATCCTTCCTTTTTTACCACCCATTCTCCCGGTGTTTTTTGCATATTTCTTGCCAAAGTGCATTAACTTGTTTACAAGTCTTTCAATAATGTGGACTTCAGCTTTCTTTAATCGTTGATGCTCATGTCTTCCAAAGCTAATCGGGATTATAGCCGGATCCAATGCAATTACATTTTTCAGGCCAGAATCCTGGATTTCAATATCACCAGTGTTCCATTTGTTAAATAATAACATGACAGTTTCTTTTGTAACCATTCATATCATCTCCTAGGCTTTTCTTTTCTCCCGTATACCAGCTCTATAAGTGATACTCCGTTTACTTTAAAGACTTGCCATCTAACTCCAGGGATATCTCCCATAGCACCTCCCATTGATCCACCAATTCCTTCTAGCAAAACTTCATCATGCTCGTCTATGTAATTTAGAGCACCGTCACGTGGGAGGAATGCTGTTATTGATTTTCCATTCTTAATTAATTGGACTCTAACACACTTTCTGACAGCAGAGTTTGGCTGTTTTGACTCGATTCCAACTTTTTCAAGAACTATAGCCCTTGCCTGAGGAGCTCCTTCAAAGGGGTTTGCCTTTCTGTCTAGCATGAGCATTCGCCTCTTGTAGTACTTGTTTGACCATCTCATCCTCTTTCTCTTTGATTTTAAAACTCTACCAGAAAATAGTCCTAAGGGTGATTTTGCCATTACCAACCAACCTCAATTATTCTGCGCATGATCTTCACTCACTATCATAACATTTGAAATCTGAAAGTATCTTTTTGCCAAGATTCTTGCCTTCTCCGCATTACGTCCCTCTTTACCCACTACTATGCCTTTCTTTTTTGAATCCACTACCACAACAGCCTGTCTTGAACCATCGAATCTATTATTAATCTTTATCTCGTTAATCATATCTGAATTAAGCACATTACCCAAAAAAGCAGAAGGATCTTCTGAATATTCAACTAATTCGACTTTCTTTGTGACTATCCCTTGCAGCTGCCTTATGGTTGAGCCGCCTTTTCCAATAGCCAAACCCATCTGCCCCTTATTTACAATGAAAATTACTCTATCCATCTTCTCGTCAACAACGCAATCACGTGCAACTGCACCTGTTATATTCTGAAATAAAGACATTAGTCTAAGTTCTCCAGAAGTTAGTTTGATTTTTTCAGTCAATTTAATTCTTAGCCTCTATTATTGGGTTGTTTGGTGAGTTTGAAATTTGGTTTTCCATTTTGCAGTCATTTATAAAAATTCGATTTGAAAAATTTCGTAAAGTAACAGGAATTTGCCATATGTATCATTTGGTTCCAAATTCATTTAGTAATTCCTGAATTTCATTATCGCTGCCAACTTTCAGAGATATCGTACTTATTCTAAATGTTTTATTACACAATCTTCCCAGCTGAACGGAATTACCATTATATTGTAACGTTGGCACCTGTGCAGCTTTTGCTTCCTCCAAGATTTTTGATTTATTACTGTCAATCAATGAATTTGAAAGAACTATAAGTTTTGAGCCTTTAATTGAGCCCATTACCTCTCTGGTCCCTATTTTGCATTTCTTAGAACTAATTGCTTCTTTAATTGTTTTTTCGAGATTTTTCATTTTCATCCTTCACACTCATGTAAAGTTCGACCATGCCCGTACCGATTGGTACAGTAGCGCCTACTATAACGTTTTCTGTTACGCCTTTAAGTGACTCTATCTGCCCTTCCAAAGATGCTTTTGCAATTGTTGGTACAGTAATTTCAAACGCGGCACGCGCCAGCACTGAAGTTTTGGTACCTGCGATTCCGTGTCGACCAATTTGTTGCAGGTGGCCTTTTGATGTCATAAGATCAGCAACCAACATAATATGTCTCATATCTACTTCTAGTCCTTGTTCTTCCAACGTATTAGTTACTTCCTTTATTAGCGCATTCCTTGCTGCTTCTATGCCAAGAGTCTGCCAAACTTCATAAACATTATTTGTTATGATACGGGAGGTGTCGATACCATCAATTGCTATAATCTTTGATAGATTTGATCCTGCTGTTTGGATAACCCATTCTTCATTTTGTTTTACAATTGTTACTCTTTCAATATCTTGAACACCTTTAACCCTAGCATTCAATAGTTTGTTCTTCATTGTCAGTAACGTTTGTGCATCAGGTTCGCTTGCAATAGAAATTTTGATAATTTTCTTCGCTTCCTGTAGGGTAACGTCATATTTTTTCTTTGGTCCCTTTAGCACCTCCATAATATCTTCAATTGAGCATCCTCGTTCAGATAATTTGGAGTCAGAAATGTGGAATGTCAGAATACCGGAATAATCAGTCTCGCTCCTCTCAATTAGATCCGCAACCTTTGTAAATATAATATCTCTTGCCACATTTAGTGCTTTTTCTCTTGAGACTCTATGTTCTTCGTCAAGATAAACATCCATTGTAGGTGTTACTGGCTTCTTTCTTGCGTCGACAAGTTCAATCAGCCTTGGAAGTCCTAATGTAACGTTTCTTTCTTTGACCCCGGCAAAATGGAACGTTCTAAGTGTCATCTGAGTACCTGGTTCGCCAATAGACTGAGCTGTAACAACTCCTACAGCTTCCCCGGGTTCTACCATTGCCCTGTTAATTAGATCAAGCGTTTTCTTTACAACTTTGTTAGCACCATCTTTACTTATTTTACTTTCATTAAGAGATAGTAACAATTTTTCTCTTAATTTTGGATTAAGAGTTTTTGAGTGTTTATTCACTATTTCTAAAACTTCCTTTTCGTTGGCTTTCTTGCCTTCATCGACCAGTGATTCGCCTTCTATCAATCTAGAAATATTTACAGCTTCACCATGATCGCTTTTTGCTGGATCTATCCCATCCTCACCATATACAAACTGTATAATATTGCCATGTGGATCTCTAACAGTTTGATCATATTCTATTTTCATATGTTCAAGTGCATTTATCAACCTTCTCTGCATGTATCCAGACTGCTGAGTCCTAACTGCAGTGTCCACTAGTCCCTCTCTGCCACCCATCGCATGGAAGAAAAATTCAAGTGGGCTTAGTCCGTCCCTATAATTGGATTTTACAAATCCTTTGGAATCCGGGTTAGCATCATTGCGTTTGAAATGAGGAAGTGATCTATCTCTGTATCCTTTGGTAATTCTTCTACCTCTAATGGACTGCTGGCCTAATGCGGCGGTCATTTGTCCAATATTTAGCGTGGAACCTCTTGCTCCAGTCGATGCCATGATGACACCAGAATTGTCATCTGGAAAAGCGCGGTCAGCTGTTTTGCCTGCTCTGTCCCGTGCTCTTGAAAGTTCATTTACTACATATAGTTCTAATGCTTCCGAAGGTGATAATCCTCTTGTCAAGGGTAACGTTTCATCATCGTGTTGTTTTATGAGTTCATACACTTTTTCATATGCCTTGAGAATAACGCTACTAATTTCTTCTCTTGTTTCATCTGATAACCACAGATCTGAATATCCGTACGAAAACCCGTTTTGTGTCAGATAAGTCTTTAATACAATAAGAATTGAATCTAAGAATCGCTTTGCAGCTTCGTTACCATAATCCTTGGTTATTCTGTGTAGTACACTATCTGGTTCTTCTGCTCCGATGGATGCCTTGTCAATTACTCCACTCAGTAATTCGCCATTCTTTATGACAACATCTTTACCTTCACCCTTAGAAGCCTTGTTCCATTTTGATGTGATAACAAAATTAAAGTCCTTTGGCAAAAATAGCGAAAAGAGCTGCTTTCCGGTGTAGATTTTTCTGCCGTTTTCAAGGTGCTTTGGTTCAGGAAGTGGTCCGGAATATCCGCCTAAAAGTGCCAGGTTTGTAAATTCGTCTTCTTTCAAAAATGTCTTGTCCTGAGTCAGGATAAATGCACCTGTTATGAAATCCCTTATTGCGCCAATAATTGGACCCCCATATCTTGGAGAAATTAATTGGTCCTGTACCCTCATCAACAGCGCAGCCTCGGCTCGTGCTTCCTCACTTTGTGGGACATGAAGATTCATTTCGTCTCCATCAAAGTCAGCATTGTACGGTGGACATACTGCCGGATGTAATCTAAACGTTCTATAAGGAAGTACCTTTACATAATGTGCCATAATGGACATTCTGTGCAAAGAAGGTTGTCTGTTAAAGATTACCGAATCCCCATCACGAAGATGCCTTTCCACAATGTATCCGGAACTTATAGAATCGGCAAGAACCGTTCTATCAGTAACATAATCAAGTCGTATCTTAACTCCGTCTGTTCGGATGATATAATTAGCTCCAGGATAGTCGTTTGGTCCATTAATTATCATTTTCTTTAGATCTTCAATGTTCCAGTCGTTTACTGTTTCAGGTATCGTCAGTTTCTTTGCAACATCTACAGGCACTCCAACATCGGAGATTGTCAAATTTGGATCCGGGGAAATGACAGTTCTACTTGAAAAGTCTACTCTCTTGCCAGATAAGGAGCCTCTGAATCGACCTTCCTTTCCTTTTAGCCTCTGTGTTAGAGTTTTCAGGGGTCTTCCAGATCTATGGTGTGCTTGAGGTATCCCAGATACTTCATTATCAAAATACGTGGTCACATGGTACTGAAGCAGATCTACTAAGTCCTGAACAATCAGAGGAGGTGTTCCCGCTTCCTTACTTTCTTTTAACCTTTGATTGACCCTAATTATGTCGACTAATTTGTGCGTAAGGTCATCTTCTGATCTTATTCCTGTCTCCAGAATAATAGATGGTCTAACGGTAACGGGAGGAACAGGTAGGACCTGGAGAACAAACCATTCTGGTCTTGCTGTTTCGGGATCATAGCCAAGCAAAACAAGATCCTCATTAGGAATATTCATCAGCCTTTCACGTATGGTAATCGGAAGAAGTCTGTTTTCGCCAATCTCTGTTTTCTCTACAAATATTGTGGGCTTTGTAAATACTAGATCATATTGTTCCTTTTGACAATGAGGGCAGATTTTCACCTTTTTGGCCTTTTCTATTATTTCCTCTTTGATATTTTCAAGTGTAATTACCGCGTATGCAGCCTTTGTATCTCGAAGATCTTTGAATTTTGCCAGATCTTCGTTTGAAAGTTTTATCCTGCTACATGACCTGCAAGATACAAGTAACAATTTGTGAATATCATCAACAAATGCAATGTGCAGCACTGCTTCGGCCAACTCAATGTGACCAAAGTGTCCGGGGCAGTTAGCAGAAGTATTTCCACAGGTTCCGCATTTTTGGCCTGGTTCCAGTGTTCCTAGTCTATTGTCCATCAAACCACCCTGAACAGCCATCCCATCCTCATCATATGTTTCTGGCGCAGTGATCTCCACTACACTGAACTTGCGTATCTCAACAGGAGATAGAACGCTAAATTTTATACTGCCTAAAATTTTTAGAGTATCTTCAACTTCCATGATTTTTACACCTTCTCCTGTGGAATCAATCTTGGAGCAACATTGAGGCTTATCATCTCTTGCAATAACAGTTTAAACGCATATGCAATCGCAATTGATGATATTTTGGCTCTATCACCACAAACTCTGCATACATATCTTCTTTGCTTTATATCGTAATAAGCCAGTAATCCGCAGCGTTCACAAATATTTACTTCTGCCTTGTCTGATTCTTCTAACAACCTGTCTTTTAACATCATAGAAGCACCGTATGCAATTAAGCAGTCCCGCTCCATTTCACCAAATCGAAGACCTCCACCTCTTGCACGACCTTCTGTAGGCTGTTTTGTCAGCATCTGAACTTGACCTCTTGCTCTGCTGTGAATCTTGTCAGCAACCATATGGTGAAGTTTCTGATAATAGACTACACCCACATATACTTCTGCGTTGAACTTTTTGCCTGTACGTCCATCATACATTGCCTCTTTTCCAGTCGATTTGAAGCCATATTTTTCAAGTATCTCTTTGAGATCGTTTACTTTTTCGCCAACAAAAGCTGATCCGTCAACAACTTTACCTCTTAATGCAGAGGATTTTCCTGCCAAGGATTCCATAAACTGACCCACTGTCATTCTTGATGGAAATGCGTGGGGATTAATCAAAACATCCGGAACCACTCCATCTTCAGTGTAAGGAAGATCTTCTTGTGGAACAAGCATGCCTACTACACCCTTTTGTCCATGTCTTGAAGCAAACTTGTCGCCAATTTCAGGAATTCTCATGTCTCTAACCCTAATTTTGTACATTTTTCCACCGTCCACAGACTGAGTCATTACAACAGAATCAACAACACCGTTCTCAGATGGCCTTACCCCTATGGATGTGTCCCTTCGATAAGGACCCTTTACCTCAAATTCTTTGTATTCTTCCATAAACCTGGGCGGCGATGTTCTACCAATCAAAATATCTCCTCCGTTTACAATTGATTCGTGCATAATAGCACCGTCATCTTCGAGTAAACGGTATGATTTTTCGCCTCGATATCCCCGGATATTTGCATCAGATGATGGAATTTCAAACTTGTCTTTCATTCCTCCTGGATACTGTTTTGCTTCTGCTTCGTATACCCTGTAGAAGAAGGTTCTTCCAAGGCCTCGATCCACTGATGATTTGTTAAAGACTACTGCATCTTCAATATTATATCCTTCAAATGGTAATACTGCAACAATACAGTTCTGACCTGTGGGACGTTCTTCCATTCCAAGAAGGTTGATCGCTTTAGTAGTAACTACCGGTATCTGTGGATATAGCATAAAATGTTGTCTTACATAAGTACTGGCATTCATCAAAGGTGTGGAAAATCCAAGACTCTGTTTTGCCATTGCACTTTCATATGTATTTCTTGGAGACTGATTATGTTCTGGATATGGAATAATAGAAGCTCCAACGCCAAGTATTGAGGGTGGATAAATTTCAAGATGAGTGTGATTTGATTCAAGACTGGTGTAGTCCATTGCCACATAACAATTTTCTTCTTCATTTGCGTCAATTAATTCTATCATACCCATCCATAACAAATCAGACCATGATTTCATGTTCCTCTTTATCAAGTCAAGCACGTCCTGTGTAATTACGGGTTTTCCTTCCTTTATTATTGCAAGAGGTCTAAGTATTCTTCCGGAATTACAACTTACATAAAGTCTCTTTGTTGCGATTTCATTTTCGTTCGAGTAAAAGTAAACTCCAACATGTGCATGAATTTTCCCAGATCTTCTCAAACTTCTTAGCGTATCTGTAAGATGCTGTCCGTTGTCGTAGTAACCAATAAGACGTCCATCTACAAATATCCTGGTACCATTCTTACGTAAACTGTCAGATGCCTCTTCAACAGGATGTGCTCCCAACTCATATAATTTTTCAATTATCTCTGAAACAGAAACACTTACAGATATAATGGAAGATAAAGCAATATTTTTTACTAGACCGCAGTTTGATCCTTCAGGAGTTTCAGCTGGACATATTCTACCAAAGTGTGTTGAATGAAGATCCCTTGCTTCGAAATTAGGCTGACTTCTGCTCAAAGGTGATTGAATTCGACGGAGATGGCTAATAGTTGAAATGTAGTTTGTTCTATCTAATAACTGGGTTACACCAACTCTTCCCCTTCCCCAGTTCCCTGTTGCGATGGCGTTGTTCAATTTATCAGAAATTATTCCGGGTCTTACTGCAGCTGCAACAGCGTTTATCCCTCGTTTTTGACCTGACCTTTCTAGTTGATATTTCATATCTCGTACTAGATTTCTAAATGCAGTTCTAAAGAGATCAGCTAGCATCTGGCCTGCGAATTTGATTACCTTATTACCATAATGGTCTTTGTCGTCTGATGCTACCAAACTAAGCCTGAGTTCAACTAACTTACATGTTGCCTCTCCCAAAAAGAGTGCCTTTTCGTTTCTGTTTTCAGGATTCTTTCCAAGGTGTGGAAGCAAACCCCAATCGAGTAAAGTTTCAGCTCTCTTTATCTGAAACTCTTCTAGCATTCCAGGAGCTATTCTCTTGCTTATGTATACAATTGCATCTCTACTTGTCACTATTTCTCCAGCTTTTTCAAAGGAGGGTTCCAACTCATCTTGTATTATTGAATTTAGCGATACACCGTCTGCAATATCTTTATCAGATTCAAGGCCTAAAGCCCTAATTAATGTAATAAGTGGAATGTCTACAGGAGATCCAGGAATTTTAGCAACGATTGAGCCGTCTGGTCTCATTATTAGTTCCAGTTTCGCACGGTATCCGACAATTGAAGAGTAAACTTTAGCCTTGTAAACCAAGTTGCCTGTCGTTTCTTCTGTATCAACAATTATCTTGTTATATGACAGGTCTTCTAATCCGATGATTACTCGCTCCGAACCATTAATTACAAAGTAGCCACCCGGGTCTTTTGGATCCTCGCCCAGTTCGATAAGTTTAGTTTCAGGAAGATTATGTAAAATGCATGCGTTTGACTTTACCATTACGGGGATATCTCCGATATGGATAAATCTCGACTCTAGTATCTTATCGTCTTCAACAATACTGCATTCAAGCATTATAGGTGAACCGTAAGTTAGGTTGCGAAGTCTGGCTTCCACAGGAGCCACATGAGTTACCGAACCGTCAAGCTCCATAATTCGAGGTTGTTGTAGTTTAATTTTACCCAGCCTAATTTTATAGGGGTATTCAGCAGTCTCAATCTCTATCTCACCAACTTCATCAATGATACTCTGTAATCCTCTTTCTATAAATTCGCCATAAGAATTGAGATGTTGTCTTGCTACTCCTTCTTTTTGCAAAATGTTGTGGATAATTGCCCACATATCGAGTGTATTTTGTGACAAGGTTAATCCTCCACTACATACCTATAATAGATACTTTCGCCTGCAGTAAATGACGTTCTTGTTATCTTAATAATATCGCCCGGTCTCACATCTAGATCTTCTAGTCCCTTGTCGTTAATTAATATGTATGGGAGCTGACTTGGCTTTGTATTGAATTTCTTTAGAACTTCTTCAGCTTCTTTTTTGGATAAAATTTCGTGTTTGGGTTGATATACGTGGTTCGTAATTTTAATATCTTTTTTATCAGAAGACAAAATTCGAGAATCTTAATTCAAAATCTAATAGCCGTAATAAATACATTCTCAGATTGTAATGCCTTTTAAT
>JAICFW010000153.1 GCA_025923455.1 Nitrososphaeraceae archaeon | reverse complement strand
GAAATAATGACTATGCTAGAAAACCAAGCAAGTACTCTTGTAAAAGCTGCAACTATCCTAGCAGAGTCAATTAGCGATTACAGCACGTTGAATGAAAAGAACGATATCCTAAAAAATTTAGAACACCAAGGAGATCAGTTTACTCATGAATTATTTACTATAATTGACAAGACATTTGTGACACCGCTTGACAAAGAGGATATTTCAGAGCTTACTAGTACTATCGATCAAGTCCTTGATGCCACATACGGGACTTCGGACAGAATGGTGCTGTTTAAGATCAAGAAATCATCAGTCCATATGCAAGAATTAGCTAATCTGCTATTGAACGCATGCAAGGAAATCTACAAAGCGGTTAAGGGACTACCAAAGGCAAAAAGGGAAGACTTGATACAATATACAAAAGCGATTAGCCGCTTTGAACATGAGGGGGATAACATTTATCGTGTTGCAATTGCAGATTTATTTGAGACGGACAATGCAATAGAAATCATAAAAACCAAAGAGGTTTACGAGACCCTCGAAAGCGCGCTTGATAGATCTAGAGATGTTGCCGACGTTATAGAAGACATCGCTCTAAAATATCGATGAGATTGAATATTGATACCCATTGAAATTGCAGTTTATTCAGCTATTTCAGCTGCGCTCTTTTTTGATTTTGTGAATGGTTTTCATGATTCAGCGAATTCAATAGCTACCGTTGTTGGTACTAGAGTCCTCAGACCACTATATGCAGTAATGATAGCAGCAGTTGCAAATTTTGCCGGACCATTTATTTTCGGTACTGCAGTGGCTGCAACGGTTGGTAAGGGTATAATACAGCCCTCCTTTTCAACTGTCGACGTAATATTTGCAGGCTTAATTGGTGCAATAATTTGGGATCTAATTACATGGTACTTTGGCCTCCCATCATCAAGTAGCCATGCGTTAATAGGCGGTCTTATAGGATCAGCGTTACTTGCAGGAGGAACTTCCGCCTTAGTATTTTCAGGCATAGAAAAAACACTTACGTTTATTGTAGTATCTCCTACTTTGGGATTTGTTTGTGCATTTGGGATCGCGCTGCTTGTCATGTATTTTTTCAGGAATTACACGTCTTCTCATGTTAACAGGATTTTCGGAAGACTTCAGATTTGTTCTTCAGTCTTTTTCTCGCTCACTCATGGCGCCAATGATGGTCAAAAGACTATGGGAGTAATCACTGCATTGCTAATTGCAGGGGGGATGCTTGATTCTCAATCGTTTGTTGTGCCAATTGAAGTCGTATTGGGAGCCGCTTTTGCAATTGCACTGGGAACTTTTTTTGGAGGTTGGAGAATAGTTAAGACAATGGCGTTTAAGTTAACAAATCTACGTCCGTTCCAAGGATTTTGTGCCGAAACAGGAGGCGGTGTTATACTTACGTCAATGGCCTGGTTTGGTATTCCTGTAAGTACTACTCACGCAATTGCTGGAGGTATTATGGGGGTTGGCGCCACAAAAAGGTTATCCGCCGTCAGGTGGGGTGTGGGTAAGAGAATTGTCTATGCATGGATTATCACAATTCCAGCTAGTGCGGGGGTTGCGGCAGCAGTGTCACTATTAATCAAAATCTTCATAGTTTCCTAACACTGCAGTACATCAATTTGTATGCAATTTTGATATAAAATGATAAACCCCTTTACTACCTAGAATTATCTGCCTCTTGTCAAATAAAAATCAAATCTGAAAATCAAGCTTCAGAATATATATGACAAACATCGATTTTGTAAGCGATGTCCGGTGAGGTAAAAGCTCCATTTTTTACCATGGGTTCTATTACCTTACCTCTTCTTATGTTGTTTTTTCCAAATCAGATGATCTATGGTCAGAGTACGGAAGAATTACCATCATCTCCAATTCCCCAAGAGACAATAAAGATAGTTAACCCGATAACAACCCAAAATGTAAGTACGGGTCAAGAATTGTCAATATCGGGTATATCTTCAGATAACTCGCTGAAAAATTGTTCCGTCTCCTTGATAGTCAATGATGTTAGGCCCTACCAAAACGCTGATGCGAGTGGAACAGGCGGCATTGATGATTTTTCGCAGTGGAAGTTTGTACTACGCACCAGTTATACTCAAATTATTGATGGTGAAAATAAGATAACTGCAAAACTGCTATGTTCAAATGCACCTACCCGTTGGTATAGCGTATTTGTCGTTGGAGTTCCTAATATTAGTAACCAAGAAATATCATCTACTGTTCAATCTGAACCACAGCAAGACTTACCCACTGCACCCGCTGCTAACGTATCAGATATTGTAGACCCAGGTAGTGACAATAACATAATGCTTGTATCAGTTTTTTCACAGAAGAATCCTGTTGCCAGAGGTGACACGCAGAATACTATAATAACCGTAACAGATTCAAATTCAAGAGCAATTCCAAATGCCGATATCGATGGAAAATTGGTATATCCCGGAGATAACTTTGAGAAAACATTTAATGGACAAACGGATCTTCAGGGCAAATTTGTATATTCATGGACTATCGGGGAGAATGGAGATGTGGGGCCACTATCTATCGAGATAGATGTATCAAGTCAAGGCCGTACTGATTCCTCAGTAACAAGTTCTTTTGACGTTGTGGATTCCACATCAGCATCGGGAATCAATAGCGTTTCAGATGAAACCGTATTTGATGGAAAATCTGAATTTGATTTTGTAATTGCTGGTGACTATGGCTGTGATTCAAAGACCCGACAGACCATAGATGGGATGGAAGACGAGGACCCTGATTTGGTCTTTGCGCTAGGAGATTTGTCAGAAGTAAAAGATTCTGACTGCTTTTTTGATATTATTTCAAATTTAGATGATGACGGAAGGTTTAAAGTTGCTCTTGGTGACGATGATACCGGGTCAACTAGATATGGCGATTACATTAGACATTTTGATCTAGAAAGTCCATTTTATTCCTTTGACTATCAAAATGTTCATTTTCTGGCAATGTCAACGGGGAAGGGTTCCGTTATTCCATATGTAAATGGATCCGAACAATATCAATTCATCCAAGACGACCTGAATAAAGCAGCAAATAATCCAAACATTGACTGGATAATAGTATACGGGTACAGGCCCTTTTACACATCACCCACTCTCCATCCTGCAAATGAAATTTTGAGAGAAACATATCCTCCTTTATTTGAAAAGTATGGAGTTGATTTGGTAATAACTTCACATAATCATAATTATCAAAGATCCTATCCTTTGATATACAATATTGATAGCTCCCGCCAACCAATAGTTAAGGATGTAAATGCCAGTCAATACAACTCGCCTGGTGTTCCCATTTATTTTGTAGTAGGGACCGCGGGAAATAATCTATATGATTTTAGAGGGCAGGCACCATATATGGCATCTCAGTTACAAGAAAGCGGATTCTTACATGTTAACGTAACTAAGACAGACCGAGATGTGCTTGCAGGAGGGTTTGTCAATATTGAAACGAGAAACTATGATGATCAATTCATGATTATCAAATCAGAGTTCAAGTAGACTGATAAAACACCGAGAAATTCTTTTCTTTCTCAATAAAGTTGGACTCCAATATTTCTAATTGTTGAATATGAGACCGTTACAGATAAACTATTTCCATATCCACTTCATGTTTAATAATTCAGTACAAGTCAGCTATCTTATTCCCACTAGAATGAAATTGATACCGTAGTAAAAAAGGGGAAGCGTTAACAGTATAATTATGAACTTGTGATATTGAGATCCAACTATCTTAATACCTCTTGATGTAAAATACGATGATAATCCTAGCCACGCATAGTCCATCCATATATGTACGAAAAAAAGAAAAACTAACCCCAGTGGATATCCAAGCGATTGCAGAGAATCAGAAATTAATTTAACACCAATTGAAATCCACCACATAAAGAAAAAAGGGTTAACTCCAGTGAATAATATTCCAGCAAGAATTGGATTTTCAATGCGGCATGGCTTGGTAGTGGCAGTAAGATTATTATTTTTGCTTAGAGTCCTTACCACATAGAAGATCCCAAATACAATTAGACTTACTCCTCCAATGATACTAATTACCTTAAGCATGCTGAATATGGTACTAGGAAAAGTAAGTACTATAAACGGTAAAGAATAGAGGATTATTAGAGGAAGCTCAACAATTGTATGTCCTATTGCAATTTTTATCCCGGACCAAAATCCGCCGTATTTACTGAGAGCTAAATTTGCAAAGAAAAGTGGACCTGGAGTAAGAACCCCAGATGCTGATACTAGTATGATTTGTAGTCCCATATCAAGTAATATCATAGTAAAACCAATCTTTCACCATTGAATTACTTTTTTGTATCTGAAGAAGCTACCTGTGGGTCCGCTTGCATCAACTAATGCAAAATGTACTATATCTTTGGCGGCCATTTGTGGATTTGTAGGAGCCATCCTGCCCCCATTTCGGTGCTGACCCAGCCAGGACATACTGCGTTTACTTTTATATTCAAATCTCTTAATTCATCGGCCATAATTAATGTAAGGGCATTGAGCGATGCCTTTGAAATTCGATAAGCAGCTTGGTAACCCGCCATCTCATTCATTGCTCCATACCCTGAAGAAATGTTTACTATTCTGCCGTATCCATTTTCTTTCATGATTGGAACAAATGCCCTGCACATGTGAAAAGCTCCATAAAAATTAGCAGCAAGTGTTTCCTGTACTATTTTCTCATCTACTTCAAAAACGCTTACACCTTCATCCAAATATATTCCAGCATTATTGATCAGGATATCAAGCCTTCCATATTTCTTTACTATCCACTCCTTAAGATCTGATATGTCATCAATATCAGTCACATCGAGTTTGTGATATGAGATATTGTCATGAGCATGTAATGAAGCTATTGCCTTCTTCCCTTCTTCTTCATTCCTACTTGTGAGAACGACGTGACAACCAGACATAGAAAGTTCCTTACATACCTCATACCCAATCCCACGATTTCCACCAGTTACTATTGCGACATGACTAATTTGTTCCATGACTAATTTGTTCCAAATCTTGAGTTATTTGCATAATGTGATCATCGCTCTTATCAATTTTGTTATGCCATGTTGATTGAAACGCTATTTGATTCTAATTTATTTTAACAAAAATTATTATATCCAACTATTGATATCTGATTCGCAACCTACATTTAAAATATGATGATAAACCCATTAATATAATGAAAAGAGAAATTAAACCAAAATATGTTGATGGATTTGTATTGGCTGTTCCTAAGAACAAGATTAATGAATATCTCCGATTAGCAAGAATGTGCAGCAAGATATGGCTTGAGCATGGAGCTCTAGAATATCGGGAATGTGTAGGTGAAGATCTTAAGATAAGCATGGGAGTTCCATTTCCCAAAATGATCAAAATCAAACCCAAAGAGATTGTTATTTTCTCATGGATTACTTACA
>JAICFW010000152.1 GCA_025923455.1 Nitrososphaeraceae archaeon | reverse complement strand
TACCTATAATGATCGAATATAAAAAATTCCTTGAGACTAAACAACAAAATATGTATCTGAGTTGCATCATAGAAAGACCATATCAGTTACATGAAGGCGTTACGTTTGAACTAAAAGATTCCATCAAGATGACAAAGCAACCCACCGTAAGAAGAATCACTTTCTTTCCAAGGAATGAAAGAGTACATATTTTTGAAGAAGGATTACTAGGCAACGATCATCCAATAGAACTTAGTTATGCCAAAAATGAAATATCTAAAGAATTTGTAAGAAAAAAAATGAGTTCCTTAATAAAGGAATACATTGACAAATTACTGCTCGGTTTTCAATAAACATATGCTACTAGGAATTATAGAATTAGTAGAGTAACCAATTTTAGGTTGAATGAGATCTGAATATTCGAATAAAGCCAAGTGAAATTCGAATGCCAATATTTAAATTAACACTCACCCGAACATCAACCATGAATAGAAAAATACTTTTCATGGGTATGACATTGTCTATCTTGCTAATTGCAATCTCAACTCAACAAATTATGGCGCAAAATGTAACTACGAATGCTTCGAATGCTGTCGAGAATATGACTGCTGCTGCTAATCAAACTGCCTCCGAACTGGGACAAAAAGCTTCTTCTCTACTGACTAATGCGGGGGACAAGGTAGGTTCTGCATTAGGTGAACTTAAACAAAATATGAGTGAGGTAGGTACGGGACTTGGACAAAATATGAGTGATGTAGGGACAGAAATTTTAAACAAGACAGAAGAGGCTGCCAAAAAGGTAGGTACGGGAGCAGCAGATGTACTGAGTAACATAAGCGGTGAAATAAAAGAAGGTATAAACGGAAAGTAACTTCCTATTCCTCATTTTTTTTGATTTTGAGTTAATTTAACTAATGACATTATAATTTAGTAAAGATATTTTTATTACCACTTCTGAAATCCTATTATCCACTTTTGAATTTCAGATTCCGAAACTTCATCTCCTAACAATAAATATTGTAATTAAGCCTACAGCACCAAATAACGCTAATGCAATGATAACGTTTTGAGTATTATTTAGATCAGGAGGGGTTTGATGTGGCACAAATACTTGGAAGGAGGCCAGATTAATTGAATCATTTTTGTCAAGTCTTAGCAATACTTGATGTGTCCCGTCATCAGGGAACAAATAGTCTACGGAAAAGTCTCCGTTTTGTATGCTTACGTTATTAAATTTAAAGAGTCTCTGACCGTTTGTAACTGTTACCTGAGCGATACCCTCCGCACTATGGTCACCTGTCCTTAAATTTGTTACACTAAATGCTAAATTTGTAAAGGTGTCTATAATAGGCTCTTCAGGTAAGTATCCAAACTCGATTCGAATGTTATCTTCAGTGTTATTCCAAATCTGAGTATTATTCGAATTGAATATGTGAGCGTTAGATAAATTAACAGAAATACTCAATAACGTTACAGAAAAGAATATGGTGATTAATACTAGCAGCATATCTATTTTAGTACACCGACGTCTTCCTTGTTATTTCTCTTCCATATATTCCCCTCTTTTCCATCCCTGATCTAGTGTTATATTTACATCAATAAAATATACATGGGCATTGCTAATGAAGAGTTTTGATAAGACGCACATTAGGTGGCCGGTGAAGTGAAACTTATTTACTACTTGGTAACCAGAATTACGAGTCCCACTATTAACGTTGCTGTAGATAATATCAATGAAAGTATAGTCCACTTTGATATGTCGGTTGGCATTCCCACTTATTATTCCCAGATGGCTTATTTAATCAAAGTGTCTGGAGACAGGGTGTTATTTTTGAAGTTTTGAAGTTCTCCGCAACCACCTCCTGTAGGAAGAAAATCCTATCCAAATTCATATCGGCCAATATGTGGACATAATGTGAATAAAACTACAGAATAACGAGATTTATTATTCTACAACGACTATGTTCTTTGCTTCGGCCTTAAAGCCAATTTTTGAATGGCTTCCATCACAATACGGTTTACTATTGGATGCCCCACACCTACACATTGCGGCAAACACTTTCCCATCAACTACCACCAATTCAGGTCCATTTTCATTACATTTTATTTCTACTCTGACCATGACATATTTCAGCCATATACAGTATATAAGTAGATCTTCAAGTACAATACCCTTCCAGCACAATAGTTTCTTGCCTGCGATAAAGACTAATTTATTTATTATTTGTTTCTGAATCGTGCATAATTAATGTAAATGTTTAGGATGATCTGTAAATATGTCTACCAACCGAATAATTTGCATTGTAGATGACGATGCGGATATCATACTTCTTTTTCATGATATCTTAAACAATATTACTGGTATACAATGCTAATTTTTACAGATCCAAATTTGGCACTTGAACATTTTCAAGTTACCGAACATGCCTATGTGTTGGTAATTTTCAGATTTTAAGATGTCTGCCTTGAACATTATGGAATTTCTAAAAAAGATTAAGGACTTAAATTCATCCGTAAGAACAATCTTGATGACTGCATTTCAAATTGATGATAATGTGTTTCTAGACTATTCAATGCGTTCCTGCAAAAGCCTATAGGTATGTATGATCTTTTTAAAGAGGTAGATACTCTGTTACATTCTTACGAAATGCAAGAGATTTCCTTATTGAGAATTAGATTCAACTGAAAATTACTTGAATCCTAACATTCCATTCTTTACGGTGATGTTCTCCAATACCAAACAAACCCAACCCAATTTTATCCGGATACTCAATTTGTTCGACTAATTTTCTCAAACGTTCAGAGGAACTATCAATCCCCACTTGCATTTATTATGGTTCAATAAGGAAAGGATAACACAAATAAAGTTTGGTTCGATATATTGTATTAAAATACTTATTATTTCTATATGCCAGATATTGAATGAATTTGCAATGTTGGAAAGGGATGAACAAGAGTTATGGGAAATAGATTACGAAAAGAAAATTGCACTAAACATCTCAGATATCAATTTTGTAAAGAACAATGTGAGCAATTATTTTGGAACAATAGTAGATTTCTTGAAAGAAAAGGGTTTCACTGAAGTCCATTTTCATGAAAATGGTGCACTTCCTTCTCGTGCCTATTATAGAAGTAGTAGAAATTGTTCATTTAGATAACTTTGCTAATAAGGAACTTCGATGTTTTTTATTATCCTGAGTTCTCCTAAACTATGATCAACACAAAAAAACGGAATCCACTTTTTGCTATATTGCTGGTTAATTTTACAGGTACATTAGGGTTCAGTATCGTACTACCGTTTCTAGTGTTTTTAGTCATGAATTTCGGAGGTGATGCGGTAATCTATAGCATACTAGCTGCTACTTACCCAGCGTTCCAACTTATAGGATCTCCAATACTGGGTAGATGGTCTGACATCTATGGAAGAAAAAAGGTACTTTTGTTAAGCAATGTTGGCACAGCAATTGGTTGGATATTATTTGTTATTGCTTTAGCCCTGCCAATTGACAGCGTTTTTAATATCAATTTAGAATATTTTGGAGCATTTGTGGTTGCTGTTCCATTACTTTTCGTATTTCTTGCAAGAGCAATAGACGGAGTTACCGGCGGTAATATTTCTGTCGCAAATGCCTATCTTTCGGATATCTCTACTGACAAAAATAGGAGTAATAACTTTGGCAAAATGGCTATATCTTCTAACTTGGGTTTTATCTTAGGTCCTGCCCTAGCAGGAATTTTAGGAGGGACGTTTTATGGTGCATTACTTCCGGTCCTGGCTGCATTGTTACTATCTATAGTTACGCTGATTGTAATAGGATTTCTATTGCGGGAATCCATACCAAAGTCTAATCAGATTCTGATTCCTGAAAAAGGAACAATAAGAAAGGTTTTTGCCCAAGAGTGTAAGGATTGTTACCCTCAAGATAGTGCTGTGAAGTCAAAGTTTGTAGATGTATTCAAACTAGAACATATTTCATTTTTACTTGTATTATATTTTTTGATATTCCTTGGATTTAATGTATACTACGCGTCGTTTCCGACTCATGCAGCAAATGTGCTCCATTGGTCAGTAACACAGTTAGGAATATTTTACGCATTATTAAGTGGCATCATGGTATTCATCCAAGGACCGGTTTTGCGTAAAGCATTGAAAAAATTTTCCGAAGAAAAACTAGTTATTTTTGGCAGTTTGATTTTGGGTGTAAATTTTGTGTTATTTTTTTCTGAAAGCATAATCTCCGTATATATAGCTGTGGTTTTATTTGCTATTGGTAACGGGCTTATGTGGCCTTCTTTTATGTCCATACTCTCAAAACGTGCAGGAACAGATCTTCAAGGAGCTGTTCAAGGCGTTGCAGGCAGCATTGGAGGAGTAGCAAGTATAATTGGGTTAATTGCGGGTGGAGTCTTGTATAATTTGACTGGAGGAGCAACCTTTCTGGTTAGCGCCGTAATAATATTTTCAGTTTTTGTAATGTCTTTTCGGCTATTAAAGAGATGAATCCATGAACGCATTATTGACTCTCTTGTTTTTATGTCAAGATCATTCATATTTTGATACAAATCATTCCCAGACAATCCCATGAAAAACCAAAGACATTTCTACAGTTTCTATTGAATAGTATCTGACTTTTATTAAACTCAATTATCGGTCTTGCACGCTATCATTTAAGACTTTTTTTACTAATACTTTTTAGTATTCTTGGAGTCACTAGCCATCGAAGCTCGCCTTTGGGAACACTACTTCTTGCTTTTAACCTTATTCTAATAATTCCTCCTTTCTTCAAAAGTAAATTACACGGACTTGATTTGCCCCGATGAATTATATCATTAGTCATTTCACCAAGTAGAGGTTGATGTCCGACCATAAGTACCACGTATTCTTCTTTAAGTTCTGATATTTTTCGATACAGCTCTGTTTTTTTCCCCTCTGGAGATAACTCTTTCCATACCTGCACTTTATTACCAATCTTGAGGACTTCTGATACTATCGTAGCGGTGTCATATGCTCTTTTGAGTGGACTCGTGATAACCAGATCAAATCTTAATCCAATTATTTTTAATGCCTTTGCAATTTCAGAAATCTCAAATTTCCCAGATGATGTTAGTGGACGTTTTTTATCACCGGCCAAAGAAGAAGTCCTTTCCCCAGCTTCCCCATGCCGCAAAATGAATAATTCCATTATTTTTTATCATTTTGCTTACAAATAAAGTACTATCTAGCAAGGACTCTAACGGATACGAATGATAAACCCTTCATCCAAAGTAAATCATTATTAATTCTGAGTTAAACTAGCCAATTTGAAAGTTCTTATCTTAAACAAAAATAAATTTGGAGAAATTTTAGTCTCTTCTTACTATTCTTCTCTTGGGTTAACAATAATTAAAATTGAACACCTTCAATCTACAGTTATGGGAGAAAACGACATTACCATTAATTTTGGCAAAAAAGAAGTCAAGACGGATGAAGAACTCGATGGAGTTATAAAAATTAACTACTCCGGTCGGTTCGACAGCATAGTAATAAATTCACAGATAGAAAATACTAGCGAAATATTTAATTTCATAAAACTCTACGATAAAAAAATAAATTATTCGTATGCAAGAATGCCTATACTAAGACAGGACCTCAAAAATCAACACGAAATCAAATTCACAGTAATCACAAAACACGTTCCCCAAGTAAGTTCAAACGTCAAATTCAGAGCTACAATAATTCAGGAACATAAGGAAGTTGCGGATGATGTTACGTTCTTGAAAATAGTATCATGAAGGAACATGTAATATTCAAGTGTTCAACTACCATAATTTTGGCCTTGGCCTTGAACAAAAATTTAAGAGGTTAAAGGATAATGGAAATTAATAGTAAAATGTTAGACGAAGCTTTTTACAATAATTACCTTGCCTGTCATCCATGGGTGGGGCTCGCAATGATAAGGATATTCTCCATCCTTAGTAAATGTGAATTCGTATGTTTGTTGTGGGAGTATTAGACCCCCAGTATCTATCGAATTAAAGGGACCGCTTATTTGGTCGTCATATTGAGTATCAGTTGTAACGGTATGCGCTGTAGTGTCGGTGTTAGTCCAAATTATTTTATTGCTGATACCTAATGTTCCTCTTATTTCCTTGGGGTCAAAATTCTTTTCCTGTGATGGTAGAGCTGAACCCTCCAGTATAGATACTTTTTCTGGTTCTGGTGGATTAAGAACTTCATCCGGTAACTCCGGTTTTGCATTTGCTTCCTTGGTATATACAAATTGATAATAACTCATACTCGCCGTTACAGTAACAATAAAAGCAATGATACTAATTCCCGCAGCGTGATTATTCATTTGTCATATGCTTTAATTTTACGAATATATATAATATTAAGATTAATCACCCTTTGGAAATTGTATTTGTGGAAACTTAGATTATCAGCAACATCCTAATTTGAATATACGATGTCAGTGACATGTTATTCTTTTTTATCGGCAATTATTTTTGTTCGCTTTGGGTACCAGTTGATTCAGTTTTAGTCGTAGATTGAACTGATGACGATGCTGGGGTTGACGATGCTGGGGTTGACGACGTTGATGATCCTGATGATGCGCTCCCTTTTGCAGATGGTGCCACTGTATTTTCTTTAGCGACAGAATTCTCAAGTTCCTTCGTAACGGCTGCGACTTGAGGAGCCTCTGGTGTCCCTGTTTTCGTCAAGGAAGGGGGCTTTGCTTTAGCAGGCATTGGAGGAAGCGTAGGCTTTGGAGGCGGTGCTTTTTGCATGGATTTTCCATGTCTGAATATATGAAACATGCCTGCAAACACAAGCATCATTATACCAATGATAAAGAGAGAGTAATTCTTCATTCCACTGAGAACTGCGTAATATGCAGCGATATTAAGATAAACTTGGAATGCTAGGAGAGCAATAAAGATTCCATATATCCATTTTTCCGTTAGGTTTATCGAGCTTTTGGTAGTCGGTTTCTTTGGCTGAACCTTTGCATTAGCTTCTGCATTCCTTGCCAATTTTATCATCATGTAAGTGAACCCAAACGACAATGGTACGAGCAAAATCATGACAAGATATAAGAAAACTGGATCAATAACAAGCCTTTCTAGTAACGATTTAGTTCTATCAGGATCTATGTAGAATCCCCAATAGGTTGTTACTATTATCTGTGCTAAACTTGTAATTCCCACCGCTGTAATAATAGGCCTATCCTTCCACGAGAATTTCTTGTATCTGTCTATGAATGGTACTATAAGCAGTGCAAAAATGAACAAACCTGGCCAAGCAACACCCGTTGTAAATTTATCGTATGCACTTCGTAGGAATGCGTAAAGTCCGGTCAGATACCACTCAGGGACAGTAATACCAGGTGGAACATTCGGATCGAATTTCAGTCCCATATCCACTGGAAACACTCCTCCAGTTAGCATAATTGCTCCCGTTATTGCCATTACCATTGGAATGTCAAAAACTAGGAATCGAGGGAAGTGTACAACCATAAGACCCAACATTGCTATTGGCAACAAGAATACATGAAATGCATAGAACCTAAGTACAAAATCATGGAAGCCCCCTCCAAAGAAAGCTTCTGTCATCTGTGGTCCCAATATTGGAATGGAATTAGTAAGTGAAGCAGCAATCGAAATAGCTAGTTCAGCTCTTTCACTGAATATGATATCATATCCAGTAAAGGCTTCTAAAATTGTAAGTACGCCTAGGATAATTCCGGTGACCCAGAGTATTTCGTTTCTGATTTTATATCTACCGCTGAAATACTGGTAGTACATGTGCAGCAAGGCTACCATGACCATTGCATTTGATGCATGATAGTGAATGTTTCTGAGATGAAATCCATATGGAATAGTATCATTAATGTTTTTAACACTGTCCCACGCTCTATCGAGGATAGGCTCATAATAAAGCATGAGTAATGCTCCCGTAATTCCTAGAATAATGAAAATTACGAATGTGAGCATCCCTAGAAATCCAAGTGGGCTAACAAATCTACTTGGAAATGTAAACTTGAGAGCCATAAAGATGGTACGGTCTACTCCAGCGTAAGTCCATCTCAAAAATCGAGTCAGACTATTCTCTCTATGTAAGGAAACGCCCAAATCCCACTACCCCATTACCATTAGGACTCCAATTCGGAGGTTTAATCCATACGTTACCATCAGAAGTAATCTCTAAATCTAAACTTGGCAGCACGTTAGAAGGTGGAGCCTGCAAAGACGCTGGACCGGCAAATGCTTTACCAGTAAGAGGATCGTACAAGCTTCCATGACATGGACATTCACCCCTTTTCCTACCGTCTTCTGGCCAGTATTTCCACAGACACCAAAGATGAAGACAAACCATACTATACATTCTGAAGGCAGATGCGTCGTTCTTCTTTCCACCAAGTTCTTCAGGTAATCTAATAAATTGCCATGTTCGAAAAGCCTCCTTATTCAACACCGGATCATCAGATTTAGGAAAAATAACAGCTTCTGCATGATTAACTGGGAAAGAATTAATATTAGCCTGGGAGCCATCAGGGAGCTCCACCATTTGTCTTTCTCCAGTTTGTTGTTTAGGAGGTGGAAGAAATTTACCCCAGTCTGCAAAAACCGCAAAAGTCATAACCGTACCTGCAGCAGCCATTAGTTTCATAAAATCACGTCTTGAGACTTTACCTCCACTTTTCGGAGAAGGCCGCTGAGCCATACAAACCTACAGACTCGAAATATATCATATAAACTTTTATTCATTAAAATTATTTCTTACTTCTTAAAGCCAACTATTCAATACTACCTTTCACATTCACATCAAATAAAACTGGAATAATTTACAAGTTTAGGAATTATCTAATTTTCTTATTTTCTTGTTGAATCTCTCTCTAAATTCTGGAACGTTAATAATTGCCCGCTCATGTAACCCATCACCAATTTTTTCAAGCCTGTCCGTCGCTTCTACTTCAAATGTAATTCTTCTATCAACCACATTAATTACCTTAGCTTTTAGCTTTACCCGTGTTCCAACGGGAGTTGCCTTCAGGTGCCTAACATTAACCATAGTCCCTACCGAGTCCCATTCTTGGTCCTGCAAAAATTCACCCTTCAATAATAATCTACACGTCTCTTCCATCTCTGAGATCATTGATGGAGTAGAAAATACATTTTCTCCTTCCCATAGGAAGCTTGTAGTCTGTCCTGCACTTACATCAATCTCTCTTTCCTTAGTAGCACCTATCAGAACTTTCTTAATCATTTTAAGACCATTTTTAATATATTAGAATAAAAAGAAAAAAGTTCGGCGAGATACTACTTTGCCTTTCGTACTGCGGAGGCTATTGCATAAGCTAGACCAACAGCCAAACCAAATGCAAGTGGTATCCATACTCCGAAGCTTTCAGTAGTCGCCGGTACTATTTGTTGAATTATGCTTTCGAACATTATTAATGTGGTAATAAATTAATCACTATATTAGATTTTCTCAAGCAATAAGGTTCAGCTAAGATTCTCTAAAATGCAAAATCGATATCTCTCGGTGTTATCTCGATTATAAAGACGAGACACATAATTGGCAGTTCGCTTCCCTTAAATTACCCACAGGTGGCTATTTCAAAATATGAAAATGCAGAAAGAGATGAAAAAATTCTGCCCAAAATGCAAGAAGCATACAACCCAATCAGTCGCCATCTACAAGAAAGGCAAGGATAGAAAAACTGCTTTAGGAGCTAGAAGACACGCTGAGGATAAGAAAGGATATGGCGGACAAAAGTTCCCAGAACTAAAGAGAACTGCCAAAACTACAAAGAAAATAACCTTAAGATATACCTGTAAAACCTGTCAACGTAAAACAATGAAAGAAGGGATGCGAATGCGAAAGCTGGAGATCCAGCCGTAGATTGTGATGTGCTATGAAAAGGGAAAATATTTTGATTCCAAAACCAAAAAGCAACTTTTTGTCTGTACAATGCACGAGTTGCAAAGAAAAACAAGTTATTTTTTCTCATGCAACAAGTAATATTAACTGTAAATCATGTGGGAACCCAATAGCAAAAAAAACCGGCGGAAGAGCAAATGTTTTGGGGGAAATTCTTACAACGCTCGATTAAGTTTAGACTTTAACATAAAGTAATCTTTTTTTGTATTTACGTTGAAGGCGAGCTTTTCGTCATTTAACGTTATGTAATGTTCTTTTACTAGTTTTCCTGCTTGTACTTTGGATGAATCAAAAATGCTTACTCCAGAATGATAGCATTCTTTGTCATCTAGCTTTAGTAATATGGTGGGTAGCAAACCCAATTTCACTATGAATTCCTTATCCATTACTATCGAGATTGATGATTTGTCTCCATCCCAGGTAGAAACAATTTTCCTAATTATATCGGGTGTGATTAGTGGCATATCTGCGGGAATTACAAATAATATGGCTGGTGTCAATTTTTCTAAAGCAGAAATAAGATCAGTGGAATAATCAATACCCGTAGTCTCTATTACTTCAAGGAAACCTCTACGAAAATAATCATGGTTTTTCAAGAAATTTATTGTAGCTTTACTATTATGACTTGCGGCCGCGAATATTTTTTCAAACTGTTCAGATTTTTTCAGTGAAAGGATAATGTGGTCAATCAATGGTTTATCCTTAAATTCTAGCATAGTTTTGTCTGGACAAAAGTCTTTTATTCTTTCTCCCTTACCACCGCACATAATTAACGCATGCATTTCTCTTGTCATCTCACAAAGTAAAAATGGATAATATTAGTAACGATGACAAGCGGGAAATTTCATTGGAAGCGCCGAAGACATCACCGCTTACCCCTCCAAAATTCTTGTAAGAGATGATGCAAATGATTAAACCTATGACTACTACAATACCTAAGGTTAGTAACCCGATTATTCCTTGTATGATGAATATTAACACTACAGTTATTATGATTGATATAGTTATTTTGGTTCGTTTTTTCATCTCAATTGTGAATGGTGAGCTTAAACCTGACCAGGCAGAAGTTCCAATAGATGCTTGCATTACCATAACATATTTGGATATTATCTCTGCAACAATTATCGCGTAGAATAACTTGAGGGGTGATTCAAAGTTGAATAATGCGATGTACAAACCTATAAAATTAATAACAAGTGCAGTAGTTCCAGCAGAGCCCGCATATGGGTCAGACATCGCTTTTCGTTTGGATTCCCTATCACCCTTTTTCATAATTCCATCAGCAAAATCAGCTAATGCATCAATATGATGTATACCTGTAATAATAACAAACGTTACCAATACTATAAAACTAGAGAAATATTGTGGCAAAAAAGTAGAGGAGAATAGTGAAACCATTCCTACAATTAGACCAATTATTCCACCACAAAGTGGAAAGTAATGCATGTTCTTTGCAATGATGTTTAGATTAAAAACAGACTCCTTTGGCGTTGGAATGATTGTCAAAAAAGAGAATAAAGAAAAGAGTGGATTAAACATATAGGAAATTCCACCAACCAAGAATTGACAAAAACAATGCTATTGGAACGGAGAACAAAATAAGGAACAAAAGAATCGATAGCTTTACCATTGTGAGAGCACTTTTGCATTTTTCGATAGAGAGAGGTTCGATACTGGTCCCTAATTCATAATATCCTATTTTTTCCAGCTTCACTTTGAGTGCTCCGGCTAATGCCGACATCGGATATCCGCCATTGAGACTAGGAGTGTTGTTGTGATCCTTACGCATAATCAACATGGAATTTTTCCAGTCTCCACCAATTAGCTTTGAAGAAAGAACTAACATAATTGCACATAATCGCGCTGGGATATAGTTTGAAAGGGTATCTAGCTTTGCTGCCATCCAACCCATGTGATAGTGATAGCTGTCAGTATGGCCAATCATTGAATCAAGTGTATTTATTATCCTGTAAGCGATCGCACCTGGTGGACCAAATAGTGTGAAGTAAAACATTATAGAACCAATTCCATCCACCATGCTTTCCCCTATGGATTCTATTGTTGCTGATAAAATATGATTTCTATCAAGGGTATCAGTGTTCCTTCCAACGATAAGAGAAAGGCTCTTTCTTGCTTTTATCAAGTTTTTTTCTTCCAATGCACGAATTATCGCATTCACATGTGTTTCTAATGTGAGGACCGCCATTGTAAATTTAAGTACAAGTAGTGAGAATATCAGTAGCGCAACTATACCAAATAATTTATAGAGGACTATTGAAAAATAATATGATCCCACAGTAATGCCTATTGTTAAAACCAATGTAAAAAAAATTCCCATCAGCTTTTCTTGATTAGGATTTGTGCGTTTCAGTTTTGGAATCGAGTAAGAAACCAATTTTCCAAGCCATGAAACAGGATGGATCCTATTCGGAGGATCGATAAACGCAGAACATAATGCAATGCCACCAATAAGTGATATCAAAATAAACTCAGGATTCATGATTTACTTCATCTTTAGAATATTTAATAGATATTGCATATCGGTGTTCTTGCTAAAAGTAGATGCCACTATATTGATCTGTTCATCAAGATATCGCTTACTATATGAAGACTTTGATCTCTTATGGTCTAGGGAATCTTCACTTGGAATATCAAATTGTATTTTTGGAATTACTCCCATGACTTTTCTTTTCGTCATCTCTTCCACCTGGACTATAGCGTTATTTAGAATTGATTTTTGTCCCAAAAACTTGTTAATTAGTATACCTTTTACAAACTTCCGTTGCCACGACGGCAATAATTTTATTGTTCCAACTATGGCTGCAAAACAACCGCCTCGTTCGATATCTGCCACCAACAATACTTTTGAATTTGTTCTTTCTGCGAGAATCATATTTGCGATATCATAATTTGACAAATTAATTTCCGCAGGAGACCCTGCACCTTCTATCAGGATTAAATCGTTTTCCTTTCTAAGGCTATCCAAATCTTGAAGTACCTTTGGAAATCCCTTTTGGAGAACAAAGCTCTTGTAGTAATCTTCTGCAGTCAATTTCAAATTTCCTATTCCACCTAGAATGATTTCGCTTAGATTGTCTCCCAACGGCCTCAAAAGAACTGGATTCATTCTAATATCTGGTTCTATTCGGGCTGCTGTAGCCTGAACCGCTTGTATTCCAGCCATTCTCCTTACTGTTTTTTTTTGTCTAACAAAATGAAAATTTGATGTCATATTTTGCGCTTTAAAAGGAGATACCTTATAACCCAAGTCAGAAAAAATCCTACATAGAGCTATCACTAAAGTACTCTTTCCTGACCCCGATGAAGTGCCTTGTATCATAAGCAGCTTTGCTTTCATTTATCAAGTGACTCCAATGCATCAAATAGTGCCAAATTCTCGTCATGATTCCTCACTGATACCCTGATGTACTTGTCATTCATACCTTTGAAATCACTACATTCTCTAACAAGAATCCCATTCTTTTCTAAAAGTAAATCTCTAATTTGCCTACAATGACCATGAATCAGTCGGATCAGGTAGAAATTAACATCCGATTTGATTGCTGAAAATGAGCTCAAATTATGATTTATTCTAGCATACATCAATTCCCGTTCGGTTGTTATGATTTTTCTTGCTTTTCTAAGATGTGACAAGTTATCTAGAGCAGTAATACCTGCCAACTGAGCTAATCCATTTGTGTTCCACGTTATTTTGTTATGCGATATTTTTTTCTCTAGGCTTGGATGAGATACGCTATAACCAAGTCGCAATCCAGCTAGCCCAAATGATTTTGTCAATGAACGTAAGACTACTACATTTCGAAACTCATTAATCTTTTCGATAAAGGTTCTTGGGTGTTTTGCTTCATCGACAAATTCAATGAAACTCTCATCAATGAGTATCTTTATGGAACTATCTATTTTATCTACGAGTTTTTCAACTAATTCGTATGAAAAAAGTCCAGTGGGATTGTTTGGATTGCACAAGAAAATTGCGTCAGAATTCTGAGTTTTTTCCGATATACTACCTACATCAAGTTTCCCATCCTTAAGGGGTACATGTTTAATTTTCGCACCCATTTTTCTGGATGCCAGTTCGTACTCGCAGAATGTAGGATATGGAATGATCACTTGTTTTCGAACAAATGCTCTGGCAAAGTTATAGATTATTTCCGTAGCTCCGTTGCCTATGCTTATAGAATCGTACGATAACCCGCTATCCAAATACTGGATAATTTTTTCTTTTAGATTTTTATGCTCATTATCAGGATAGATTGAGGATATTTTTGGTAAATTTTTTCTAAGAATTTTCAATACACTCCCTGAAATTCCCAACGGATTTACGTTAGAGCTAAAATCAACTCTTACTATCCTCGGATCTACACTATAAACGCCGCCATGAGAACAAAAATATTGAGTCATCTAAATTCCATATTGATTCCAATATAACATGAATGTATAATATTATGTTTTTTCTGTAAACGAATATTAGTTGCGTTCGGAATAACGGCACATTATGTTAAAAGTAGCGGTAATAGGTGCGACGGGAGCTGTAGGACAGGAATTTGTCATTGGACTCAGCAAACACCCATGGTTTGAACTAGTTCAAATTGCGTCATCAGAGAGATCATCTGGAAAAAAATACGTAGATGCACTCAGAGATCCAGCTACTTCACTACTAAAATGGCATAATAAGGAAAATATTCCCGAAAATGTTAGAGAAATGGTCTTATCTAAAGTGGATGAAATAAACCCAAAGAAAGTAGACTTAATCTTTACCGCTCTTGAATCTGAAGATGCTAGAATAATTGAACCAAAAATGGCAGTTCATGTCCCTGTGATAAGCACAGCTGCTGCATTTAGATATGAAGAAGATGTCCCAATCCTGATTCCTGGAATTAATGACGAACATTGTGAAATGTTGAATACTCAAAAGAAGAACAGAAATTGGAACGGCTTTATTGCTCCTTTGCCTAATTGCACAACTACCGGAATGGCCATAACACTCAAGCCTTTAATGGAAGATATTGGTCTGGAAAGTGTTTTCATGACATCCATGCAAGCACTATCTGGTGCAGGTCGATCTCCAGGAGTGATAGCCCTAGATATTATGGATAACGTAATTCCCTATATCCCCAAAGAAGAAGAAAAGGTTCAGGTTGAAACAAAAAAAATCTTGGGGAAATTTGACGGTAACTCCATCACTAATGCTTCTATAAAGGTAAGTTGTACCTGTACAAGGGTACCTGTAATGGATGGGCACACTGAAACAGTCTTTGCTCAACTCAAGAAAACTGCTTTACCAGATCAGGTAAGAGAATCAATGCTAAACTTTTCGAAATCCGTATCAATAAAGGATTTGCCCTCTGCACCTGCAGACTATATTATAGTTCATGATGATCCTACTAGGCCACAACCAAGAATTGATAGAGAAATAAACGATGGAATGACTACAGTTGTTGGAAGGTTGCGAAAGGATACAGTATTTGAAAATGGCATAAAATATGTTCTCCTTACACATAATGAAAAAATGGGGTCTGCTAAGGGTGCTATATTACTGGCAGAGTTATTCAGGTCGAAAAAAATCATATAATCTAGATTATTAATAAAAAAATTGAATAAAATTGCAATTAATACATTTATTAACCACAGAATTTACGATATAATAAGTGATTTCTATGTATAAAATAGACGATTTGGATCTTAAAATTCTGGAGGAACTTTCAAATGATGCATCTATTTCAGTCCCAAGACTCTCAAAAAAAATCAACATCAATGCTTCTGTCGTATACAGTAGGATAAAGAGACTAGTGAAGAGGGGAATTATTAGAAAATTTACTATCTTGATGAACGACGAAGCACTTGGGTTTAATGTAAAAGCACTAACTGGTATAAACATGGATTCAAAATTGAGAGATAATGTCTTGAATGAATTATTCAGGATCCCAGGTGTTACAGAGGTTTCTGAAGTTACTGGTAGATTTGATATACTAGTAACGATGAATTCTCACTCTCTGGACGAAATGCATCAACTGATTTCAGAACGAGTAGGTCGTATTGAAGGAGTACAGAAGACTGAAACATTCATCGAAATGAGAAAAACAACCAGAGAAGTTCCGATCCCATCAATGGAGCAGGAATAAATACGAGCAAGCATCCTGAATGTAACTCGTTCAAGATTTACGCTTACAATGGCAATAACGTAATGCGGCTAACAGCATAATGCGAAAATAATACAACCATTTATAATTATGATAATAATGATACTCCAAGGAATATCAAAGATTCAAGCATTAACTAAATGTTACTCGTTATAGGAAATTAAGTTAGAATAATCAATCAAATTAAAAAGTAAAATTACGGGTTTGGTTTTGTTCCCAAGTTTCCTGCTTGCCCTTGACTTTGTCCCATGCGGATCATCTCATTTATCTTGTTCTCTACTTCTTTCAAATTTTCCTTTACTCGTGTTTCCTGTTTACCCAGGACTACTAACCTTGTGTTAGCAAGATCTTTCTTTTCATCCAACTCCTTTAACGTGTCATCTTTTTTTGTCTTTATCAACAGAGGACCAACACTTTTGTATACGGCTTCATCCTGTTCTGATTTTTTGAGTTCTTCGGTTGCTTTTTCTATTTCTACAGATTCTGCTTCTAGCTGTTGTTTTTGCATCATGATAGCTTGCAGATTTTGTTGTAACTGTTGCAGCCTAGCGAGCTGTTCTCTCAACCATGGTGGAATTTCTTGTTCGCTCATTTCTTATTACTTGACTTCACCATCATAAATCTATAGCGTTTTATAAATTTAGAGACAAATAAGATAAACTCAACAATCTGATGTAGGTGTTAACTATAGCCCGCATTGACTGTAAATCATTAGTACTGATATCAATGGAAATTTCATCATTGTTTGATGCAATGCTTATTTTTTCAGCTGATGTGAGAAATTTAGTTTCAGGTTTTAGCGCAGCACTGATAGTGTGCCCAACATTAGATGAAATTTCAGGAGAAAGATTATCTAGGGTAATTTTAATTTTAATTTTAATATTTGCTCTTCGCTCTTTCAAAGTTTACATCATATGTACCAGCGGCAACTTTGTAATTGCATTTTGAACAGTACCAAATTCCGAGTACTTGCCTATCAAATTTCACTGAACCGCATTTGGGGCATCGTCTTTTCTTTTTTAAAAGCCTGTAAATCGTTCCGTATCGCTTTCTTACCGTAGCTCCATATTTTACCCCTAATCCCTTAAGACGGGCTACTTTGTGTTTACCTCTACTAACCAATATTGATCATTCCTTTTAGTTTCCCTCTGATTCCCTCTCCTTTGATTATAGCTTTATCAGCAATACTTTTCACATCATCAATTGAAAAGGACCCCTTAAGTCCCTTTTGCATAGCTACAATTGATCCTTTTGAGTTTGTAGTAATTGTAAGTCGAGCATCCATACAAGCCTCTTCCTCTGTAGTGGGATCTGAGATCAAGTAATCTCCAATTTTAACCGTGGTAATAGATACAGGTAGAGTAGTGATAGGAGGTTCCTGTGTTTTTCCTGTGTCTACTACTTTGTCATCTTTAATTTCAAAGACAGGCAACTTACAGCTTGCCAGTGCGGATACTACTGCATACGATGTTGCATCTAAAAGGTTACCATCTACGTTAATGACACTGCAATCAACAAAAATAGTATATACAATTTTTCCTGGAACCAAAACTAATTTTTTCAAATCCAACATCTCAGATTCTCTCACACCTCTGTCAACGACCCTGGCAAGCTCGATGGTTTCTTCATCAGGAGGCCCTGGTTCGATGTGTGGAGATGCAATCGGGAGAACTTCAGCAGTGATTATCAAAGCGCCACTATTTTCTAACCCTTCAAAAGGTTCACCTGTTTCTACTTTTACTCCTGCTACAACTTCAGTGTTACCCAACTTTACCCAGGCAGATCCATTTGCCTTCTTGATAACATCTAATTCAATTTCAATAGGTCTTATTTCATCTAACGATCTTTCATCTAGTCTTTTTCCTGTTGAAATTGCTTCTCGCATCTGTTTTTTACGAAGATTTTCAACGATGACTGTAGATTTTTTTGATAGACTCATTCTTCTTTCATTCCCTTTTCATCCCCAAAGTACTTTTCCATTAGTGAGGAACGTTGTATTTCATATACTTTCAAGCAACCACGTACAGCTTCCTCCAAACAAGCATTAAATTCGTTTGGATTTAACTCGCCATCAAGTTGCAATAGTGTTATTTTCTTTAGATTTGGCATATATGCTACAGGCATGTCAGCTCCCCCTTCTTTGTCTTCGGTATCATTAATATCAACCACTATCTTGTCATCTACCTTTCCCGCTGCACATGCAGAAACCATATCACGCATATTAATTCCTGCATCTGCAAGTGCAACAGAAGCAGCTGAGATACCAGCACACCTTGAGCCACCGTCAGCTTGAAGGACCTCTATGAAAATATCAATCGCAGCACGTGGATAATCCTCAAGTATAAGAGCAGGTTCGAGAGCCTCTCGAATTACCTTAGATATTTCTGTCTCCCTTCTTGAAGGAGCTGGACTCTTGCGAGTATCTGTTGAGAACGGTGACATGTGATATCTGCATCTTACCACACCTCGATCTGATAATGCCATATGTTTTGGGTGGACTTCTCGTGGACCGTATACTGCCGCAATAATTCTATTTTTACCAAATTCTATCAACGCAGAGCCGTCCGCATTCTTTACAATACCGACATTGATTTTCACTTCTCTTAATTCATCAATGACCCTACCGTCGGTTCGTTTTCCACTTTCGTCAATAAGGCTTCTACTTTGAACCATTTGAATTAATCATCCCCATTTCTTTATCCTTGCTGTTTGAATTTATTTCATCCTGATTTATTGTTGGATCGCTTGATACGCTAGTTTGAGCGTCATCATTTTCTATTTCAGATTCTGGCACATTCAACAATTGTTTAATCCTCTGTGTAAGGTTTGAAGTATGTGCCTCTACTTCTACCATGTGA
Source organism: Nitrososphaeraceae archaeon (assembly GCA_025923455.1). Taxonomy (GTDB): domain Archaea; phylum Thermoproteota; class Nitrososphaeria; order Nitrososphaerales; family Nitrososphaeraceae; genus TA-21. The sequence goes on along the minus strand of JAICFW010000152.1, from coordinate 1,442 downwards.
ATTGCATTAATAGCAAGAGTAGTACCCTCTTTGTCTTTTCCTGATACAACAATAATTCCATTCTGACCTATAGTTACCCTTGTAGAACTCGCGTGTTCGATTGTTTGAATCATGGAACCCCTTTTTCCTATGAGTCTGGGAACACGGGTTGGAGATATTTTTATCAATTCTCCAGTAGGTATTTTTCCCAAGTCTTTATCCTGAATAGTAAGAATAGGATCTCTTGTCCTGTCAAAAATAGCAATTCTAGCCACAATAACATCACCAGTTGATAACTGACGTCCCATGTCGTCATGTGCGGGTGAAAAATCTCTTCCAAATATGTCCTGGGCTGGCAAATGAGCAGCAAAGCATGAATTTATGTCCACGGACCAAGACAGGGACGAGTGATCAAGTATTTTACCTATGACAATATCGTTTGCTCGAGGGAAATAAATTCCAGATAATGGAATTACCTTGGCTCCGTCCTGGTTAGATTCTGTGATTCCAATTCTAGTTGCCACAATTGAATTTCCATTCTTAAATACATTTACCAGTGGTCTCAAATTACCTTCAGCCACAATATCGCCAGGAATAACGTATTTTCTTTTAACTTCCTGCACAGAGTATTCCTCCTAAACAGGAATTCAAAAATCTCTTATTCATAATTCTCCCTTTTTGGGAAGTTAGAACAGACTTATATTTTAAGTGTGGCGAAAAGTAAAATTATTATTATTTTTCAGAGACCTGTGCTGAACCCTTGGTTGCAGTACCAATGCGATCCAGAAATGAGCTTTTCATACCAGCATTAAGGTTGAGAACCACTTGTAATGAGCCATCAGATAACCATTGTTCTGATTTGATATCACCGATACTTTTGAATACACTAAATGATTGTCCTGAAAACTGTGCTGGTACAGTTACAGTCAATTCCAGTATTTCCGACTTCAAAGGCAGTAGTTTTCTCAAGGGTTCAATAATATTCTTAATTTGGTCATCTAGCCGTTTGAATGGATCTATGGCTACTCGAGCATCGTCAAGGACGGTGCTAATCCGGGATATTGGATGGGGCATGTGGGTTTTAGGATCAACAAAATTCTTGTTGACATACTCGACAATTTGTCTTTTCTTTTCTTCAATCATCTTTCTGCGCTGATCTGTATTCAAGTTTAAATCTCCTTTGGCCATAATTTGTTTTGCTATTTCAAACTGATCGGTTGTCTTGAATGCCTTCATTAGTTTCTCAGTTGAACTTCTTGTACCTTTATTAGCGTCTGAGTATATTTCATCGGAAATCATGATATTTGAAATGTCCATTTTTTTACCAAGTTTGTATTCAAGGGCAGGATCCGGTTTAACCAAAATTTCAAATTTTTCATTTCCCGCGCTTAATCTCACAATTGTAAACTTATCAACCATGCTACTCTTAATATTTGAAAATATATAAGCCTACAAAAAGGAAT
>JAICFW010000151.1 GCA_025923455.1 Nitrososphaeraceae archaeon | reverse complement strand
AAAGTAAACTTTGCAGTTAATCGTGCTTGTATGCTTTGGCCTCTTCTTTACTAACTTCAAACCACAGTTTATGATCTTCGAACCTTAAAGCCTTGCTTCTAGGTAGATAAAATCTGTCTTTATCAACAACTCCTTTCTTTGTTATAACAATATCTTCATTTACTTCTTGAACTTCACCCAAATCGTAGTCGTCTAGTCCCCTGGCTTCTTTTTTTATGACCTTCGCCCAGTCTATTGTTTCATTCATATCAATAATATGACAACATTTGATTTAACGATTGAAATCTTGATAACTGTTAAATGATAAAATTGATTAATGCATTCATTTCGTCTCATCATACCTCGATCAGGGTTCTTTTGTTCAATTCGTCACCATCAGTTCACCAGGAATATTACAAAAAGTGGATCGATCTACATAATTGAAGACTTGAGAGTAATATGTAAGCGATGCATTATTCTCCAAATTTTTGGGGATAGCATGGACCCTGCCTAGAAGTAAAACTCAAGCCACTACAGTCCGTAGAGTTGCAATTAGGGCTATGATATGTTTATAGCAAGTAATTGCTTTCTTTAAGTTCATGCAGGTGTTTGAAATTGAAAGGTACCGATGTAGCGCCGACTGACAATAAAATTGTGAGTATCGTAGATTATGAGGTAGATATTGCTGAAATTTTCCAAGACACACTGAGTACTAGAATGGAAGGTACTTCGCTTGTAAGTTTTAACGATCCGGCGATCGCTTTGGATCATTATAAAAAAAACGTACATGATTATGCATTGGTTATCGCCTACTTTAGGATGCCGAATATGGACGGAATGGAGTTACTTAAAAGAGTGAAAAAACTTAATCCTAAGGTAAGAACTCTACTAATGAGCGCATATGAGTTTCTGGGTAACCCAATCTTCGAGAAATATTTTAAGGACGGAATAATAGACTCATATATGGATAAGCGAATGACAGTTGATGGATTGTGTCAAAGAGTTACTGAAGAATATCACATTTATCAATTAAGATCAAACGAGTAACTAGAATGTGGGCTTTCAGTTTTGTTACTGTTGGACATGAATGTACTTTATCATGTCTAATCCTAATAAAGGGCAAGTCTATCTTATGTTATGCTTCGACTCTCGGTCTCATCTTTCTTAAGGTCTAACGCGACACATTCTTCACATTTTAGGTAAGGTGAATGATCATTTCCTCTTGCGTCTTTACCTCGATCCGTTGCCAGCCCTATCTTTTTTCGTTTGTCACATTCACTACAAGTTTCGATTAATCCAATATGATCTTCAACTTTCATATTGAACAATATGACAACATTATTTAATATTATTAGAAGCCGTAAATATCCTTGAATAGATTTCATTCTATGATTTTATAGAAGGCTTAAGTAATTCGGCAATTCCTATACTGATTAGAGTTACAACAGAAATTTTAGCAATTGTTTGACCTGCAAAGCCCTCATTTACAAGCATGGCAAAAGAATACTTATCTGTTGAAGTTCCTGAATCTGATGTTATTGAATTGAAGGTGCTTTTTCTGAAGTTCTTTTATCCAAAGGCTGAGTTGTTTAATAATGGACTAGATAATTATTAAAGATTATGAAGTAATTTCCAGAAGCTAGGTTATATCGTATAAGATGCGGATTTTTGCTCTCACTGCTGCTGTGCTTATAAATCCAAATAGAGTCTCAAACAGTCTACTTTATATTTGCAATAAGCACATTATCCAACTATTCAACATGGGCATGAGAAGCGGTTTTCTAATCATTTCTATTATAATTTCTTTAGTCGTGATTCCAAGCTTTGCCATATTCTCATTCTCGCAATCAAATAATACTTTGTCAAGCGACTTGTCTTCAGATACTCCATTGTCAAACTCTTCAGTATCAGAAGAACCAGATGATGACACTCAAATTGAAAATGAAACATCCTTCGCCTCTCTGAGCAGATCCCTTGCTGAAACTAATCAATCGGATGATGAACAGACATCTTTTCCTCCTTCTACTGAATTAGAATCAGAAGATGAACAGACATCTTTTCCTCCAGATCCTGAAGGCGAAACTAGTGAAGAAGAAGACATTCAATAAAACTAGCTGCAAGTAATTGGTAAGAAGTTATGGTTAATATTTATTCAACTCAAGTTGCTATTATTATCTCATGACATGAATATTGATATGATGTGAAATTTATTCACACATGCCACATTTTTGACTTGCTGCCCTAATAACATGAATAATCATTGTATCGTAAAAGTTAATAGATACAAAGAAAAAATAAAGACATGGGAAAATATGAATTACCTTCGTTACCATATGGTTACGATGCATTAGAACCACATATCGACGCAAAAACAATGGAAATACATCACACTAAACATCATCAAACTTATACCGATAAGTTGAATGCAGCTCTTGAAAAATGTCCAGCAGAAATTCAGGAAAAGGACATTGTAGAAATTTTATCTAATCTAGATCAAGTGCCTGCGGATCAGAAAGGTGCAATTAACTTTAATGGAGGAGGATTTGATAATCATCGAATATTCTGGCAGAACATGAAATCAAATGGTGGCGGTGAGCCAAGCGGCTCTATCGCTGATGCAATTAATGAATCGTTTGGAAGCTTCTCTGCATTTAAGGAGAAATTCTCATCTACTACAGTATTGATTCAAGGTAGTGGATGGGGATGGCTTGCATATAATCCGTCAACGAAGAAAGTTGAGTATAAATCGATGCCGAATCAGACTAGTCCACGAACGGAAGGTTTGATACCACTTTTAGGGTGTGATGTATGGGAGCATGCGTATTATCTCAAATATCAGAACAAAAGACCTGACTATGTCTCTGCTTGGTGGAATGTAATAAACTGGCAAGATGTATCAGAGAGACTGGATAAAGCTAAAAAGTAGAATATCATTTTTTGATTTCCAACTTTTATTTTCTTAGATTCATAAAATTGTCTCCTTTCTGCGTTTACTGTTAAAGTGGATTCTTAGCCTTTTCTGAGAAATTCTGTACTACTATATGTTCGGATTCGAGGTACGTTGATCAATAGGTATGGACAAATGAGAATCTATCGGTACTGTTAAATGATAACGTTTATAGACAGGATACTAGAATCCCGTTATGTTAGCTATTTTCTGTTTTATCTCACTGGTTATTGTATAAATGTCATTGATGTCAGCCATAGTTTGAACCCTTGAATCTAGTTGTGGATATAAGTCTAGAGCTTCGTTGCCTGTAACTTTCATCGATTGATTAAGCGTAGGCAATGTGCTATTAAGTAAGGATTCTGATCTTGAAATGAATCCCATAGCATCCTGGTATTCAACGATTTGTATTATCTTTCCACTCCTTATACCAGACTCATATTATGCATTTGCGGCATCAAGTAACCAAGACGCCACTATAAGTGTAAGGGTACTGTTACCCCCTGGAGCAACGAGATCATTAGCTTTGTCTAATAGTTGATTGACTCCATTGGTTTCTTGCTCAAACTGGACCAAGTTTAAATCATCTGCATTCTTCGAAAGCTGACTTAACGAATTAAAGAGCAGAGTATTGTGGTTACTATCTACAGAAGCAAGTTGTACCTCAATTGCATCATAGATTTCTACTATTGGATGTTGAATATGGGCCTGCGTTAATGTATTGTTTACATTTTCTTTATTCACTACAGCCTGTTCAAGATGACCCTTCATTTGCTCAATATTATACACAAATTCTATTTTGTTGTATGTTTGGGCTTCGGCCAGACTCAAGAATAAAAATTGCAATACCACAAACAGAAATCCAAAACATGAGAGAATCATAAAATTGATTTTGTAATATTTGATTTAGATCTTCTCAATGATTATTATCTATGTAAATCATACGCTAGTTTAAGGTTTATCTAGATTCTCAATTTAGAGAATAGAGTTTTTAATTAAATGTCATTGAATATTATTTACTAGAACACGTTACCACTTCACAATAGTCAAGACTAGTTATCTGTATTAATTCCTAGATACTTTGTTCAGTAAAGTCACTATTACACCCTAATAGAATAATGTCACTTAACAAGTTCCCGAAACTTAGAACGATTGTTAGTATTTTTCTACTACTTGTTTTTATTTCCTTATCAACTGTTAATTACTTCGGTAATCTTGTTTTTTGGATCCTTTTCGATTGTAAATTGGTCCAGAATTTGACCGCCTTTGTTGTCATAGAATGTTCCAGTCAATTTTATGTCTGGATTGCCATTGCTAATGTCGATATTTAGGAAGCCAAATTTGTTGGCAAACTGAGTATCCACAAACGGGGCCTGTCCATTGAATGAATAGAAATTTACTCCCCCTGTGCCGACTATTGCAAAGACAATACCATCTTTTTGACCGTCATAATTGCTAGCGGCTGTATTTGTTACTGTTGGTTCTCCAGTATCATTAGGGTTGTATGTCAAGGGGTACGTTCTCTGATAATTGTGATTATGTCCACTCAATACTAAATCCACTCCGTATTGCTCAAAGATAGGATGATAAACTTCCCGTAGTTCTTTAAAAGCAGTATGTTCTGACGGTGAGGTATACGGAGGTCCATAGGAGCTCACTACAATCCAATTGATATTTTCATTCTCGGATGCCTTTTTCAAATCCTCCAAGACAAAATTATATTGCTCAGAGCCCTTATAGTAGACAGATTTTGCAGACATGACTAGAAAGTGTACTTTATTGTAATCATAAGAATAGAATGGTTTGTCCATAGCAAAGCTATTCATGTACTGATTCATTTTTGCTTGACCATCTTCTACATCATGATGTCCCAGAGTTACCATTAGTTTATCCTTAACTGGAGACATCATGTCAAACCAACAGTCGGCAGTACTATGATATGAATGGTCTCCCAATGTCAAGACTATTTCGGGATCTTTACTTTGCATATTTTCAATAGTATTTTGGGTATTTGCTGAGCAACCGAAATCACCTGCTGTAGCAAAGTTAAAGTTCTCTTCGCCATTCTCATTTCCATTTCCGGAATCATCGTCGCCCTTAAAACCATAGCCGTCATAATCCTTACCATCACCATCATCGCCATCATCATCACCATCGTCAGCGTCATCATCGTTGTCGTCATCGTCAAATTCGTTACGCTGCTCTATGAGTCGTCGGTTATCCCTCTCGTTTTCAAATTTATCTTTTAATTTCTCAATTTGCTTCTCCAAGTTTGCCTGTATATTCTGAATGTTTGGGGGTAAACCATTAATCCCAAGAGTTCCGTCATTATTACCCTGACCGTTATTGTTTTTTTCGTTATCTTTGTTTTCCTCTTGCTGGCCAACACCCAGATTATTCTTTAAATTATCAATTTTCTCATCTACATCGCCTAGTTTTTCGTCGATGTTCAAGCCCAAATCTAAACCGGCAATTCCAAGAGCGTCGTCATTGTTGTTTCCCTCACTATCGCCGTTATTTCCATTGTTGTCATTGTTGCCATTGTTGTTATTACGCTGATTATTGCCGTTATTTCCATTTGAATTATCATAATCGAGTTCAGTTTTTGCTTTGTCTTCTTCTTGTTGATCTAAAAGCTGTTGTTCAGAGAATTTATTCTCTTTATCCTTATTACCATCGTCATTATCATCGCCATTTTGGTTGTTGCCATCGTTGCCATCGTTTTTGTTATCTTTACCATTCTTATTGTTATCATCTCTAGTATTCGATTGAAGATCCTTAGATTGGGGATTATCATTTTCCTTATTTCCAAATATTGAATCATCAAGTTTTTCCTTTAAGTTCCCCACAGTTTGGTTTAATCTGTCAGAAATGTCTTGATTCTGCTGGTCATTGTTTCCGTTATGACCTTTGCTATCAGACGAGTCGCATATGAACGGAATTTCGATGTTGATGCCAGCCTGATTCGTATTTTCACATAGTCTGTTTTTCCATTCTTCATTGTTTGGATTTGTTGATATCAATGACGTTTCAAAATCACCTAAGATACCGTTTACAGGTATTGTAGAAAATTTACTTAATTCGTGAAAGGAAACTTTGTTGATTGCAGGATATGCGGTTAAGAAATACTGATGATTAGTTATCAAATTTGATGTAAATATGAGAAATATTGCTGAAAATCCGACAATAAATCCCAATTTTCTAAATCTAACATTGAACAATTAATACGGCTTCAAATCGCCTTCCAGATAATAAATATTTTTTGATTTCAGATTCTATTAAAAAACACTGTAAGAAAGATATTATTCAACTATGGTAAAACTTTTCATTTGTGATTTTAGATTATCTTCGTCAGGATAAAGAAATAAATTTACAATATATAAATAATACCAAATTTTGTGACGTCCTGCAAGACTAATTTCATTCTACGAGTACTAAGTCATTTGCTCATATAGTAATAATATTTCTATTTGTCGTTATCTTCTTGAGTATCATACTCTGGAAGAAAGCTGCCTGATTCTGGTTTGAATATTTCGTCGTTCTTTACCTCACCTAAAAGGTCAAATGGACTCTTGTTACCTGAATGAAGATCTTTTAAAGAACCTTCATGCTTTCCTACGTCTTTTTCAAGTTGTAATAATGCAAAAACATCTTCATTCTTGGCGGGGGTTTCACCAGTTGTTGAGTTTTGCTCATTTGCAGCCTCTATTAAATTAATTTGCGTTAGAGTACCTCCAATGGACAGCATGAAAATCATAGGCAAAATTTTCAGTACTATTACCATGTATGATGTATATTCTACATCCAAGTTATATAATATTTTCCTTCATAAATGTCCTTGTTGATTTGAAGAATCCATCATTTGAATTATGATTTAATTTATTATTTTGACATCATTATACCTTATTTCTGAATAATGGAATAGACAATTATTCCGAAAAATACGATATAATGTGAAAATACAATTTGATGATAAAATCAAGTTCTTATTCTAGTAAACTGGACATCATCCTATAGTAGGACAGAGTGCAAGCTCACCGTAAGATGGGAAACAACAAGTGTCTCATAGATCTTCGATATTCGATATTTCGTTTTTATTAATTTCCAACCCTAAAATTCAAAAGGATTACTAAATTTAAGGTGTCAGAGAATTAGGACATACTCAAATAGGCCATGATTGATTATTCTCACACCATTGAATAAACATGCTAAATTATGGATAAAAAAACTCAAACTTCAAAAGCATCCAGAAGGTGGATACTTTACCAATACATATGCGTCTGACAAAAAAATCAATTTACCAGATTATGTTGGATTCAGATCTACCTGTACTGCCATCTATTACTTGCTGACAGGAAACCAATTTGCGTCATTTCACATAATGAAGTCCGATGAGATTTGGCATTTCTATTCGGGCAGTAGTTTAACATTACATATTATAGATCCAAAGGGCGAGATGAAACAAATTCTAGTAGGACCAAATTTTGATAGAGGAGAAAGATTTCAAGCGATCATAAAATCAGGTTGTTGGTTCGCAGTGTCCATTAATAATAAGAATTCATTTTCACTGGTCGGTTGCACGGTATCTCCTGGCTTTGATTACAGAGATTGGAAACTAGGTGACAGGAAGAAACTTTTAGAACAGTATCCCCAACACAATAAGATTATTAAAAAATACACGAAACAAGGATGATTCAACCTGGTTATTATTGAGACAATATTACAAGAAATTTACAAAAATCAATTTCTTAATTATCTGTATTTTCTTTTGACTAGTTTCAGATTTATCAATTAAACTGACATAATATAGCACAGTAATTTTGGTATTTCTTGCACTAATTAGTTACAGATCCCAGAAAATCGAAACCAATGTTTTCTTCTTCTTGATTCTCTTCAGGAGGATTATCTTCCAAGATGTTATTGTCAAGAAGGGGGTTATAGTCTGTTGCTGGATTTGGTGTCGGTTTGTCGTCTGTTGCTGGATTTGATGCAGATTTATCATTTGCCATAGTATTGCAATCCAATCCAGAAAGCATGTTGGCACATTCTTGAAGTTTGGTTTGAGATCCCTCTTGATTATTGCTCATGTCTTTGCTCTTTACTTTAATGATATTGTTCTCATAATTACTAATTGGTGGTTCCAATAGATTTTGTGGTTTGTCCATCTTGAAAGATGAAGTTTTCGTAATTTTAGGATATCCATCAGCTGTGACATCCAAAACTACTTTGTAATCATTCCCACCACTAGTAGATGGAGTATCCCATGTGTATGATACTAAGCCATTGTCATCGGTGGCTGCAGTAAACTTCTTTGCTCCAATTTTACCCACAACATTTGCTCCTGTTACTATTTCATTGGTATTGGCATCCACAACCTTAACTTCAACTGTTTGTTCATCTCCAGGTATTACAAGATCATTTGATAAGGCGGTCTCAACTAACAACTGTCTTTGAACTTCAAAACTTCCTTTCAAAGAAGCAGGTTGGTAGCCGTCAGCTGATGCTTTTACCATCACATTGTATTTACCCGCCGGAATATCAGAAGAGATATTCCAACTATGTGAATATGCACCAGAAGAATTGGATGTCATATCATACCCCTTCTTCTGACCAATTTTAGCTACAACATCTGCGCCGGGAACTATTTCTTTAGTATTGGCATCAACGACCTTTACGTCTACTGTTTGTTGATCACCGGGTACAACAAAACGCTTTAATAGACTTGCCTCAACTAACAACTGTCTTTGAACTTCAAAACTTCCTGTCAAAGAAGCAGGTTGGTAGCCGTCAGCTGATGCTGCAACTACCACGTCGTATATGCCAGACGAAGTATTAGGCAAAATATTCCAGGATTGAGAATACTGCCCTAAATTGTCGGAAGAACCATTGTATTCGTTTACCGTGGTATTTCCCTGCATAATCTTAACAACAACATATGCTCCTACGACATTTTCTGATGTAGCTGGATCTGAGATCTTTACCGTAAAGTTTTGGGATTCTCCAGGAAACATCAGTTTCTTTGACAGTTCCACATGGGTTAAAAGTTTGTTGGAAGCTAAAGTAGTCTCATTAGAAGATATATTCTGAGTACTAGCTGATGAACTTGTGGATAAAGTTCTCAACTGAGGAAGTATACCAAGAGGATCATGTAATGCGGTTGTAGTTATTGGGTTTGCTTCATTAGTAACAACTCCTGTTACATTAATGGTATGCCACTTTGTCGTTACTTTAGAATTTTCCAGACATTCGAGTTTAGATGTAAGATCATTTAAACCATTTTCAATAGAGTGATATGAAGAAGAATAAGTGAACGTCCAGGATGAGTAATCATCCTCTCCGTACGGTCCGGCCGCTTTTGCCTTTTGGAACGGTTTTTCATTATTCCAATCTACAAGAACAGTACAATCAGTCTTCTCATTATCTGTAGAAACCCCGAAAATAGTCAAATTCCCAACAGGTATTTCCTTTCCACTGGCCGGTGACAATATCTTTACTCCCACAGATGGGGGAACGTTTTTTGTTGAAGTAATTGAATTTGGAGCAGCACCTGTTGTTGAATCTGCTTCTGCATTTACTTTACTAGTTGATTGTGGTGTAGATCCATCGTACTGCGGTAGAATATTAACCTTGATTGGAATAAAACCATATCCATTCAATTCATTCAAGGATCCTATCTGGGAATCTCCATATCCATTGACAGAATTAAAGATAGGGAGAATGAATACAGTCGATACAAAGAATATTATTATTAAATAATAATTCACAAAATCTTATCTAATTTAATTTTTATAAGTATTGTCAGCCTATTCTCTCTTAGAAATAACACTATGATTTTTACTTAATCAAGTACATTTCTTTTTACATGTAAAATTACATAGTGCAAGAATCAATCGATCATATGAAACATTCTTGCATAAATTTATCTTCGAATTATTCGAGTAAGAAATCCATTACTACTTTATTAAACAATTTGGGATTTTCTACATGAGGTCTGTGTCCACATTTCTCAAGAATGATAATTCTCGATTTACCATGCTCCAGGAATGGGCGAATAAATCTCAATGGAATCATTCTATCTTCCTTCCTCCAAATGAGTAACATATCGGTATCAATTTTCTCAAGTTTATTATTGTATCTTGGGGCCATCGTACTACCCTTCAATGCAGAAATAAATGCTTCCTTTGCACCTGGTAATGACAATCTTTTGTAAATGGCATCTGCATATGATCGATTGATCATAGAATTATCAATTGAGGCCAATATTGCGCTTACATCCTTTGAAGATTTTGCATCTATTATCCTGATGTACTTTTTTAATTCTTTGGTACCTTTGAAGGTTTTTGGCAGAGAGCCGGCAGGACTTATGAGAATAATTTTGTTAACCATTTTCCTATTTCGAATGGTAAATTCTACGGCGATATGGCCTCCTAAAGAGGAGCCTATCATGAAAAAACGACTTAGTTTTATTTTTTTAATGAATTTTTCAAGAAAGCTTAGGTAAAAATTTATGGAGTAATCTATCTTTGGTTTATCACGCATACCAAAGCCCGGAAGATCTAAGGCAATTACTCTAAATTTGGTTGATAAAAAACTAATATTGTTAGTCCAACTCTCTAGGGAACCGCCCAGACCATGAAGAAGTAAAAGTGGAGTACCATTTTTGTTCCTGTCCAAGTATCTGACGCGTAAGTTATTAATTTTGGTAAACTTGAGATCAGTCATTAAAATCAAGTACTATAATTGTTGAATAAATTAATATCAAAAATATGAATCCCCGGTGAATATCTTCCTAAATGTGTCTGTGAGGAGTCGTCTTTAACATGAATAAATTAACCTACAAGGTCGAACAGGCTCATACGATCAGTGATTCTATCTTCTAATTTTTCGATTTTCTTTTCTAATGTATTCTGAGTGACGTCATCAAGTCCGCTGAACTTAAGTCCGAATATTGAATTGTCATCGATTTCGTGATTAGAGAATGAACTTTCGCTGTCCGGAGTTGTACCAAATGCATTTACATCATCATGATTAGACGTATCTTCTACCAGATCTGGTTCATAAGTAAAGAAAGTACTGGACTCACTTTGAGAAGTCAATCCTTCATCTGAAGTGTCAGTAGTAGCCATATCCAAGTTGTTCGTTACTCCTATTGCTCCCTGTTGTTCTGAGTTGTAGGTAGTATAAGTTCCAGAACCTGTATCAATAGTTTCCCCGGAACTGAAACCATCTTGTGATCCAGCCGTTCTCATATTTCTTATTTCTGAATGGTCGGCATCTTCAGAAAAAGTAGATGTTGTTGATTCTTCATCGGATTCTGAATAAAGTGGAAGAATTTTATAAGTACTGTTATTTTTGTTATTGTTTACTGGCAATGCATTGGCCTCTTCATTGTCTATTTCTTCATTAGCGACATCCTCAACATCCACATCTTCAGTGGATTGATCAGTATTGATGCTGCTATCGGTATTGCTGGTGTTACTGTTTACTGGCAATGTAGTGGTATCTTCAGCAGCTACATCTTCAGCAGCTACATCTTCAGCAGCTACATCTTCAGCAGCTACATCTTCAGCAGCTACATCTTCAGCAGCTACATCTTCAGCAGCTACATCTTCAGCAGCTACATC
>JAICFW010000150.1 GCA_025923455.1 Nitrososphaeraceae archaeon | reverse complement strand
TCCCGGTAGTCATCAAAAGAGGTGTGTTCCTTATTGCCGAGAAATATTTCTTTAATTTGGTAACCAGACATCGCAGCTTCGATCAGGAACCAAATATCAATTCCCCATCCATCTGGGGGATTTTTTTCCAATAGATTTTTCCATACTTCTGTCCTTGCACACACTTCACCACTTAAGGGTTGTTCAATATGTGAAAGCTCAGGAAAAAAGATGTGGATCATTGGCTTTGCAATAAGCTTAGTTACTGCAGCATCTCTAGTATGTCGTTGGTAGTAACCTCTTGCCATATCGCAATTAGTGCAGCCATCTACTAAATTATCTATCCACTCTGGAGTTAAATTCTTTATATCCGCATCGAGAAATAGTATGATGTCTGCATTGATACTTATAGCTTCGTGCAATCCTTTTTTCATGGCGATACCTTTCGCAGGAAACATTCTATCATCTTGTTGAGTGACTCTGGCCCCAGCTTTCTTGGCTTTTTCGGCTGTTGCATCTGATGAATAAGCGTCGACAACTATTACTTCTGGATAATATCGACTTTGCTTCGCAGTTATTATGACATGCTCAATAGTATCTTCTTCATTTTTCGCTGGAAATATCACAACAATTTTTTGGGAAGAAGCTTGCCTATTCATATCATTACGCAAGTCATATCCCTTAAATTTCTTATGCCAGTAATGCTATCTTGTTAAGACGATAAATTAAATGAAGTGTTGTTCTTTTTCTAGACGATGCTTGTCAGTGTCGATATAATATGTGAAGGTGATTTTCAATTTAAAGAAATGATTCTGTTATATACTTTATCCATAAAGAAATTAAAGTCCTTCGCGGTATCAATTCAAGAAGATACATGTACAAAGACCTCAAAATAAGTAGGATATTGGTCGCTGTTGACGGTTCAGAAAATTCAAAGAGAGCAGGGGATTTTGCTATTAAAATAGGTCTAGATCTTCATGCAGACGTCGTGGCACTACATGTTGTACCTCTTGGTAAACCTTTCCCGGAAGAGAATCTTGAAAAGGGAACTAAACATGATTATGCATACCTTGACAAGATAGGTGAACAGTCCAACTCAGCTGGAATTAAGCTTGAAATAGAAATACTTAAGGCAGAATCTCACGTTGTAAATGAAATAGTACAGTATGCAAACAAGAAAAATATAGATCTTATCGTTATCGGTATCAGGAGCGTTTCAGAGTTCCGCTTTATGCTTGGTAGTACTGCCACTGGAGTAGTAGAAACCGCTCGCTGTCCTGTATTAGTTGTAAAATAATGGATCTCTAGAATTGAAGAACATACCTCAGAAATTACTACTAAAGGAGATCCATAAGTTAAATCAGAAAATTTTTGATAGTTGACAGTGAAGCTTTTTATTTTGTCACAAATTATAAACACGTAATGATAGGTGTAGGAAAATGCAGTGGCTGCGGGCAACAAAAACGATTATGGTACGAAATCACTGTTGACGAAAAAAAGAAAAATAAATATTGTAAAAAGTGCTATCAGAACCTTTATTCGAAAATCAAATGTAGATTTTGTGGTGAGGAGATGATAAAAGATTATTATTATGAGCATTTGTCGAAAATACATCCACAGTAAGAAAATCGTTTTCTGCATTTCACATAGGTATGGATTTTCTCTTGCCCGATTTCTCAATATGCGGATTTAATACCGAGCATTGCAATTACTACTTATAATACCAACTGACCAATAATATTCATGATGGCAAATATCGCAATCAATGGTTTCGGTAGAATCGGAAGATGTTTCTTAAGGGCCGCTATGTCTGATAATGAATTTAGTAATATTGTGAATATAGTTGCTATAAACGATTTAACAGATGCAAAGACTCTATCTCATTTATTCAAGTATGATTCGACATTCGGAAAGTATGAAGGTAAAGTTGAAGCCAAGGGTAATGAGATACTCGTCGACGAAAAGCGCATAAAGGTGATTTCAGAAAAAGATCCTTTGAAGCTACCTTGGAAAGATTTGAAAATCGATATAGTTATTGAATGTACAGGTAAATTGAATGATGCCAAGGAAGCAAAAAAACACATAACGGCAGGAGCCAAGAAGGTCATAATTTCCGCTCCAGCAAAAAATCCGGATGCAACGGTTCTAATTGGAATCAATGACAATTTATACGATAACAAAAAACACGATGTTATTTCCATGGCCTCATGTACAACTAATTGTCTTGCTCCACTTCTTAAGACTATCAATGATAAGTTTGGGATAGATAGGGGATATATGACTACTTGCCATGCCTACACCAACGATCAAAGAATCCTCGATCTACCTCATAAAGATCTTAGAAGAGCAAGGGCAGCAATGATGTCTATCATTCCGACAAGCACTGGAGCAGCAAAAGCTATAGGAACAGTCATACCTGAATTAAATGGCAAAATGGACGGAATGGCCCTTCGTGTTCCGGTTAGTGACGGATCTATAGTAGATGTAGTATTGACATTACAAAAGGAAGTTACAAAAGAAGAAGTAAATCAAGCTCTAAAAGATTCATCTGAGAGTGAATTGAAGGGGATTATGGCATATACTGAGGAGCCACTAGTATCCTCAGATATTATAGGCGAATCGCATTCTTCAATAGTTGATGGCTTGAGCACAATGGTTCTGGGTACAAAAAACAACCTTGTTAAGGTCATGTCTTGGTATGATAATGAGTGGAGTTTTGCTTGCAGACTAATAGACTTGGTCAAGTTTGTTGTTGGCAAGATGTGAAACAATCGCGGTCGTATTATGATTATTCTGGGAATTTACACAATCTCATCTGCCAAGCCAATCTTGCCTCCACCGTAGAGTCTTTCATCGATCTGTCTTAGTGAAGAGCTAACGATTGGCGTGAATTCCATTTTAGCCAGAATGTCTTTATCGATATCAATACCAGGAGCTATCTCTTCTAAGATAAGTCCTTTTTCAGTCAATCTAAAAACAGCTCTTTCTGTGACATAAAGAATTTCCTGTTCATGCTTTAGGGCCTCCGATCCGCTAAAAACAATTTTGTACACATTTTTAACGAATTTCGGATTGCCATCACGAATAATAGACAGTTTATTTTTCACTATATCAATCGATTTGTTTCCTGCTGTAAATGCCCCCGCAAAATAGTTCTTGGGGGCTCCGCCCGCAATTACCGGGAATCCTCCAGGACCAAAAATTCTGCCAGGTAATATCGAAGGATTAACGTTCCCAAATCTATCAATTTGAAGGAAGCCCAACGAAGCAACGTCAATAATTCCCCCTTCGAAATTAGAAAACATATCTGGAATGGTCGAAAGAGCAAACGGGCTTATGGCCTGACCGAAATCTGGTCCAGATAATGCAATACCTCCCCAAGGACCTGATTCAATCACTGTGATAATAATATCGGAAAGATTCTCGTCGGCTGCAACTGAAGATACTAAGGCGGGTATCCCTATGCCTAAATTTACTAAAATGGGCGCCCGCTTTTTCTTGAACAATATTAGTAGTTCTGTGATAATCCTCCTGGCTATTGCTCTTTCATAAGGCACAATAGGTTTCGCATTGACTTCATTAACAAGTTGCTCTGTAATTGGTGGTACAGTTCTGTATGAAATGCGAGGATCATATTCTATTGTTCCCGACTGCCAATGATATTGTTTTGGAGAAATGACAAAGTAATCTACGAGGGGGCCTGGAATATCAACATCACGAGGGTTAATTGTAAATGACTTTGTTAACCTTTTTACTTGAGCGAAAACTGTTCCTGGATTAGGTCTAGCTTTTGTTGCTTGAGCGATGGCCAAGACTGTGCCTCTAATACCCTCGTCTTCCATTGACAGGTTGCCATTTTCGTCGGCAGTCGTTGCCCTAATCAGCGCGAAATCTGGCTTTGGTGCTCGATAGAGAAGATACTCCTGATCTTCTATCCTTATTATGGTTACGTTGCAAGACATTTTTTTCTTGGCACTTAAGTTTAATGATCCGCCGTCATACCTAGGGTCTAAAAAAGTGTTAATGCCTATTCTGGTCATGAGCCCGGGTCTCCCGGAGGCTATTTCTCGAAACCAGTATGCGGCAATTCCAATCGGCCATCCATAAAATTCGATTCTGTCTTCTGTCACAAGCTTTTGGAGCCATGGTGAAAAACCCAAAAAAGGCATTAACATTCCCCTTATGAATTTCTGATTACCATCTTTGTAGAGTTTTTCAGCAACTAAATCAAGTGCCCTTTTAGGAGTTGACGGTAGCGCATCTGACAGTAAAAAAATATTTTTTGGATGTCCAGTCTCAACATAATGATAATAAAGTCCATCTATAAGATACTCCGGAGTTGTAGCCAAGTTAAAGCCAGAAATTGCAACTACAGAATCGTCTCTAATTTGAGAAAACACAAATGGCGCATCTATTAGCTTTATCATTATTGATTTCTCATGA
>JAICFW010000149.1 GCA_025923455.1 Nitrososphaeraceae archaeon | reverse complement strand
TGTGGGTCTAATCTTATCTCTAAGGTCCATAAACACGTCCAGAAAACCTCTGGCAAGAAAACATAATTCAAGTGCATTTGCTCCAAAAATTCTGATGTGATTTAGTTTTGTTATTATCGGGCTAATAGAATGCAATAAGTCGTGGGAAACTCCAGATATATTGATACCTGCAATGATCTCATCTTGTTTTATATTCTCCTGTTTCCTGACAGTTATCTTGTTACCATTTAGAAATGCACCTTTACCTTTTGATGCATAATATAGATCTCCTCTTGCAATATCTATTACAGCTGCGTCAACAACTGAACTCAGTGTAGAGTCAGTAGCATAGGCCAGTGAACAGCAATTAAATGGTATTGTCCTTGTAATATTCGTGGTTCCATCAATAGCATCCATAATGATATATCCAGCATCGTTACCTTTTATTGTACCACACTCTTCTCCTATTATAGTTGGATTTACACCAGCTTGATTTAGTATGTCTATTACTGTTTTTTCTGCTACCAGGTCTATCTTTCTTGAAATGTCTCCACCAGCTCCTGGTCCCATTTTTGTGTTACCTTCAGATGTACCTACCAGGTCCTTTACGCTCTTTCTAACCTCGAGACATGCAGTTTTCAGTGTTTCTATCATTTGGTATTGATCATCCATTTATTAAGTACACTTTTGTATAAAAAATAAGAGTATTTACAACAGTACCTCAACTAACTAAATTCACCTTGATATATTCTGTAGTTCATATTTATATAAAATCTTGTCATTATCATCGTATACCTGAGCCATCACTGGGAATGGCAAGTCCTTATTTAGGTACATTTTGCTTATCGAATTCCGAACCTTATATTCAAGCAAATAGACATCAAATGGACCCGCCGGAGTTGAAACAGATTCGGTACTTTCTATTTTCACGTCTTTTGTTGAAGATCCAGTAAATATTTTGTCCCATATTGCACCAACTACCAGGTATCTTGGTTCCTTTGCAAGGTCACGAACAACCATTATTGAACTCTCTATTGGTTGAACAAACATATCATCTGCTGGAGGAATTGAATCTGTTCTAAGCAACTGCTTCTTTGAGAAGTTGGCGTTAATCTCTTTTGGTGCTGCACCAGTGCCATTTTCTATTTTGAAATTTACATTCCATTTGTCTTGTATATCATGGAAGGCCATTGAGACTGTTGAATCTATGAGACTTGATTTAGCTCCTGTGCTTGTCAGCGAATATGTCATATTCATTCCGTTATCGATGTTACTACCCAGTGTCCACAGGTCTTTTGAAGTTGGTGGATTAAATAATGAAGGACCCTCACCTGAAAATCCACCGTTTATAGCAATTATTGCTACACTTACCAAAATTCCAATTGCAGCAAATATTCCCGAGGCTAGAAATATCATCCTTTTTGGAGTCATGGCAGTTACTATGAATCAGACCTTTAAAAAAAGAGTATGTCCAATAAAAAAAGGATTACTGGACAACTATGTCAAACTGACCTGATTCTACAAAGTTGCTTACGGCACCTGAACCTGCTGTTGTTATGAGAACCTTTACGGTCATTGGTCCTGGATTTTGGAATGCAACGTTCTGTATTGCTGTTCCATCGGGTGCCAGTTGATTATCCTTTGCAAAGAATAGCTGACCGGTTCCATCAACTATGGCAAAATTATATCCAACTCCTGTCACTAGGTTTTTCTTGTCATCGTAAAATATCATTCCAAATTTGGTATTGTTACCAGGTGTTATCTTAACAGGTTCCCATGTAAGGCTGATGATATATGTTCCGCGTTCTGTTCTCTGCTCTAAGGGCGGCACTGGGATTTGTTCCTGGCCCTCAGGCTGTGCTGGCTGTCCCTGACCTGTTGCGAGCAATTCAAAAGCATACTGTATTGGAGGGTTGCCTGTCGTTGTATCTGCAAATGTCTGTGCCTTTATGGGATAAGGAAATCCGTCCATAATCCAAATGGTATTATCAACTCCCTTGTGATACAGAATCGTAGTGGTATCAAAAGTCCCTGCAGGTGTTGTTATGCTTGCTTTACCTGTTGGGGCTATGGGAGATCCGCCTATTGATGCTATTTTGCCCCAATTCTGTGCAGTTAGTGATTGACCGGGCTTTGAAACAAATGAGGATAGCCATTTTAGAGAACTAGCATAACCGCTCCTATACTTTGTCATTTCTGCAGGGATCTGAGAAGTTCCCAAAGCTGTCAAATCAAGGTCGCTCAAATGTAGCGTTCCATTGTATACTCGTCCTTGGTCCACGACAAATGTCGGAGCAATCCAATATTTACCAGTTTCATTAAATTCTTT
Source organism: Nitrososphaeraceae archaeon (assembly GCA_025923455.1). Classification (GTDB taxonomy): domain Archaea; phylum Thermoproteota; class Nitrososphaeria; order Nitrososphaerales; family Nitrososphaeraceae; genus TA-21. The sequence goes on along the minus strand of JAICFW010000149.1, from coordinate 1,383 downwards.
AAAATAAATAGTCATTTCAAACGGCCTGCCAGCATTTGTGTCATGTTCTTGTACTTTGTATGTTACGTACATGTCTTTTTTTGCACCGTCACCAACATACCATCGTCCATCTTCTTGTGCAAATGCGTTATTCAAAATGGTTGGCGAAACTATTAGGGCCGTTGAAAATAATACAAATGTCAAAAGTCGTTTGAATAAGTTCATTTGAAACATTCCCATAGTTCTGTTAAAGTGGTTGAGGCACTCATAAACTTTTACTACACTATACAATTGCTTTACAAGCTTTTATGTTTAGATAAACTAATAAGAGATGCCCAAATCACAAATAGCAAATGTGTGACTGTCCTAGCGTGCATTTTTACGAAGTAGAATTCAAGCTTTATGGAATGAAAGTAATTCCGTCGCACAAAAATTGTGGAGATCCACTCAGTGACGAGCAGTTTACAAAGTTTGAAAAAGAACTAGTAAAATACTGGGGCTTTGAACAGGCTTAAACACAAATAGATCACTTAAGGTTTAAATCCACATGCTAACTTGACAAAAAATAATACGTCAACTTTATTAATCTCCAATTTAACTTTTCTTTAGGTGAATTTGATTGACTAAGATGTGTAAAGTAGCGATAGAAACTAACGGATTAAATCAAGACGAAGGCAAAGCATGGGTAGACGAACTTGCTAATATCTATGCAGATATGGAAATTGAAAATGTGAATGTCTCCGGAAATAAGATTTCATTTGACGCTGGATTCTCTGGTATGGACGATACTCAACCAGACGACATTAAGATGAGACTGGATGAATATCTTACAATGAATGAAGCCTTTCAGACAAAATCTATAAACGTTAGTTAAAAAAGACGTAAATTTTTTTTATTTTCTTTTTCTTAAACATGTAATTAATGTGTATTATAAATTACTAATAATCAAAATATTACAAAATTAATGTTCATATTTAAATACTCGAGGTGTTTTTTATATTATGAAGGAAAGATGACTTGCAAAGGAATATGTATACGACATAAAGCCCAAAAGCCTGTCGGTTCAGGAAGGTATGTAAGCGGTCAAAAGCGTTGCCAGATTTGCGAAATTTTCATAAAATGGGATGGATTATGGTGCCCATGTTGTGGATACAGACTGAGAACTAAGCCTAGAAACCTGAAATATAAGGCAAAATTAAGGGCACGAAGGGTAAAGGAGATAGAACCCATATTGGTTGCTGCTCCTGTCGCTTAATTTTTCAGTACCAGCTTGCAGTCGCGTTTTATCAACGCAGACATCTTCTTTACCTTTTCATAATCATTTGTTAGATCCAAAGCTATACTGTTAAGCTTGTGATAATTCATCTGAGATGCGTTATTCTTTTTTTCAAGATGACTACAAAC
>JAICFW010000148.1 GCA_025923455.1 Nitrososphaeraceae archaeon | reverse complement strand
TAGTCCGGATATTTTTTCCTGATTGCAATTATATTATCAACTACGTCATTTCTTGTTTCTCCAAAAGGTAACCATAATGGATCATTTGCCATAAAGGGTGTATGAAATTGAAATCCAATCTTGTTAATTTTACCTTTCCATTCTTCAATTAAATCTGTGACTGTATGATAGTTCAATGAATTTATCGTCATACTTAACCAAATGTCTTTCCAAGCTGGTTTCCCTTTCCGAGGGGGACCAGATATGTATTCCATAATGGTCTTGCGAGTCTTGGCATAGGAACCTTGACCCCTTATACTATCGTGGACCTTTTCTGTCCCATCAAGTGATACCCAGTAAAAATACAGATCATCAAACCTTTTTAGTGGAAAAGTGCCGTTTGTTACTACGCATACCCTACCAGGCATTTCTTGGCAGAACACATCAATAACGTCAGGCCTCATTGTTGGCTCACCGCCCACGAGGGTAACGCCAAAAAGACGTTGTTTTTTGAAAGTATTCTTTATTATCGATCTCCATTCTTCAGCACTTAATTCATCGTTTTCATCTTCTCTATTAAGCCACCAATAACAATGAGTACAGTGTAGATTGCAGACGTTTATTATGTCCGCAGAGCCGTACAATTCCCTTTTCTTGTGGAATAATCTAATATCTATAATATTTCTAAAAAACGTCATATAAAAAGGAAATTCACGCATTATATCAGTTATGCCGCGTCCATAAACAAGGTCTACCATAGTTTAAAATATTAAATATAATAATTAAAGTTATTGCGTGGCACATTAAAGACGATTAACCGTTTTATGGATTCATATTTGAGTAACGGGCATGCATCATAATATGCAACGAGTAAACTCCTACGATCTCTATGATAATGGTAAATTCCGTAAAATCAAGAATTATATTGAGATGACCTGTAATCAAGCAAGATTTGCTACACGTTGCTGTTATCATTAAATTAGAACCTGATTTTTCAGAAGGTAATGTAAGTTACAATTCTGATGGTACTCTAAATAGGGCGGAGACGAAAAATATTCTTGGCCCACACAGCGCTGTTGCATGCAACGCGGCTTTTTACTGTAAGGTAAGATACGGTGCACAAGTTTCTGTTGGTACTATGGGACCACCCATCGCAGAATCTGCACTTAAGCAGGCCCAAATACTGAGCGATGCTGAAGAACTCAATTTGTACAGTGATAGGATGTTCGCAGGTGCAGATACACTCGCCACAGCTGAAGTACTTAAGAATGGAATTGAAAAAATGTTTGGAGGAAATAAAATTGATATTGTATTTTCGGGACATAGAGCTTCTGACGGTGAAACTGGTCAAACAGGCCCACAAACTGCATGGAAACTGGGGTATACTTTTCTGGGGAATGTAATAGATTTTGAAATTGATTTGGAGAGAAAAGTGGTATTTGCAAAAAGAGTGATTTCTCTTCAGGGGATGGATACCATCATTGAAGAAATTGAGTCTCCATTGCCTGTCTTTATAACCATTGATCCTTCATACAGGTCAATTTTCAATACCGTTTCACAAAGATTGGCGGCTAATAATTTTCGCAAGGAGGCTAGTAAACGTATAGAAGACACTGGACAATATTTGAAAATATTAGACGGTAAGAAACTAGAGCTGGATCCAAAACTTGTAGGACTCCCAGGCTCTCCGACTATCGTATACAGGGTAGAAAAAATACCTCGTGCAAAAACGAATCGCAAGGCAGAGATTGTCGATCCATCTAACGTGAACAATTTAGCTCCAGTTATTGAAAAATTAATTCAAATATCTAGAGGCAAATGAAAATGTCCAAGTTAACTTCGGAAGATGCTAAATCAAAAACAGATGAAAAGTATAGGCACATCTATGTCATAATTGAGCATTTTGAAGGACGAGTTGTGCCTGTAAGCTTGGAGATGTTGGGTGAAGCTAGAAGACTGATGGATGATTTCAATCAAAAGTATGATTCAGCGGAGAAAGTTGTTGCATTGGTTCTAGGGAGCAATGTTAGAAGTCTATGTGAGGAGCTAGTGAATTATGGAGCAGATTCCGTGGTATATGCTAATCATGACGAATTAAAGTATCCAAGAAATGATATCGATACTAGAATAATAGTTCAGATTGCAAAAGACACGCAATTAATTAAGGAAATATCGCCAGAATATCTGAACACATTTGCAAGGCCAAGATACATGTTTTTTGCTGCAGACAATATTGGTAGACACTTATCCTCAACTGTACTTGCTGAACTTGAATCTGGTTTAGCGTCAGATATCAACAAACTTGTTATTAGTGATCTTGACATCAGACATGAGCATAAAACAAAAGGTAAGACAGTGAGGTACGAAAAAATTTTAGAAATGTATCGCCCAGACTTTTCTGGTTTCTTGTGGACAACAATACTTTGTCTTGATAACAAGAACCCCGAAATTCTCAGAGAATATCATCCACAAGGCTGCAGTATCATACCGGGAGCGTTTAAGCCCATTGATAGAGATAGTTCAAGGAAAGGAACAGTCATAGAATATTCCCCCGAAGGATACCAACGCTCAAAGATAAAGATATTGAATAGAAAAGTAGTTGAAAAAACAATTGATTATGACACTAGTAAAGTAATAGTGAGTTTTGGACGAGGAATTAAAGATAACCCGGAGCAAAATATCAGGCTGATTGAAGATTTTGCGGAAACACTTGGGGCCGCAATAGGTATAACTTTACCGTTGTCGAAGAAACCTTACCAATTAAGTCAAACTCTGGATTCCAAGTACATGATACCAGACAGAGTTATCGGCACTAGTGGCAGCAAGGTTGCACCAAGTCTTTACGTTGCAATAGGTTTGAGTGGGGCGGTACAACATGTTGCAGGGATGAAGGAGTCTGATATCGTAATATCCGTCAATACTGATGAAAATTCGCCGATCATAGACGAATCAGATATTTTTATCAAGGGAAAGTTGGAGGAAGTAGTTCCACTGCTTACTGAGCAACTAAAAAAGCAAATCCAAGCGATTTCTATTCGGAGTAATTAATTTGGAACAATTCGATGTTGCAATAATTGGTGGCGGTTCAGCAGGATTATCTGCATTAAAAAAATTATCAGATCTCAATAAAAGTGCGATACTGATCGAAGCAGGAAATAGCATAGGGACCAAGAATGTATCTGGTGGCATTTTGTACTCAAAAAAAGATCCCCAAGGAAGGATCTATAATGTCGAAGATGTGTTTGGTTCAGATTTTACATCGAATGCACCGGTAGAGAGATTGATAAAGAAATATCTTCTACATGCTACTTCAATGAATAAAATATTTACCATCGATATGACTCCACTTCATGACTACAAGACGAATTTTGCATATTCGGTCTTACTAAATAGATTGACTCCCTGGTTTGCAGAATTGGCCTCTGAATCTGCAGAGAAGCATGGTGGAGGAATTATCACAGGAGTGCATGTTTCGGATATACAATGGGTAGACAATAAGACAATTGTCAGAACTAACGAGTTGGAAGATTTCGCGGTAAGATCAATAATAGCTGCTGATGGAATAAACTCAGAGATAGCTCAAATAACATCAGCTCGTGGTAAATTCACACCCGAGGAAGTATATTTTGGTGTCAAGGTAATAATAAAACTGCCCGAAAAGATTATTGAGGAGAGATTTCATCTTGACTCCACAGAAGGATCCGCACATCTTTTTGCAGGGGACATTACATTAAATCATGTTGGTGGCGGTTTTTTGTACACAAACCGTGATACTTTGTCACTTGGGGCCGTATATCATTATAATTCCCTTCTCTCAAATCCTGTTGCCCCATCTCAACTAATAGATGAACTAATCAAGAATCCCCTAATTAGTGAATATATCAAAGATGAAGTCACTCTGAGAAATGGCAATGAAGGTCTGTCAAAAGAAGATCAACTCAAAGTTCATCTTGGCGTAAGCAAATTGATAAAAACATACAATGAGTTAAGGGACAAATATTTTTCTAAGGATAATATGAAATTAATAGAATCTGGAAAATTCGGAAATTTAGAAGAAGTTAAATCAAAAATTGATAGCATCAAACATGACCTGAATGAAAAATTTGGTGTACAGTTTGTAAGCAATTATGTTGAACTTGAATTTAGTGCGAAACTGATTCCGGATGGTAAGAGATGTATGATGAAAAAGCCTCATTTCAAGAATATTCTCTTTATAGGTGATGCCGCGGGGCGTGGGATTTTTATAGGTCCAAAAATTGAAGGTCTCAATGTTGGTATTGATGATGCAGTCAGAGCCGCCATTGCCATTTCACGTTCCATTGATAGCAATAATTTTGACTCAAATTACTTGGGAAATTATTATGAATCTCTGGTAAACGAAAGCCCTTACACCAGAGAAATGAGCATGATAGATGAAAATTACTTGAATTTGTTTCTTGAATTAGTAAAAGATATTCCGATGGGAACTATTGATCACAGATTATCCTTTGGTCTTCAAGTCATTAAAAATAAACACCTTCGTGGAATTTCCTTACGATTGGCAAATTACCTGGGATACAACAGAATTTTACCACTGATAGAATCAGAAAAAACATATGTACAAATACCAATGTTGTTAGCGAACAAATTGGGCGATATTGTTAATTCTACGTTTGTACCTTCAATTCCCACTTTACCAGACAGAATAGCAAATCTACAATATAATGATGACAGTGAATCACATATCATTGTTAATGACAAAAAAAGTGAGTTTATGAAAAAACTAATCTTACTTTGTCCTACCAAATGTTATAGTCTTGAGGGGAATGATGTAGTGTTACAACATGAAGGCTGTGTAGAATGTGGAACATGTTCTGTCGGAACTGTCTGGAAACATCCCAAAGGGGAAAAAGGAATAAGGTACAGATATGGTTAGGAATCTGATTTCCATTTAATAGAACAACCAATCGATGGATCAAAGTCTTTGTCTAGTGTTTGTCCATCCAATACTTTTTTGACGTTGTTTTCCATTACGTGAACTTGTGGGGTCATCTCCGGTTCCATGGCATCATTTATTTTTCCATGAAATACAAGCCTTCTGTTCTCATCAAATAAGAATGGGTCAGGTGTACAAACAGCTCCATATGTCCTCGCAATCTGTTGTGTGTCATCAATAAGATATGGAAAATTCAAGTTGTTTTCATTTGAAAACTTGATCATGTTATCAAAACCTTCATCTTGGTACGCAGGATCATTACTATTTATCCCTACAATTTGTAATTGAGACTCTGAAAATTTGTTCTGTAAATCAACTAAATCACCGATACGAGCCTTGACGTAAGGACAGTGATTGCAAATAAATACAATCAACAGGCACTTACTCTTGAAATCTTCAATAGAATAGAATTTGTCGTCTGTGCCCATTAATCTGAAGGAAGGGGCGCTATCATTCTTCTTTAATGTCTGACTTGACAATGTCTTTGCCATGTACATAATTTTTTGACATGCCTAATAAATTGTTCAATTTTTTAGTGCTGAAAAATCAGAATAGACAATAGATGCCACTAATCAATATAAAAATAGTTTATTTGATGCATTCCATTTCATTTTATATGAAAATAGATTTACATTGGTGAAAATTATGTTAGTTTCTTCTATTACAAACTTATGATATTATCAATAGAACGTCAACTTCCTCAATGTGATAGACTGCGTTACAATAGATAAATATTAATACAATATCATTTGTTTCAAAATTATTTGGAGGCTGAAAACGTGAATAATCATACCAAAGACGAAACATCATTTGAAAAAATTTTAGTTGTAGGTTTAGGACAACTGGGTCTTCCTGTTGCAAAGTATGTTAGGGAGAAGGGATTTGATGTTTATGGTTATGACAACAATCCACTTGTCATGGAAAATGCTGAAAAGCAACATGGAATAAAGAAACTTGATAATTTCAAGGATATCGATGTGTTTATGATATGCATATCTACCCACAGACAAGATGATATCTCCTCTCCTCAGATCGACGGGCTAATGGCCATTACAAGGAAAATAGCCAAAGAGGCCTCAAATGGAAAGCTCGTGTCTATTGAAAGTACTATTCCTAGGGGTACAACACGTAAAATGTTTGAAATACTCGAACATCGATTCCACGTAGTACATGCGCCCCATAGATGGTTTGCTCTTGAAGAAGATCTTCATGGTGTAAACCAACTTAGAGTAATAGGCGGAGTCTGTGATTGTTGTCTTAGAACAGGTATTAGATTTTATGATGGCGTCGATCATGCAGAAGAAAAACAAGATTTGGAATACTATAGTGGAAAAAAATCATACAAAAGTCTGGGAATATCGATGTATTCAGTTTCAACCGTTGAAATTGCAGAATTAAGTAAAATTGTTGAAAATGCCGACAGATATATGCAAATTGCGTTTGCCGAAGATTTGTATATGTTCTGTAAAGCAAATGGCATCTCATTCTCAGAATTAAGAGATGCGGTAAATACTAAATGGAATGTAAATATTCTAGAGCCCAGGGATGGCATCGGAGGTCATTGTATTCCGAAGGATACACGAATGTTCTTAGAATCTTCTGAAATCAAAAGTAAGATACTGATAGCTGCCCAAGAAGTAGACAAGGATTATCGCAAATACATACAGGGAATGGTCAAAGATATGAACCAAGTAAATCGTTAACATTTTTCTATTTGTCTATCTTTCAAAATATTGACTTTTTACTAACAAATTATTTTTGAACGTAGTAATCAAACGATTTAGATTATTGTAGCTCTAAATTTAATTTAAATATTCATAATATTTGTGTATTAACATGAGTTTTGATAAAGTAAGGAATACTGATAAAGAGAATAGTGAAAGAACAAGTGATAATACTGCCACTACTATGTATCTTAATTTTTCCTTCTATAAAGTCGATTCCAAATGGAGATGGCTTAATGATATCGGAAAGGAAGAAGCAGCAAAAGAGCTTTCGTCTCTAATTGAAGTTGCCAATACAAAAATGAAGGTTAGAACATATTCCACATTGGGCCTAAGAAAAGAATCGGACTTTATGATATGGGGTATTTCTGATACGTTAGAAAAGATACAGGTGCTAACGTCCAAGGTTTACGGCACTGTGCTCGGAAAATATATTGAAGCATCGGAAGTATATTTATCGACATCACGTCCTTCAGTATATTCAAATCAAGTTACACCCAGTTTCATGAAAAACGACGAACCTTTGAAATACAATATCGTATATCCATTCATAAAGTCCAGAGAATGGTATCTTCTCCCCTTTGAAAAAAGGAGTGAAATGATGAAGGAACACATTAACGTTGGGAAAAAATTCCCGCAGATAAGATTGAATACATCCTATTCATTTGGAATAAGTGATCAAGACTTTATGCTAGCTTTTGAGACTGACAATCTCATTGAATTTCAGGATTTGATTATCAAACTGCGTGAAACACAAGTAAGTAGACATGTTCTGAAAGACACGCCGATGATAGTTTGCATTTATAAGAATATTTTTGATATAATCAAGAGTTTGGGATAAATGCTTGCTCTGAAAGAATGGTCGATTATATGTAAGGCGTTGGAAGATGGCAATCAAACAATCTTGCTGAGGAAAGGTGGAATTTTAGAATATAAAAAAGGATTTGAGATAAGACAAAAATCATTTTTATTATTTCCTACACTGGAGCATCAGGCTGAAGAATATTTGCAATCAAAATATTTGCAGACTTACAATTTACTATTAAGAGGAAATAAGTCTGAGTATATTCAAAATAAAGCAAACACTGTGTTGGTCCAGGCACGAATTGAGGCGATTCAAGAATTTCATGATCATGAGATGCTACCTAAATTAGAAAAGTATCATATATGGAATGAAAAGTATGTTAAAATGAGAATGAATTATAATCCAAAAAAACCAATGAATGCACTCTTGCTCAGGATTTACAAGCTGCCTCAACCCATTTCGATAGATGTTAAACCTGAATGGGCAGGATGCAAGTCTTGGATTGACATTGATATAGCTGAAAAATATGGAGATCAATTTGGGAGCGTTCCTAAAATGTTTGACCAAAGTGAGCCGGTGATAAAAGATAAGGAATTTCAAAAAATATTTGAGAATTTTATGGAGATCTGGAATTGAAATACAGGCGATTAGGCAAAAGTGATATTAAAGTTAGCGAAATTGGATTTGGCGCCTGGACTATTGGTCTGAATTGGTGGGGTAAGAAGATCGAGGATCATGAAGCAATTATGATGCTAAAAAGAGCTTATGATTTAGGCATCAACTTTTACGATACCGGTGATATCTACGGCAAAGGAAAAAGTGAGAAGTTAATAGGTATTGCATTTAAGGATATGAGAAACGAAATAGTTTACTCCACAAAGTGGGGATATGACATGTATAACGCTGAACAAATTGGACACAATGAGTTACCTCAGAAACATAACATTGAGTATTTGCAATATGCATTGAGTCAGAGTTTGGATAGACTTCAAACAGACTATATAGACGTATATAGCTTGCACAATCCAAAAATGCAGGCAGTTACAGACAATGAATTGTTCAAGTCTTTGGATTCACTCGTTACCGAAGGAAAGATTAAAAGTCACGGTGTCGCCCTCGGCCCAGCAATTGGATGGAAGGATGAAGGTTTACACGCTATTAGTGAGCATAATATCACTAGCGTTCAAACAGTTTTTAATATTCTTGAACAGGATCCAGGAAATGCCTTATTAGAAGCGGGTAAAGTAAAGAATGTTGGAATAATGGCACGTGTTCCTGATGCTTCTGGAGTATTAACAGGAAAAGTTAATGAAAAAACTACATTTGACAAAAATGATCATAGAAGTGTCAGGAAAAGGGAGTGGATATCTGAGGCGCTAAAAAAGGTTGAAAATATGAAGACAATCTCGGATAAGAAAGGATGGGACATTACTGAGCTAGCAATCAAGTTTATTCTGTCTCATGAACAAATATCGGTTATCTTACCTACAATGATAAGTGTTGAAGAAATTGAAAAGTTCTCCCACATATCAGACGGAAAATATCTAGATGCTCAAGAAATGAAACAAATTTCTGAGATGTATAATAATAACTTCTATGTTGAGACGAGTGCAACTAATTGAGAGAGTCATTAGATCATAGCATGAGGTAGTACTCTAGTCTAAGTTGCAATTTTCTAGAAGATATCTCAATTATGTTTGGTTATAGTAATCTTCGTACTAAAATTATACCTTAAATTATGTACTATTGATTTTACCTTGATTTTCATACAGCAATTCGTTACCTAATCCAAATATACTTGCAAACAGCTAAATTGCATTACTGTTAAGTCATGGTAGGTAGAACTATTGCCCTTATTGGAATTAGTAGCATAATCATTCTAGTGTCTGCCATTCATGGCAACGTATACGCCAGTTTGATAATTGCAGATAATGGGCCGGATGCCGATCAAATTCAGCGATACTATACAATCGCCAGCCTCATCAATAACCAAAGCTCAAATAAGGAAATCGTAACTGTGTTAAAATCTCAACTAGAGAATTCAGATCCGTTTAAATCACGAAGTAGTGATAATGAAGGTAACGCCCTAAATCTATCTTCGACAGAAGACAATGGTCCATTTGATATACGGTCAGACGATGTGAATTCAAACTATGTTAATTCAAATAATGATAACGAATGTGAATTCGATTGTATTGAATCGAACCCTATGAGAGATAACATACCGTTTGAATTACCAAGTATTCCATTTCCTTAAGAGTCAATCATAATTATTTATTCAGAACTGCACAAATCCTAACCATTAAATCAAGGTAAAAAAAATAAAAAACAAAAATAAGGGGAATATGATAGATTACAATGTATATGGGTCATGAAAGAATGCTTTTTCTTGGCTTTTCTGGAATGCTTTTAGCTATAGTGGTTTTCACTAGTATTGAACATGATAGTGTATATGGAATTTCAATAAAGATAGAATCTCCTGTGAGCAATCAACAAGTTCCGGTTGGTGAACTTACCATAACTGGAACTTCTTCTGACAATTCATCGGCACAATGTCAGGTTTATGTTGATTGGAATAACCTAAAACCCTATCAACTAGCAACTCCAACTGGTCCAAATGGCACTACTGACTTTTCAACATGGAGTTACACATATTCTTCCAAATACCATCTCATACAAACTGGGCTAAATGACCTGACGTCAAAGATAACTTGCTTGGTTCCACCTAGTGGACCGACCGTTACTAAGTGGTACAGCGTAAATGTAACGGGATCTACCTCACCTAGTCAATCGCCCAATCCATCGCCTAATCAATCAAGCAATGTACAGTTACCGTTACCAACTGCGAATGACAAGACTTCAACTTCGGGCGCCCAAACTACGTCCCCATCCGCAGAAACACCGACTGATACAACTGGCACATTAAACTCAGATAAATTAACACTAGATCTTAGTGTAGAACATAATCCCATCTCGGCTGGAGACAGACAAACGGTGACCCTTACGGCATCAGATCCGGCTACAGGAAATGCATTAGACAGGGTATTTCTACGATTAACTATCAAAGATCCTTCAGGCAACATCATAAAGGATTATACTGATAATGATGGAAGTCTATCGCCTTCATTCAGACTCAGCGAGGATATAACTGGATCATTTTCAGTGCTAGCAAGCGCTTCGCAGGCAGGGATTGAAACAACAAAGTCCTTGTCATTTGTGGTCGAGTAATTTGATCCTGATTGTGACGGCAACTAATTCTGTTTAAAGCATTATTCAGACGAGTTTATTTCTAATAAAATTTTCACGAGCACAACGGGTCATAAGATATCCACGTGTTATCTCAGCTTTCAACAAAAAGTTTTAGCGATCTTGTTAGTACCACTTGGGAGAATCATTTTACTACAACTTAAACAACATTCTACTTACTACTAATTACGATAATTGTAAAAAATAATTTCTTCTTATTTATGTGGCATCATGTAATGGAGGATCAACCGGATCTCCTCTTACATCAAATAATCCCATCCAGCCCAAATCCGTAAACTCTGTTTGATGGGCGTGGAACATGTATGTCCCCGGATAAGCGTATGTAAATTCAATAATGCCTCTGTCCCCTTGCGATAGCGTTACAATGTCAGTGTTGTAATCTGCAGTTTCATCTGTGCCGGCAGTGTAATAATTAAACATCGCTCCGTGTAAATGGAATGAATTGACCAAGTCAAATTCAAGCATATTTACCAGGAAAATGCGATAAGGTTTGCCAGTCTGTAACACAATTGGATTCATCATGTAGTCAAACGCTTTTCCATTGACAGTGTAAATTTCATTGACTCTATCTGCCCCACCATCATCTTCTCCTGATGATTCATCTTCTCCACTATCGTCTTCGGTGTCAGCGCTTTCCAAGTCAGAAGAAGAAACTAATGTCGTGTTTGCCTCGGTGCTGGTTTCGTTTTCAGTCATGTCTTCTGTCATGTTAGAATCTTCAAGTGTTTGGAAAAGTGCAGCTGGAGGTATCTTCGTCGGTCCTTCCAAATCCAGATCCAAGTCATATCCATTCAGTAGCATGGCCATCTCAGTCATTTGTGGCCGAGGTTCTAATGGATCGATAATCATCATTCCGTATAATCCTCTATTGATGTGATCGGCAATAGGATCTACATGACAATGATATGGATAGACACCGTATGGCTGTGCAACAAATTCATAAGTGAAACTTCTCCCAGGTGAAATTGCTCCTCCTGGATATCCACCCATTGAAACGCCATCATTCTTGGCATAGTGGATAGAATGAGTGTGAAGTGAATGTGGATTTGAATTCTCGTTGCTATTAATGACTCTAATGCGGACAAGATCGCCTTCCGTGACCCTAATAGTAGGTCCTGGTATCGTACCATTAAAGGTCCACGCGTCTAGTATATGACCTTCGTATGTCACAGGTATCTTTTGATTTTCCTCAACTATCAGGGTAAATTGTCTTATGGTCCTTCCACTATCATCCTTTGAGACATGACCGCAATTAAAGTAAGTAAGGTATTCGACTGGCGTGGGTTTTTTACTCAATTCAGTGGTACAATTCTTGATCTTGTCATACTGTTCTTGAGAGATGGGAGTTCCAGGAGTCTGGCCAGACACTGGAGTATTCAGGAAAGGATAATTAAATGACGAAAATATCAAAATAATTGACAAAACCAATGCAAAAAAATATGCATTTTGCCCAAACACAAATAATCAAAGATATTCTTTGATATAAATATGTTAATCATTTTCAAAATTCTACGACTAGTATAAACAGGCAACTAATGAATTGAGTATTTTGACATTCCGCATGAGGAATTTCAACTATAATACTAACAATAAAAGAAAACCCTATTTCCACAATAGTTACCAAATAACACGGCAGCAATTTTGAGTGTTGTTAGATTTGTAGTCAAGTAAATACCATGTCTGAAAATTTAAGTAAAGATCAAGGTTGGCAAACCGTATGGGCAGATCTCTAATCGTAATTTAAAAAAAATTGATTATTTTAAAATGAGAAAATAGGATCTAAATATTAGTAAAAGACAATATAACATGATTCTGAATTATCTTACCTAGTCCTTAAAAGATATAATCCTATAATTAAATCCGATGGAAAAGTCAAATGGAATAAAGATCGGTATGATTGTAGCAACACTCAGTCTGCTCTTTTGTTCACCCGTTATTATTCAGATATCATATGCAGAAGATATTGAATTAAAAAGTGTAGGAAAAGGAAATGTATCCTGTCAAGGCGGTGAAGAAATCAAAAACGTGAGGATAAATTTCATCGTGTCCTCTGATAAGGGAACGTCCTTTGCCGAATGGAATATTGATCACGAAAAATTTGGTTCAACGGGCGGTATCATTACAAGTATTCAAGCTTCGTCAGAGAGCTTTTCTTTAAAGGGATTTGAAGCCTTTGATAATATATGTGACAATGAAACTCCATCTGACATTAAACTATCAGGACATTGTGGAGCTGGAACAGTAAAATTAGTAGCTGACAATGGAAACAAGGGAACTTTTACATCTAATGTAAAATGTGGCTAATAATATCAGAATCAAGCATGCAAATGCCATCTAAATCAAGTGTTATCCTTGTCAAGAGGATTAAAAGATAATAAATAGACCGACATAAACAACAATCAAACTTGAAAATTTCTTCGATAAGGAAATGGCTCCCAATAGTAGGTTTAGCCGCTATAATTCCCATCATTCTCAATTTAGTTCTAGGCATTTCAATAAT
>JAICFW010000147.1 GCA_025923455.1 Nitrososphaeraceae archaeon | reverse complement strand
CAGAATAATTCGATACGAAATTTGGAAAACCCGGTATTAAAAATGGAAAAGAACCCCCTGGCAAATCTTTCAAATCCTCTAGATAATTTGTCAAATCCGCTGGCAAATGTTACAAAGTAACGAACAACGATCCACTCCTTGGGAAACATAGATTCAAGTCAACTTGTCGATGATCGACAGAGGTTATAAAATACACCTAAACAGCTGTCAATTTTTCATATTCTCTAAGGAGATCTATCGAACTATGCCTGCAATTTTTTTTCTTTAATATGCTTTTTGAATCCACGAGTTGCTTAGTAAAGAACTTTCTAAATCCATGTAACCTTGGAACTTCTTTTCTTTTGAACTGGTTGAAATGATTGATTTCTCTGATTCCACAGTTTCTAATATTGTCATCTAGTAACGCCTGTAACGGATCCTTACTGAACTGTCGTCCTTTGATTCCCTCGTTGAGATTAAGATTGAATTTTTTTACTATTAAATAAGAATCATGTGTTATCTTCTTGCCATGTCTTTTTCTTCCATTAATTTCATTACCTGATTTTGCTGGATTGGTAAATCTTTTTAATTTTTTCCAATTTAGTATAACGTCATTCATTTCATAAGAGTGCTTTATTGAGGATAGTATCAGATTCTTGTAGGTCTCGACTTTTTTTGAAAAACCAAATATTTTGTTACTAGATTCACTATGTCCTCTTGTGGTAATCTTAAGAATGATATCAAATCCAATTTATAGTAATTTAAAAATTTTGAAATACAAAATCGGTATGTCTTCTTTGTGTCTTCAGAATCAATCGAGTTTATGAAATTAAAATACGTTTGAGTTTCTATTTTCTATATTGTTTCGTATTGACTTGAGGTATGAGCCATGGCCATTAATTTGTGCTCAGAACTAGAAATTAAATGATGTAGATAGTTGGTTAAAAAGCAATTAAATGATACAATAGTTGACCTAAAGCACCGATTAAATTTCTACCAACTATCACAAGTACAATATTATATCTGGATAGCAGGAAATTTATTAGTTATTCTAAATTTTGTAATTACCAGATGATATCAATGTATTATCCATGATAGACAATTTACAATTCAAATGACAATTCCGGCAATACAAGTAGACCAAAAAAAAATTCAGGTAGGCTGGGTTCCTTCGTAATATTTCCAATATTCAATTTTCTGGCCGCAGTCGTCACATACATATATTTCACATAATGTTGGTTTACTAGATTCAGGTGTAACTTGAACTGTATCTTCCAGAGAAAATGAGTCAGATGAACATTTTCTGCACCAATGACTAGTGGGTAATCCTGATGATTTTGTCTTTCCAGCTTCACGAAGATTAACAGAATTTGATATAAACAACCCGCTAGCGTCAAGATCAATAAATCCAGAAACAAATACAGTGTTTAAAGTTACTATCATGGGGAGTAGAAGCACGATATTCTGCTCACGTATCTTATTAATCATTAGATCATATAGAACAAATATCATTAATAAGATTATCCATAAGAATTTTTTATTAAAAAAAGAGAACTTGTGTTTAATTGAAAAACTGATTCCTGAACATACTAGTTACCAAATTACAATATTAGAACTATTTCAAAAAAAAGCATTTGATCAAGTCGGAATGTATTATGAATTAGCTCTTTTGAACACTTTCTGTTTGATTTGGAAGCCAAGTAGCCTAAATACCTAAGTAGCTGGGTGATGTATAATACTTCGGTGGACAATACGTCTTGTTAGTAAAGGTAGACAAGATAATTGAAGGAAGCAAAATAAAAGTTGTTGAACTTGATATTGATAATTATGGGTCTGTCATACCCTTAAGGGAGTTAGAATTAAAGCTACCCAAGGACGATTCTATAATCAAAGTTTTATCTTCAACTGAATATGCAGCCATATTTACAGAGGGCGAAATCGATGAAGGTGCGACTATTATTTTGGCAAATAGTGTTTCACTTGATGAACTAAATGAGGAAAAAAAGAGGGCAATTGATGCTATGAATAAGAAATAGATGACTGATTTAAGAAAAGATTATGACGCAAAAGCCGCTAATTACTACCATAATAACTAATATTATATTATGTATACAAGTAAATTCTTTAATTTTCTCGAAGAAACCCTTTTGTTGTGCAAGTTTCAATTATAAATATGAAGAATCAGGATTTTCTGAGGAGGGAAGAGCTAGAGAATTTCCTTACGCAAAATGGAATAAGGATTGATGATTATATTATCACAGCTATGGATGTATCGACCGAGATTCATAATGGCATTAAAAGGGAAGACAATCAGTCACCGTTTCTTGAAACTCATATATGGCCTGTTACAAGGGATATAGTCAAACACTATCTCACAGTAAATCGTAATATTACTAGTGTTGAAATAGTCTCATCGATATTGCATGATGTGATGGAGGACAACGACAGAATACTTGATCTGTACAAGACAAAAGAATACGGTTTTGATGCTTATCTCAAGTATAGATTTGGTATTAGGGTCTACGAGATTTGTATGGGTCTAAAGATAAAACCTCTTGAAAACTACCCTGGTGATAATGATGAGGAAAGGCAATTGGCTAGATTTCATGATTACTGCAAAGGATTGAGCTCTGCTGACTATGATATGAAAGTCATTAAATTGGTAGATAGAGAAAATAATATGAAATTCATTAGCAATATGCCAAAATTAGATGGAAATCTAGTGAATAACAAAATTAAGAGATACTTGCGAGAAGCTGAAGATTTCTACCTATCTTATGCATTGTTGGAACCTGCAGTAAAAGACCTATATCTAAAACTTAGGGAATCATATGAAAATTTAAAATCATTGAACAATACCTAGTTGTTTGGATGTTATTATCATAAGGATTAGAGTTTTAAACAATCTTAAAAAAATAATGGGGTGTAGTAATCCGCTTGTCTTAATCACTGACCCAAAGTTGCATTTGGTACTACTGAAGTAACATTAATTTCCGTTGGAGGTAATCCTGATGCTATTTGCCCTCGGATTGCCCCGTCTTTAAATTCACCTGTGTGAACATTTACGTACACAGTTCCGTCGCTCATCAAACCCACTAGTTCTGAGAGTTCTTTACCCGCTAGAGGCCCTTGTAGTTTATCATTTGTTATATTTCCTTTCAAGGATATGACTGCGTTTTCGGTATTTTGGGTAGATTCTGGTCCTGACAAAGTAACTACGACATCTCCGTTTTGTCCTGCGCTTCCATTGTGTATATGTGCTCCCGTTATTTCATTCAAGCCGGTAATGTTAAGCCAATATGATACTTGTGTACCATTTTGATCAGTCTGGAACTTGGCCAAACCAGTAGCAGTAGATTGTGTTGAAGGAACTTCGTCG
>JAICFW010000146.1 GCA_025923455.1 Nitrososphaeraceae archaeon | reverse complement strand
TTATTTCTAAAACTATTTCTAATCTAAATTAATTGGTCTAAATATTTGTCAATTTCATTAATGTTTTGTTTCTGTTCTTTTGATTCTGTTTTTACGGTAACGATGCCTTTTTTATATTCGTCAAGATTTAATATAATTATGGCGACCGCCTTTTTGAGTGCTGCTTCATGAAACTGTTTGCTTATAGTTCTTCCATTGATATCATAATCAGTAGAATACCCAAGATTTCTTAATTTTGAAACTAATTCAATTGCGTGTGTCTTTTCCTGTCTGGAGTTGTAAGCGACATAAAAAAGCGGCATCTCGACTTTTTTGATTGATTTGTCTTTGATCGCTGTAATTATCCTTTCCACACCACCAGCGGCACCCGTTGCGAACAAATCCTTTCTACCAAAAGCTTCTGTCAATCTATCATATCTGCCTCCACCGACAAGTGATCCTATCTGAGATGTTTGATCTTTTGCCTCAAATACGATGCCAGAATAATAATCAAGTCCTCTGACAATCTTGAAATCTATCATTAGGTTGCTTACCTGTCTTGATTTCAAGGAATCTACCAGTTGCACGAGGATTTTGGACGACTCAAACTCGCCTATTTTACTGTCTCTTAGTATTTTATCGGGTTCGCCGCTGAATGAAACAAAATCAATTAGTTTTCGCAAACTGTTCTTGTTGAGTTTTTCCTTGTACTCATCAACTATTTGTTGGGTGCTCTTTTTGGTAAGTTTATCTATCGCCCTCATCATTTCGCTTACCGTATTACTATCTGTAATTCCAAGCGTTTTTGTCAAGTATTCTTCCAGGATGGATCTATGATTTATTGCAATAACAAAATCAATTCCCAATCTTTTCAAAAAGAACGAAACAAATTCTATTATTTCTGCATCTGCATCTACTTCCGGAGAGCCAAATATTTCGATATCCCATTGATGAAAATATCTGTATCTTCCTAATTGTGGTTCATCATAACGCCAGACACCGCCAAATGATGATAATTTAGCTGGGAGTTTTAAGTCTCTACGCATGGAAACAAACCTTGATAGTCCTATGGTAAGGTCAAAACGTAGTGCAACATTTCGTCCTCCTTTATCAGTAAAACTATAAGTTTCATCTATTATTGATGGCCCGCTTTTAGCTTCAATAGTGGATAATAATTCCAGCGTCGAAGGCTCTATTTGCTTAAAATCAAAGACTTCAGCGGTCTCTACAAATTTGTCTCTAATATGAGATATATCTCCTAATTCCTCATATTGTAAATCTCTCATTCCCCTGGGAAGGTCTAACTTCACAATGAAGAGGATCGTGCGTCATCATTTAGATTTTGCGATTAGTTATAATAAAGCAGATGAAAAACACACATTATTGGCTGGAGGGTACAAGTATCTTGACCACGTTACAGATGCCTATATTGAGGCGTATGGTGAAAGTATGGAAGAAGCATTTTCGTTTGCAGCCATAGGAACGATCAATGTCATGTTTGAACTTAATGATATCCAGCCGAAAAGCAAGTTTGAATTTGAAGTGGAGGGGCATGATTACTCGGAATTATTGTTCAACTGGTTAGATAGGATAATCCTGCTTATTGCAATAGACAACAAAGTGGCATCCAACTTTAACTTGAAAATTTCCAAACTTGGTTCGAAATATCAAATGACGGGGTACGCAATGACCGAGACAATAGATATTTCAAAGCACGGCTATAAGACTGAAATAAAGGGTATTACATACCATGAAATGGAAATTTTACAAGAAAGAGGTTTGAATAAAGTTAGGTTTATACTTGATTTGTAGCAAAGCAAAAAGACATAAAATTCCGGGTACAATATTTTGAATAACGAACATCTATCAAATGTCAGAAATTTTGATATTGCCTTACAAGATTTAAATATCAATTAAGAGGATAAATTGTAACAATGAGTTCTGATTCTAAGCCTACGCTTGTTGAATTATCCGAAAAAAACTTTGACGAAGTAATAGCAGGCAACAAACCCGTACTGGTAGATTTTTGGGCAACATGGTGTGGACCATGTCAATTCATGCTTCCAATATTTGACAAACTTGCCAAAAAGTATGAGGAGAAAGTTGTTTTTGGAAGACTGAATGTTGATGACAACCAGGGCGTAGCAATGAGGTTTGACGTCTATGCAATTCCTACATTCATTGTCTTTATGAATGGAAAATTAGTCGAAAAAGCAGTCGGCGCAGTTGGCGAAAAGGGGCTAGAAGGCTTACTAGAAAAATATCAGTAACAATATTTTATTTCTTAATATTTTTCAAAGATATCCAAACGCAGCATCGGCTTGACGTTTTTTTGATAGGATGAAATCAAATATCCCCTGCTCTTCCTCACTTAATCTATCCGGGAATCTTTCAAGCAGTAGTCTGGCTTCTCTACTATTGAGATCAGTGTAAAAAATATCACCTTCATTTATCTGTCTGCCAATAGTTGGTCCCTTAATGGAAAGCGCTACCTGCATTCCTTTATCAGCAACATCCAGGTTTTTACCTTCATTTTGTATTTGATGTACGACACCAATTTTCTTGCCATCTTCACCAATAACTGAGACTTTTTGTTTCAATTTGCCGACTAGGATCTCGGCTCCAAATACTGCAGGACTGTTTCTTCTAAAAACATAACCTTTCATGAATTGAAATTTGCAAATCGGGGGTATTTCATTAAACATAATTGAATCTGCATGAAGCTTTTCATAATCTACCCATTCAGAATAGCTCCTGACCAGATTATAGATTATTTTTTCGTTGAAAATTTTTATTTTCCTTTCAAAGGCCTCCTTCTCAGCATCCTCTAGAATCTTTACATTGAATCCAAGTACTACGCCAAGGTAACGATCTTTTTCTCTAACCGCAGAAGCAGAAAGAATATCTCTACGTGTAATATTGCCTAAATCCGCAGCTCTAATTGCAATATTTTCTTTTTTCAAAAGCTCTGTAATTGCCTCTATCGATCCTATTGTATCACATCGTAGTATTACACCGTTTGACTCAGTCTGTATTATTGCCGATCTTATCTCAGAATCAACACTTGCCTTTAGTTTTTCTTCATCATGTTGGTTTCTCACAACATATAGCGGACTTCCAGCAAGTACACCTTCAAGATCTGGAGATGTTATTTTTAGTCCAGCAGCTGCAATCACCTTATCCACATGTCTGAATTTATCCCTCGGATCTCTCATTTCATCAAGTGGTTTCGGTAACAATAAGGCCTTGATCTTGGTAGTGGTAACACTATCCCTTTTACCAACTACAATTTTATCTCCCTGTTTTAGAGTGCCATCTAGCAGGATAATATTTGCAGACGGTCCTAATCCAATTTCATCATTAACTTCTAAGACGATCCCTTTTGTTTCAGTTTCATGTCGTTCTAAACTCTTGGATAAGTATTGCTGGGTCAATCCAACAAGCACGGCCAAGAGTTCTGGTATACCCGTTCCTGTTGAAGCGCTTACAGGAACAATTGCCAGCTCTTTAGTAAAATCTTTGACACGCCAAAATGCCTCAGAGATATACCCTAGTCTAGACAGAGCTCCTACAACCGTGTAGATTTTTTCATCCAGGAAGGTCAATATTGATGGATCTTGTAATTTCAGTTGTTCTGCCATCAAAATCGCGTTATTCTTTTTCCATCCCGATATCTGGTCTATTTTGTTAAGGGCAATTACAAAAGGTACTTTTTTATTTTTTAAAATATCTAGGCTTTCAATTGTTTGGGCCTCAAGTCCTTTGTTAACGTCAACTACAACTATTGCAATATCTGCAGCCGAACCACCCCTCATCCGAAGATTTGCAAACACTTCATGACCAGGAGTATCAATTACAAGTAAACCGGGTACGGGATTTTCTGACTTTGATAGGTTGTCAAATAATTTCCCTGTTATTTTTTTTATCGTTTCAATTGGAAAATAACTTGCACCAATATGCTGGGTTATTCCTCCGACTTCTCTGGATTGTACGGCAGTTCCACGAATTTTATCCAGTAATGACGTCTTACCAGAATCTACATGACCCAATACAACTACGACAGGTTGACGAAGTTCCACTTAACTAAAAATGATTTTAGACTCTTTTATGAAGCTTTCAGCCGAATCAGA
>JAICFW010000145.1 GCA_025923455.1 Nitrososphaeraceae archaeon | reverse complement strand
AAGAAAACTATCTAGTGTTTTAGAGCTGATACCAGCTAAAATGGCGCCTTTAAATTGGTTAGTGTTGTTTTGAGCAGTTGTACGATTCTGAGTATCAATGATCGGATATAGAATCAAAATTCCTGATTGATCATCAGTCAGCTTTATTGTATTACTGTATGCAGGAACCTGTGCATCCTTTATTTCTCAAAGTATGCCTGAGCTGCTATGGAAAATTCTTAATTTTCTCATCCGAGGTATCATTCACATTTGAGCTTGACCAAATACGCGTTCCATTGCTGTGTACCAAACTGTAAAAATCCACAAAGGTAGTGGTTGTTTTCTGAGCTGAATTCAATAAAACCTTCCCTGACTCCAAACGTTGGTCAATTAATTCTCGAGAAGAGGAAAGCATTTCGAGGTTTATGGTTACCAAATCGAGCTTATTCTTAAGTATCTGAGCAAGATCCGTAACCTTGACTAGCGTTGTACTTTGAATATGTTCCACAGCAATATGTTGAATATCCGAAGAGTTTCTCATGTAATATTGATAAGTAAGAATTGAAAAAATTACTCCTGCTGCACTATAGCAGAAATCATGAGTACAATTCTTCTTTCCAATTTTCTTTGAGACAATTACGAAGTAAATAGATCCAGCAGCTTAAATATATTGTATGATATCAATATACACAGGCGAGCATTAGAGATATAAGTCTTTTATATGATTTAGATAAAATATAGATATGGTGAGATGTGCATTATGTGGCAGAAAAATTAATGATCCCACAGAATGTATCGTTTACCAAGATTATAAATTTGATAAAGTAACATGCCTTTACATTTACAAGAAGCTCAGTTTTATCTACGATATCGAAATTATAGACATTATTGAGTAATGATATCTGAAATGTTGGAGTGTAAGCGGAGCATTTTTTCAGATTCTTATTTGAAAAAGCGGGCGCATTGAAAAGTATAATGTAAACGTTACCCATTATATATAACGTCAAAATTACTATCATTTATTGATCTAGTTATGAAGTGATTCATGTCCGAACTATTTATAATCTCTAATCCTACAATAGTCGAATCCAAAACACACATAATCTCTTGTACCATCAACTTTATATTGGAATTTTGTCAAGGATATGTGATTTTTAAATACCAGGTCTGCGTATTAGGTGATGAACTTATTTGAGTAATCGAAAAAATTTAAACAATAATGATGTTGGAACTAGTTTAAAGGTTGCTGAGGCTGAGCAATCCGATGTCGGAAGGAAAATTGCTAGGATAGACCCCAAAATTGCAAGACAACTGAATTTGTCTGCAGGAGACGCGCTGGAAATTTCTTCATTGGGCAAGAAAACAAATGTTCTGTGTTGGCCTGCAAGAGAAAATGACATTGGAAAAGGTCTTGTGAGAATAGACGGTTATCTGCGTAATAGGCTTGATGTGGGAATTAATGATTCAGTCGAAATAAGGAAAGTCCAATCAAGGAGCGCAGAAAAGGTTACGTTGGCACCAACAGAGCCTCTAAGAATTGTGGGGGCAGAAGGTTACCTACAGGAGTATCTTTTAGGGAGTCTGTTAAGTACTGGCGACATTTTTCCTTTGTCGATTATGGGTCAAAGAGTAGATCTCGTAGTCATCTCTACCAATCCCTCCGGCCCTGTTTTAATGGAGGATTCTACTGAAGTCACTGTCTCTGAAGAAAGCGATAAAGCTATCCAGGTTGCAAAGGGGGACGGTACTTCTTCAATTTCATATGAAGACATTGGCGGCATCAAAAATGAAGTATCACGTTTAAGAGAAATGATAGAATTACCTCTGAGACATCCTGAGCTTTTTAAGAGACTAGGTGTTGAAGCGCCAAAAGGAGTTCTATTGCATGGGCCGCCTGGAACCGGTAAGACGCTACTGGCAAAGGCTGTAGCACATGAAACTAATGCAAACTTTTACACTATTGGTGGCCCTGAAATAATGAGCAAGTTCTATGGAGAGTCAGAAGAGAGACTCCGCGAAATTTTCAAAAAGGCTGAGGAAAATGCACCTGCGATTATTTTTATCGATGAAATTGATTCAATTGCTCCCAAAAGAGAAGAGGTTTCAGGTGAAGTAGAAAGAAGAGTTGTCGCTCAACTTTTATCATTAATGGATGGGATGTCGTCAAGGGGTAAGGTAGTTGTAATTGGTGCCACTAACAGAATAAACGCAATCGATCCTGCACTTAGGAGACCTGGTAGATTTGACAGAGAAATGGAGATTGGTGTACCTGACAGGGATGGCAGATTGGAAATTTTGCAGATTCACACTAGGGGAATGCCATTGGAAAAAGATGTAGACCTGGGAGTGATAGCTAACATGTCCCATGGCTTTGTTGGGGCCGACTTGCAATCTGTAGCAAAAGAAGCGGGAATAAGGGCACTCAGAAAAGTACTCCCTGAAATTGATCTTACTACAGAGAACATTCCATCTGAAATTCTCAAGAAAATCATAGTCACTATGGACGATTTTCTGAGCGTAATAAAGGAAATAGAACCATCTGCATTACGTGAAGTTTTCGTGGAGGTTCCTGACGTGAATTGGGAAGATATCGGAGGTCTTAAAGATGTAAAACAGGAACTGCAAGAAGCAGTGGAATGGCCGCTGAAGTATCATGAATTATTTATTCACTCTGATGCGACTCCTCCGAAAGGAATTCTCATGTATGGGCCTCCTGGTACCGGAAAGACCTTGATGGCAAAAGCAGCTGCTCATGAAAGTGAGGCAAATTTCATTAGCATAAAAGGCCCAGAACTACTTTCAAAATGGGTTGGGGAATCAGAAAAGGGAGTTCGGGAAGTCTTTAGGAAAGCAAGACAAGCGGCTCCTTGCATCGTGTTTTTTGATGAAATTGACGCCATAGCCCCAACTAGAGGTTCTCTTGGAAGTGATTCTCATGTGACTGAGAGAGTAATAAGTCAATTGCTTACTGAGATGGACGGTCTTGAAGTGTTATCCAATGTAATCATCATTGCCGCTACCAACAGGCCTGACATAATAGATGCTGCGCTATTGCGGCCCGGAAGATTTGATAGATTGTTGTATGTGCCACCGCCAGACAAAGAAGCAAGAATGCAAATACTAAAGATACATACATCAAAAAAACCCTTGGCGGATGACGTCAATATAGAAACTGTAGCAAATCAAACAGAAGGATACACAGGTGCTGACATTGCAGCGCTTGCATCGGCCGCGGTCATGCTTGCCCTAAGAGAACACATTGACAAATATAAAGATCCAAAAAAGGCCGAATCTGCAAAAAACGAAATAAAAGTACATATGAAAAATTTTGAAGAAGCTATGAAGAAGATCCGTCCGTTATCAAAACACGAAATAGATACCTACAAAAATATTGCCGAACAATTTGGAAAACCAGAGACGACAAAAGAGGTTATAGATAGAGACACTGCAATAAAATAATTGGATTCAAAATTTAATGCCCATTTTTGTGAAGGGAAAACTGTTGAACACCTTTTTGTTACTATTCGGGGATTTTTATTTTATTTCTCAATGAAAAAGTAGGTCTCTAAATATGTCTTGCTCTCTTTAATCTTAAAGAGGCAATTGTCTCCATAAGGATTCTTGCTGCATGATTTGCGGTATTCTGATTTAGATCATAGTCAGGACACAATTCTACTATATCCATTCCTACAATGTGTAGATTTTCACTTATTTTTTTTATCATATAAATCATGTCTAGAGGAAATAATCCTCCGGGAGCTGGCACAGATACACCAGGAGCCACTCCAGGGTCCATACAATCTAAATCAATGGACAAGTATACTTTTCTTGCTCTGCATTTTGCTATGATCCTTTTGATAGTAGCGTTGATACCTGATTCGATTATATCGATAGGAGTCATTATCTCCAATTTTTTTCCTGTAGCATTATCTAACTCTTCCATCTCTGCAGCCCTAGTACCAATCAGCATACTTTTGTTAAAATTGATATAACTTGACGAGTCAGTAATAACCGAACCATAATAGTTCCTAGTGGATGAAACAAAATCAGGGTGAGCATCAAAGTAAAGAAGCGATACTTTTTCTCCTTCAAAGCTATCGTTTATTGCCTTGAGGATTATGGTTGTAATGGAATGATCTCCGCCAATAGTTATGGGAATTTTTTTGGTTGAAACTATATCAAATACCATTTTATAGAGATCATCTCTTGATAGGTTTCCTACATCGATGATTTTTTTATTTTCAAGTGTTCCTGACATTGGACAAATGGGAATTCTTTTTCCATCTCTCTCAAAAAATTCATAATAATTCGATGCACGCCTTAAACTGTCGGGTCCCTTGCTAGCCCCCTTTCTTTTTGCATGTGACCTTGATTCATCAGGAATGCCTAATACTACTATATCCGCCTGTGCAATGGATTGAACATTTGAATGAAATAATTTAATCACATAATAAGCGTATCAAAAGATACATTTCAATGTTAATTTTGCCAATTTTTCTCTAGGTTTTTAAAATAAACCGTAATGTCGCAACAACAATCATGAGATACTAAACAAGAAAAATATTTGATTTCTAAAAAAATTAGAAATGGATGGGATGTTAGTCTACTACTCAGTTAAAGTAGAGAATCCCACTTCAGTAGAGTTGGTAGATTCTGCTGCTTCAGGCTTGTCGGTATTTACTATCTGGCCTCTAACTTCTCCATCAGGATGTTCTGGAGTATGCACGTTTACGTAAACATCACCAGAGTCCATCGCGGCAGCCAAGTCGCCTAAAGTCTTGCCTTGCATTGGACCCTTGAGACCAGAGTCAGTCAAGTTACCTCTGAATATTATTCCATATGTAGTAACTTTGTCTTTGCTAGTCGGAGTGTTGAGAAGGTCTATAACTACTTGACCGTTTTCTCCTTCCTTGCCCATATGGATGTGTGCTGCTGAAGCATTAAACCCTCCAGTGGAATTGACTTGGACCTTATACTTGATAGTGTCGTTTTTCACTTGTGTAAACTCAGCTTCTCCAGTTGCGTCAGTCTCTACAGGAGGTACCTCATTCTGTCCGCTCAATGCCGCGTCGTATGGATATTTTGCTGCATGTATCTGATCAACGAGTGATACAGTAAGCAAAACAGATAGCGAGATAGCTAATCCTAGTATGCTTGCAAATAACAGTTTGCTCGGATTCATCTCGTACTTTTGACCTTTACTCACTAAAATATATTACGAATATCCATGAACAAAAGTCTTTTATAAGAGTATTACATAACGTCAAGATTCATCAGTAGTCCACCAGCAGCCCTGCAGTCAGTTTGAGGCTTAATCTCATCCCGCGTTTTGCGATTAATTAATAACGGAATAATTTCCACGTATCTTGTTAAGAATGTATCAATTATCTGGACGCTTCAAGACATTTTCTTATTTGCTTGTTTTTTGGAATCTAGTCCTCTAAAGGTATAGAAACCGCATTATCTTCATCACTCTTGGCTAGAATTGTGACAGTGCCCTTGGATTCAAGATCGTCTAAAACTGAATAATATGTTCCTCTCAATTGAAATTGATGCTCGATTGTTCCGTTTGGAAGGATAAGTGAGTTTGTTAATTGATATCCGGATCTAGAATCTGAGCCTACTGTTATCCTATGTTGTGAATTGTCATGGTTGAGCCAAATAACCTTATCACCCTCAGTGAGGGTTACCTTATCTGGAACAAAGTGTGTTTTATTATTTACACTCTTGATTAGAACATAGAATGCCTTATCATTGAAATTATCCTTGGAATCAGTTATGTTGTTGGAGTCAGTTAGGATGGGATTGGTAAAGTTGGAATCAGTTAAGTTGGAATCAGTTATGTTGTTGGAATCAGTTAAGTTGGAGTCAGTTAAGTTGGAATCAGTTATGTTGTTGGAATCAGTTAGGATGGGATTGGTAAAGTTGGAATCAGTTATGTTGTTGGAATCAGTTAAGTTGGAATCAGTTATGTTGTTGGAGTCAGTTAGGATGGGATTGGTAAAGTTGGAATCAGTTATGTTGTTGGAATCAGTTAAGTTGGAGTCAGTTAG
>JAICFW010000144.1 GCA_025923455.1 Nitrososphaeraceae archaeon | reverse complement strand
CGGAAGGATTTGTTTAGTAATATTTGATAATTCCCCACTAACATACTTTTCCGCCATGATTTGAAATGCCTTGGAAAGTTTTTTTGTATCAATCTTGATTGATTCTGATATTGCGCTTACAATGAAAGGGATATAGTGTTTATAGAGCCTTAATTTATTCTCGTCTTCCTTTATCTTTAGCTCACGTCTTATCTGGGCACTGACTTTTCTGTAAAGATCCGAGAGGCATGATTTCATATATTTTTTGAGATCACCTTCTGAGGCAATACTCTCCTTTCCTGCAGTCTTATAGGGTATTTTTGTGGAGCATATGTGAAAGAAAATGTGAATTGGTAAATATTCTACGGTCCTATCTGATCTTGTTTCTACATCAGAAAATTGTTCCTTTACTTCTTTCTTTGAAATCCCCATTTTATTTATTCCCACTTCAGAAATCACTTCGCGTGCAACATCAGAACCTTCATCGTACAGTAGTGGGATTTTATTGGCAAATCTATAGAGTTTGAATGAGGGAATATCGCCTCCATAAGCAATACCACATTCTACTATCGTTGGCCTATTATTCACAACGCAAATTCTTGAAGAATATGCTGTCAACGCAGGTTTTAATATCTTGGCTGTTAAATGTGTCTGACTTCCTGAATTAGTCGTAACCTTATTTTGAATAATTGCATATTCAGATGTCATTCCGGCGGTTAGAATTTTTTCCCCTATAGGACTCAAATGGTCTGTATTTGGAGACTGAAATTTTGTGTGTTTGCAGATATTTACAACTTTAATCAACTCGTGTTCATCATATTGGTCTGCAGGTTTTGCTGCCAATCCTGCCCTATTAATAATATCTTTGGCCTTGTCATTTGACATTTTTTGGAATGAGGTTGAAAGTATACCCTGCAGAGTTGTTTTTTGATTCATGAAATTAAGAATTGCCTTCTTTAGAGTTTTAAGATCCATATCAGAGGGATGAGGTAGCACTTCCAATGAAGGATTTGGTATTGTCTCTGTTCTTCTCTTAAACGTTACCTTACCTTCATCTGTTTCAAAAACAATGATCGCATATGGATTGACAATACTTGTTTGACTAATATAATCATAGATCTTGTTCTTAGTTACAGGAGATAATTTTGCACGCAAAATTGCTTGAACTTTGAAACCCGAATTGCCTTCTATTTGTGATTCATCATTTTTGACAATCTTCTTAAAGAGAGTGATTGGTTTATTTGTCCCTATATCCGTTCTGAGATCAAAGTAGAATTCTGACTCTTCTTCAGACTTGGACCATACTTTCAAAGGATGATCAGTATCTTTTGTTGAAAATGCAGCTATCATCTTCAATCCAACTCCAAAAAGACCCCTTTGTTGTTTTTCAACGTACTTTCCAGAAGTTAAGAACGAGCAGACGGCAACTGGCACTTTTTCCGATGGTATCCCAATGCCATTATCCTTACACGATATAGTCCATAAATCATTGAGTGGATCTAGTGGTTTAAGACTTAAATGAATAACCGGAAGTATATGATTTATTTCGCAGGAATCTAATGAATTTTCAATCAACTCTCTTACTGACATATAGAGAATCCGTTCTCCAGTAAAGCCTGCCAAGGCAGAATTATCTACAAAAAATTCAGATTCTGCTTTTTTATTGTAGGATATTTTTGATTTGTGTTTTTGAGGTATTTGTAAGATAGTTTTAGTCTGACGTGTTCCTTTCTCTAAGACTTCAGTTGTAACTTTTGATGTCAATTGACCAACTTTGTACGTTACTAAATTTAACTTTTTATCAAAATCAGACTGTTTAGTATGAAAATGGATGAACCTTCGCTAAAATGAAGAACCGTAAGGAGTTGCCTCATTTTTCAGTTTTGTTATCTTGTGAGAGCTGAATTGTAACAATATCCTGTTTTTACCTTTATGAATCACTATAAAATCGGACCCCGTACCAACTATTTCCCCACCAAATAGATCCTTGATGTTCATTTTTATAAATTAACTCCTATTACATATTAATATTGAGACACTTTTCCAAGTGACAGCTGTATCTGTTTAGGTAAAAATAATAATTCCCGCCTTCATTTTAACCTAGTTCATGGATGTCGAAAGCAAAATTGGTCTTGTGTTACGAGAACCTACTGAAGAGGTTGTTGAGTTACAAGAATTAAGAGAAATTTTTAAAATTAATGCCAAGCCTCGCCATTACATAGGTTTAGAAATTTCTGGAAAACTTCATTTGGGAAGCCTAATTTTAACAGGTTATAAGATAAATGACTTCATTGATGCTGGAGTTCAAAGTAATGTATTTCTTGCGGATTGGCATACGTACATAAATAATAAGTTAGACAATGATTGGCAAAAAATAATTCAAGTTTCAAAATACTATGAGGAGGCATTCAAATTTTTCTGTCCTGGCGTAAATATCATTTTAGGCTCAACTTTGTATGATAATTACGATGATTATTGGAAGAATTTCATGATCTTTAGTAAACATATGACATTATCACGAACACTGAGAGCTCTCACCATTATGGGAAGGTCAGAAAAAGAGAAGCTAGATTTCTCCCAATTGATGTATCCTTCAATGCAATCAGCAGATATCAAGGCACTTGATTTGGATATCGTACACGCAGGAATGGATCAAAGGAAAATCCATATGCTTGTAAGAGAAATTTTCCCAAAGCTGAAATGGAAAGTACCTGTGTCTGTTCATCATCACTTACTCCCCGGGCTCTACGAACCTACAAAATTGTCTGACGACGGTGGCAATGATGAAGATATAAGATTATCAAGTAAAATGAGCAAAACCAATCCTTTAGGTGGGATACTTATTCATGATGATGAGAGTACAATCAACAATAAAATAACAAAGGCTTATTGCCCCATCGGAATATCAGAAAAAAATCCCATATTAGAGATCATCCGGTACGTAATTTTCCACAATTTTTCAGAATTTCAAATTGAAAGGCCAAGTAAGTATGGTGGAAACATGATGTATGATAACTATATTAACCTTGAAAATGACTATAATCAGAAAAAAATCCACCCCAAAGATCTCAAGGATTCTGTTTCTATTTATCTGAATAAAGTAATTGAACCAATTCGTAGTCACTTTAGTAAATGGAGTATTTTAGATGAGCTTTAAGATCATGATCTAGGTTACAAAGGATTAAATTAATATTAATAAAACCATATTCAGGATATTTTGAATAATACCTGCGACATTATTATCAAAAATGTAAATGCAGTTATTCCCTTTAATGGTATTATTAATACCAATATTCTGATTGAAAATGGAAAGATAAAAGCACTCGAAAAGACTATCGAAAATGTTAGTGCTGACAGAATTATTAACGCAGATAATAAGTATATTCTACCAGGTGTAATTGACCCCCATGTCCATTATGGCGTCTATACCCCGATAGATAATGCTGCCATTACTGAATCTAGTTCTGCCGCTACTGGTGGAGTAACAACAATAATTCGTATGATTAGATTGGAAGGAAGTTATAGAAAAATTGTCAAACATCTTGAGGCAAGCAAGAATACCCACATTACCGATTATGCAGTACATGCCTCAATTTTGGAACCTCAACAAACTAGTGACATGAGTTACCTCAAAAGTATCGGTATTAATTCCTTTAAAATTTATATGAATCTAGGATCCCATCTTAATAGAATTCTTGCAGATCTAGACCCAGGTTCAACTTCACTAAATGAAATCGAGGTAAACATGACAGACTATCTGCTCACCGAGATTATAAAGAATGTGGCATCTTTGAACTCAGTTGTGCTGGTCCACGCAGAAGATCATGAACTATGTTCTAAAAATATACAAGAAATCCGCAAAAAGAATGAACATGTCAATTCGAAAATCCTTGAACTATGGTCATCATTAAGACCAGAAGTATCTGAAGTAAACTCAATAAGAAAAATAATGAATATTGCCTTAAATTACAAGCCAAACTTATATTTTGTTCATATTGGTTCGTCAGAAGCTCTGGATGAAATTCTCAAATATAAAAGATTGTACCGGGATCTCAGAATTTGGATTGAAACGTGTCCTCATTATTTAACACACAGTACAGATTTTGATGATATCAAGGGCAAGGTAGTCCCACCTTTGAGACCAAAAGATAATATAGAAAAGTTGTGGCATGCATTAAGAACTGGATTTATTGATACTATTGGAACAGATCACGTTGCCAATGATTTGAAGTTGAAGAAAGCCGAAGGGAATTTCTGGAACGCACCATCGGGCTTTTCAGGTCTGGCAACAATGCTTCCCGTAATGTTGAGTGAAGGAGTAAATAAAGAAAAAATCGATCTTCTCAAGTTGTCCGAAATATGTAGTGCAAATGTTTCGAGGATCTTTGGATTATTTCCCAAGAAAGGTACTATTATGAAAGGGTCAGATGCTGATTTAACGATAGTTGATATGGTAAAAGAACAAACGGTAACTCCAGATATATTAAATTCTCATTCTGACTATACTATTTACGATGGATGGAAACTCAAGGGATGGCCAGTTATGACAATTGTGAGAGGAAAGGTAGTAATGGAGGATGGGAAAGTGGATCACGCAAATATTGGTCATGGTGACTTTGTCCGAATTTCTCCAAATTAGCAACTAAGGTCGGCATAGATTTGAACTTGTCTCTACAAATCGTTTAAATTACATTTTGTTTTCATTATCACTAATTCTTGAAGAACATTTTAGAAGTACAAGACGTTAAAAAATATTTTCCAGTTACTAAGAGTATTCTCTCGTTTGTGAGTCCAAGAAAAAAGTATTACAAGAAGGCATTAGACGGTGTCAGCCTAAATATTCCGGAAGGGCGTGTTTCTGTTTTGGTGGGTGAATCAGGTTCAGGGAAATCTACATTGGCCAGAATAATTCTACGAGCAATTGATCCGGATTCAGGTTCAATTATATTTAATGGGAGTAATATCACCAACAATAATGGTAAAGATCTTTGGAATTATCGCAAACACGCTCAGATGATTCACCAAGATCCGTATAGTTCACTGAATCCATTGATGAAAGTCTTTGATATCATAAAGGAACCGATTGATATATTTTATAAAAATTACTCAAACGAAGAACGTACTAATAAAATACTTGCTGTATTAGATGATGTAAATCTTAAACCATCAGTAGAATTTGCTGAAAAGTATCCTCATATGCTATCTGGGGGTGAAAGACAAAGAGTTGCAATTGCTAGATCGCTTGTCATTGAACCTAGATTAATCATAGCTGATGAACCTGTTTCTATGCTTGATGTTTCAATTAGGGCTCAAATACTCCAAATAGTAAAGCAATTAAGTGTTAGTCGTAACATAACGGTATTCTACATCACCCATGATTTGGCAACATCAAGATACATTGGAGATGAGATCTCTGTCATGTATGCAGGCAAGATAGTTGAAAGTGGTCCAATAGATACAGTATTATCCAATCCTTTACATCCCTATACCCAGGCATTATTAGACGCCATATCTGAACCAAAGTTTGAAAATATAGACAAGCAGAAAGTCATTAGAATCAAGAATTTTGATTCGATTCCTGCAGAAAGTGGTTGTAAATTTTTCAATAGATGTCCTTACAGTATGGAAATTTGTAAAAAGGAACCAGAATTAGAAAGAAAGGAAACAAATCATGATGTCTCTTGTTTTCTCTATGAGAAAAACTAAGAGTCTGACAAGTCACTTTCTCATTGAAAATAATATCTGGCAACAAATACATTGTCAAGAAATATCAAGTGAATCTGTTATAACAGTAACAGAAAAAATAAAAATTAGTGGGTGTTTAATTTTTAGGAAGGGATCTAATCCTAATCTATTAAGGACATCCTTCCATCTTTTGTATAAAGTATCCGGATTTTTGTATGCTATCTTCAACTATCTTTGGAGCTTCTTGGACGTGACAGAATTGACATTCCTCCTGAGTCATCGACTGACCATCTTGACCAGCATCTTTGAGATACTCCTTTCCATATTCTATTGCCTTTTCATGTGGAGTTGAAGATTCCACGATAACGTCAAAGTGCATAATCTTTCCATCTTTTTTTGTTACATATGTATCATATACTGCACATTCCATGCAAGTATTGTACTAATAATCTCTATTTATTCTATTCAATACCTGCAAAAAATGATCAACTTCATATGCAGTCATAATTATTATAGGTCAACAATTTCATAATCTTTATGGATTTAACTAGAGAGGAAGAGGACGCCCTAGATGGAAAGAATGGTAATCCTATCTCAACGGCATATAAGATATTGCTATCAATAGGCAAAGCGACGAATGCAGAAAAACTAATTCCGGTAGAATGGGTTCATCTTTCGGGTGTTAATTACAACACAATTGGTGACGCTGGAGTAGAGTTTTTGACAAAGTATAGTGAAGCGCAATTTGTAGTTCCTACCACAATAAATCCAATGGGATATGACAGTCATCAACAGAATAATTTATCTAGTAACTTCCATAAACAGCAAGGCAAAATAGCCAAAGCATATAAGAAGATGGGCTCTATACCTTCGTTCTCATGTATACCCTATGAACTATTTCAATTGCCAGAAAGTGGACATAGTGTCAGTTTTGCAGAAAGTAATGCGGCCGTAATGGCAAATTCAGTATTTGGTCTGCGAACAAACAAAGAAAGTTCACTCAGCGCATTGGCTAGTGCGATAACTGGTAAGGCGCCCTATTCTGATCTCAGAATAGATAGTACAAGAGATCCTAAAATAAGAATAAAGATCAACAAGGAGCTAAAAACGGAATTGGATTATGGAGTATTGGGGTATTTTTCTGGTAAATCTGTAAAAGAAAGTTGCGTTTCTTTTGGTTCTGACATTAGTAACATAGACATGTATAAAACCAAATCTTTATCCGCTGCTTTGGGCACATCAGGTGCCTGTGGAATGTTCTCTAGTAGGGATACACATGATGAAACTATAACATTTGGAAAAGAAGAAGAAAAATCAGTAATCGATGAACTCAATACTACAGATTCGGGAGATGTAATTGCCTTAGGGAGTCCTCAACTAGGTATGTACGAACTCGAGCTATTGTCCAAGTTGATTGCGGGTAAGAAATTTTCCAAAAAATGTATGATCTTTTGTGCCCGATCAGTCTATGAAAAATCATGCAAATCCGGTATGGCCAAGATCCTTGAAAATGCAGGTGCAAACATAATTTGTGATGCATGTACTTGTTTATCACCTTTGGTATCTCGTGAGGAATATGATGGTGTAATCACAAATAGTGTAAAAGCGGCACATTATCTTAACAAATCTAACGGAGTTTCAGTATGCTTAAAGGATCTAAAATCCATAGTAATGGAATATGCAAAGTGACATAATTGGAATATTCACTAAAAGGTAAGATAATTGTAGGAGGGACGGCAAAAGGAATGGTTCTATCAACCACACAACCTATCAATTTCTTATCTTCACTGGATCATAGGACTGGTAGGATAACTGACAAGAATCACGAATTGTGTGGAAAATTTCTGAAGGACAGTATATTGATGTTTCCATACGCCGTAGGGAGTAGTGTGGGAGCATACTCAATCTTTGCGCTCAAATCCAACGGTGCATCACCATCAGGAATAATATGCACTTTAAAGACAGATATTACAACTGCATCCGGTTGTGCAATAGCGAATATACCGCTACTAGAACTTTGCAAAGATCAAGTTATCCCAGAAATTGAAAATTCTAGTGAAGGAATAATAGATGGTGGATATCTGCAAATCAAAAAAGTTTAATTCAATTTGATTAATTAGTTCAAAAGGTGCATGGCATTTGACGGGCGACCAGATCCAAACAAGGATATGAAGAGAAAAGTCCATGCACCGGCTACATAATGCAATTAAGCTTCCATTGATTTGCCGATAATCAAATTTATGAATATATTTAGTAGAATTAGTATTGAACTGAACTTTTCAAGTACAAGCTCAAGTTTTAATAATTCAAAGTTTGCATGATTGTTCCATGTCTTTACACGGGATTACTGTGGCTGTTACATCCAGCCGAAGAGCTTCTGAACTTGCAGATATTGTTCGAAAATTCGGAGGGATTCCATATATTGCTCCAACTATAGGAATCAAAAATAACAGTCAGCTAGATTCCGAGTGTAATCACTTTATAGAAACCATTAGCAATGAGAGTATGCATTTTTTTATTTTCATGACGGGTGTTGGTGTATTCAACTTATTTCACAATCTTCAAAAATTACATAAGCTGAATACAGTGATCGAAAAATTTCAAGATACGATAGTTATAGCAAGAAGTAACAAACCTAAGATGGAATTAAGAAAATTTGGAATTAAAACCAATTTTGTTCCCAACATCAATACGATAGATGGTATATTCAATCTATTGAAACGCTTTGATGTTAAAACCAAGAACATTGGAATACTATGGCATGGAGATTCATCAAGTTCGTTCAAGAAAAGGCTTGCCTCGTTAGGAGCAAATGTCTTTGATTTTTCTTCATATTCCTATTCCGCTCGTCTTGAACAAACAAATGCTTCAATGTTAGAGGAAATGGGATATGATTACGTGGCACCTAACGAAGAAAAAATCAAAATGCTCATTGAGGACATAATGAAAGGTACGGTAGATTCTATCACGTTCACAAGTCCACCTGCAGTCAAAGAATTCTTTGAATTCGCAAAAAGAAAAAACAAGATTAACTCATTAAGAGCCAAGTTGAACAGCAATGTACTTGTAGTTTCCGTGGGGCCTTCTACTTCAAAGATGCTTGCAAGGTTTCAAGTTGTGGTAGATATTATTCCAACTACTTATCGTATGGGACCTATGATAAAGGAATTGGCAGATAATATTTCGTCATATTGACAACCAATTTTTTGCCAAATTGCCAAATTGCTCTGAAATCTACGTAACACTTTTTATGAAGTCTGATTTATAATAAATAATTGTCTAATTTTTGCCCTGAGTGTGGTGGGGAATTAAAGTTGGATACTGCTACCAAAAATTTCATATGCAAAAGCTGTGGTCTTTTTGCATCCAGGGAAAAAATGGATGAGTTAAGAGATAAGACCTTTAGAGATGATGGTAATGATAGGAAAAAATATCATGACGACTATCTTGATTGGTGGACTTCATCAAAGAAAGATAAACAAAGAATGTAGATGTCAAAATAGGGGTGTTGTGTTTAGATAGCAGAATCCATTACTGGTACCATGTGATCTTCTTTCCTAGTCTTTAGAGCGGTCATTAATTCCGTCTCAATAATTCTCGGAAGTTTTCTTATCTTGTTTACTACTATATCACGCATTTCCTCCAAGTTTTTTGCCCTTATTTTCAATAAAAGGTCAAATCTTCCGTGCATTTCATGTATTTCCAAGACTTCTTCAATGGATGAAAGACTATTTGTTACTTCATCGGCAGTTCCGGGTTCTATGTTGATCCCCATGAATGCCAGGTGATCATAACCAAGTTTATTATTGTCTAGTGCGATGGTAAATTTCTTAATAATACCAGCAGCAATTAGCCGCCTCACTCGAATATGTACAGTAGCGTCAGATATTCCGATTTGTTTTGCAATTTCAACAAAGGGTAAAGAGGAGTCTTTATTCAATATATTTATGATTTTAAGATTAATTTCATCAATAACGTCATGACTAGTCGTCAACTCAGAAAGTAGTTTGTTGTTATATACTTAAATGCTTTTAGAAATTGCCTCCAAAGACAAAGATAATTTGCCAAAATCTAACAGCAGTAGAAGGTATTAATGTTCTATGTCTCCAAGACAACTATAATCTGATGTCCAAAGAGTGTAGCAAGTGCAAGAAAGATCCTTCCATTTATTTAAGGCAGTATTCTGGAGAATTTTTGTGTAAAAAATGCTTTATCAAGTCGGTTGAGTATAAGGCAAAGAGGACAATATCAAAATATTCTATGGTAAAACATGGTGATACCGTGGCAGTTGCAGTCTCAGGAGGCAAAGATAGCCTTGTTCTCCTAAATGTACTAAAAAACACGCTTTCTAGTCAGAACCCTGAGCTAGTGGCAGTAACTGTTGACGAGGGAATTAAGGGCTATCGTGACGAATCATTAGACATTGTAAGGAATTTCTGTTCCAGCATAGGTGTTGAAAATAAGATAATGAGTTTTAGTGAGCTTTTCGGATTATCAATGGACAAAGCAATGGAGGTACGTCCTTCAGAAAAAATTTCATCGTGCTCCATGTGCGGAACTTTTCGGAGAAGGGCCCTAGATCTTCTTGCAGAATCTTGTGGAGCAAATGTAATTGCTACTGGCCATAATCTGGATGATTACATCCAGACATTTCTCATTAACTTGTTCGCGGGGGATGTGGAAAGAATCGGTTGGACGTATCCAGAACCAGTTGAATATGGAGTGACCAATCTAAGGAAAATCAAACCATTAATGGAAATATATGAAAGAGAGATTGTATTGTACGCCATTCATACTAATATTCCATTTCAATCGGAAGAGTGCCCATATAAAGATGAAAGCATACGGAGTGCATTTAGGGACCACTTAAATAGTCTTGAGAAGATACATCCGGGCATAAAAAATAATGCATATAGCTCAATCTTGAAAATTGCAAAGAAGGTAAAATCTGCAAATGCTCCTAGTACTTCAAATTTGAATATTGGAGTTCAACAGGAACATAGACGGTGTACTATCTGTAATAGAGATTCATCCAATAAAATATGCTCAGTTTGTCGCACGTTGGATTTGTTAGTAAAATAAACTCATGATACAATTCAATAGTTGTAATCACAGTTTCTAAAACGTGTTAATTCAAGGTAGTTAGACTAGCTTCGAGAAATCAAGAACATGATTAGTTATTTGTATTAAAAAGTCTTAAATAAAATTCTGGTAGCTAATCGTATTGTCTATCTTGAGTTCATTTTTAGGATAGTCAATTGATTGGTGCTTCCCTCACCGGAGAGGCACCCAATCAATTTTCCGGAGTATAGTTAATGCAAAAAAATGGAAATTGTGTGGTTAATGCAAGAACTCTAGTAAATTTCCAGCTTGATTTTGTTATTGTTTGCAGGATACACAAATATATCTAAATTGTATAACATTTTTCGCGGTAGTAGGTAGGATTGGGGTGTTAGCCGTACCCCATACCGGAAATCGGCTTTATGCTGGGATCAGTAACTACTGGGTAAATCTTTAGACGTGAAGTTCCTGCTTGCTAGGCTGATATGAAACCACGCCGTGTCGGATGGGTATGAGCAACAATATATGCGAAGGCATGTGCTTGATTGTGAATTGCCGAAATGGATGAGGTCCGGGAGGGTGCAATCCTAAGGCAGCGTATCCATGCTAGCACGTCTACGTGATTGATCTTGCAGAGCTTGAGATTGGGCTTTACTTCTTTAGTGGTACCGGTAGGCTACTACCGCATTTGAATGTTACATGATAGATGAATATCTACAGCCAGTGCTTAATCTGAAGAAAACCTTCCTGCGGTTCACCTTTTAAAATCTTAATCAGCGAAATTGCCTGAGGAACCGATAGTACTGGCTTATGGAAATGATTATCCGTTCCAATTCGAGGACAAGCAACCTGAACAAAAGCATCTACATCTTGGTAGGATAAAAGCCGTTCATCGGTAATTTCGGTCATAGCTATTAACATGATTCTTTTGCCTTGGTCTTCTAACATCTTCTTTATTTCAAGTGCTTTAATTTTTGCAAATTGCCCTTCCTTTAACCCAATAATTATCCCAATTGTCTTAGCGTCTTGGGCCTTAAGCACTGACAATATTGCTTTTTTTTCGAGTTTCTGTGCAATATCATTAATTTCTGAATATTCGCTAAAGTAAGGATCCATCATAAAGGTAGGTTTCTGGGTAACAATGGCAATACTGGCAGAATGGAAAATACTCTGTCCCAAGAAAATATACGCATCAACATCATTTTTAGAGTCGTAGGCAGGATAAAACTCACAACCAAATACCTGGGCATCATTAAGATGACCCTTACCCCTTCCGATAACTACTTCGTATCCATGACTCTCAAATATCGCTTTTACCTTTTGAACAGATGGTAGATATTGACTATTGGTCACAAGTGAAATCTTGTTAAAGTTCTTCTTCTTCAACTCAATAGCACATTTACTTGCGATTTCACTAAAATCCACGTCATCAAAAGCATCAATCATTACAACCTTATCTCCAAACTTTTCCATGGCTATGGTGTGTCCAATATTGAACAAAATATCAACTCCCAAAGTCTCAGCAGCATGAAGATTCAGATCACATGAACCCCAAGATGTATCTCCAATTACGTATACAGGGATTTGATATTCTTCTGATAACTTTTGGGCACAGTTCTGTATTTTCTTCGAAAGCCCATCTGGACCATCTAACGCTACTGAGCGCGGTTTTCTTTCATTAATTGTGGAGTGTATCCTCTTTTCATCGATTTGGATCAACTATATACCCATCAAAGAATTCAATTGGTCTAATTTTAAGATATAATTCGTTTCCTTTGTGCAAGATTAGTAAGATTATTTGTTTCTCTGGATGTCAATAGAATAGGTGGAACTTGAAAATTCAGGTAATTTCACATCATTTCGTTCCGGTATGATGGTTATTCTGTCTCTGTCAGGTCTAACCGAAATGCTGATCTTATTCATGCCCTCGTTGGTGCTAATAAAATGATCAAAATTAAGGTTGCCAAGATCTGATCTTATAGAGTCAGGGAGATTAGGTTCCAAACAGATATTGTTCTTAATCATATTTGGTTTAATACCCAACATCAATTCACGTAATGCATAAACGTACATTCCAACTGACCATGCCTGGAGGATACAAGAATTAAACGGCTCTGGTCTATCTCCACGGTATGTTTCTGCATACATGCCATTTTCCGAAATAATTCGATCAGCCATTACCGAGAGATACTCAAGAGCCTGTTGAGTTCTTTGGTTTTTAATCTCACTTATTGCTGCCCAGCCTGTGACAAGTGGCCAAACAGCTCCGTCATGATAGAGTGATGGGTGATATTTGGAATCCAAACTACTCAATGAACGCATGCCCCACGGGGTGGTCATATCGTCCTTTTCCAATCTATCAAGTACTAACCTTGCCTTGTCTTGATCTTTTACTACTTCGGTAAGCAACATGACCAATGCATTTGGACGAATGCTTTCGTCTTTTGTCAAATCCTTACGAATAGTATCATAGTAAAATCCCAGCTTTGGTTCCCAGTATTCCTTGTCAATTTTATCTCTTAATTTTTGGGCCGACGAAAGCCAGGATGTTTCATGTTCTTTATCATCAACTATTTTTGCTAACTCGCTTCCTATTATAAGGCTCTCATAGAACAAAGCTTGTACGTCGTTTGCACTCTTTCTTCTATCTATATGGTCCATCCAGGTTGAATCTTGAATAGGTAACTTCTCAGCCGTTCCTGAAAAACCATGCTCAATAAACTCATCACCGTCGATGTCTTTAAGGAATCCTGAATTCACAAGATTAACTATGGATTCCCATCTTTTTGAGAGATATTGGGTATCTCCGGTACCGTGAACATACTCACGTATGGCCAAAGGAAACAAGAAAGTTGAATCTGCAGATCCATATGTCGTATTATGAAGGAATGTCCTCCCGCTTATTACCATGGGCAACTCTCCCTTTACGGCGCCATTGTGGCTGTGCTTTGCTTGGCGTTTGAGAAAATTTTCTATTACTCTTAAGGAGAAATCGTATTGTCCCATGGATAGATATCCTCTAAGTGACCAACCCGTATCACGAGCCCAATAGTTGGGAAACCTTGGAAGTCCTGCACTGATTCCCTCCCCAAGATTGTCATAATTTGCCTTTAGATATTCAAGAGCAGTCTTTGCCTTTTTGAGCGCCTTTGCTAATTTAGAGATTGTCGAATTTGAAATTGAACTTGAAGTAGCATGATGGATAGTAAAAGTCGATGTGGAAATATTATTATGACAATTCTTTGTTTCCTCATAGAGTTTTTGATAATTATCTCTGATGGTTTTGTATTCATTAAGACATTCCTGGGCACTTGTGAAATCACCAGCACCTATCAACGCAATTTCTTTTGTTACCCCCTCTTCAAGTTCTATATCATAAGACAATTCCAAATCATTATCAAAAGAATCGGTTAGTATCTTTGATGGTTTCAAACTTTTTGGTGAAATTCCAATACTTCCAAAATAATGTGCCACTCCTTTTTTTGCTATGGTTCTGATCTGTAGACAGTTCTCCGATTTATAATATCTCGAAAAATTACTTTGAGAAATAGCCGCCAATCCATAACTAGTGATGTTACCGTCAATTAGGAAATGCACTCGAATTTTTTTAGCGGATTGTTTTCTTGTATTGGTGCTAAATAATTCATTAATTTTCTCGGTATCAAAGTTAAGTATTTGAATAAAACCCTTGTTTTCAATTGGAACGAACAAAGTTCTCTTAACGTGAATTCCAGCAACTTCGTGATGGGTGCATAAAGTTCCATTTTCATGTCTAGAGGAAATGACGAAATTTGGAAGTCTTTTTCTAACACCATCATCTACTGAAAGCTCTACAATTATTCGTCCAAATGCTCTAGCAGGAGGAACGTACAATCCTCCATTATCGTATCTTGCACCCATCCATGTCCAATTTGCCGAAAGTGCTCCATTAGAAGAACAAACTATGTAGGCTTTTCTTCCTGATAGTACCAATGGCGATGCAAAATTCATAAACATTGTCTCACCATAAGCTTGGGTATCAGACTCCTCTGGTAAATTTGATGAGATGATTACTTTTTCTTTCTTATTACTTGCAATATCGATAAAGGTGAATGGAATAATTATTTGTTCAAATCCCTCAAGTTTACTCATAATCGTAATCTTGTGTTTCTTTTGACTTTCAAGTTCCATCCCTATCACTAGAAATCTGGCACTTTGAAAGGGTTTGAATTGAATTGGTCTTGACTCAGATAATGCCGATGCATTTACTATTGTGTCAGACGTGGCTATTTGAATGGATTTTTTGGATATTGGTAATTCATCGACATAAATATCAAGAGATACAATATTACCGCCTAATGGAACAGGGGGATTAATGAGAGAAAATATAAAACCACTTTCCTTGACATTTTCATTCATAACAATTGCGTTTTTAAGGCTTCCTTCAATATAGGAAAGGACGGTGTGAGTCTTGTCAAGCGTTCTTGTCATTATGTTTCTCCAAAGCGTCTAAATAGAAAATAATCATTATAATTAACAATAGTTGGCAATTTAACCTATATTAAAACTATTGATCGAAAAATTTGTTTGTGTAAATAAATTTATAGTTTATCTAATAAAGTTTAACAAGGATTTTATCAAAAATTGCTTATAAGCGGGGATAATTTGAATGAAGAAGGTAAAGATAAGAAATCTTGAAATTGGAAACGGGAAACCGGCAATAATGGGAATTATCAATGCTAGTCCGGAGTCCTTTTATAAAGAATCAATTACAATCGGCAGGAAAATTATCTCCGAAATGGCGATC
This sequence comes from Nitrososphaeraceae archaeon, assembly GCA_025923455.1. Classification (GTDB taxonomy): domain Archaea; phylum Thermoproteota; class Nitrososphaeria; order Nitrososphaerales; family Nitrososphaeraceae; genus TA-21. The sequence continues at coordinate 923 of JAICFW010000144.1, read as the reverse complement.
AAAATGGAACAAGATGGTGCTGATATTATCGATATCGGCGGAATGTCTACTGCACCATATGGTGATACCTTTGTTTCGACAAGTAAGGAGCTTGAAAGAATGCGAAATTCCATCATTGCGATAAAAGATGTATCTAATATTCCACTGTCGGTTGATACGCCACGAGCAGAAATCGCTAAAGCTTCCATCGACATGGGTGTTGACATAATCAATGACGTGACAGGACTAAAATATGATAAAATGATGAGATCCGTAATCTCTACTTCCGGTCTGCCCGTCATTATTGGAGCATATGGAGATAGATCGATTACTTATCAATCAGGGGATATTGAAGAAACAATCGACATCTTAAAAGTAAGTTTGGATATGGCCAATCAAAGCGGGATAGAGGAGGATAAGCTCATTGTGGATCCTTTGATTGGTTTTTTCAGATCAAGTGGTAATAACCCATTTTTTACAAAAGTCTACAATCAAAATTGGTACGACCGGGATATCCGGATCATCTCGAATCTTGAACGCTTGTCAACCCTATCAAAACCAATTTGCATCTCGGTTTCGAGAAAATCATTTATCGGTCATCTATTCAATTTGGCTGAGTCAGACCGACTTGTACCGTCAATCATTGTTCAAGTTTTTTGTGCCATAAACGGAACTGATATCATTAGAACACATGATGTCAAAGAAACCCGGATTGCATTAGAATTAATGTCACGTATGACCAAGTGAATGTCTGCCTACATTTCTTTGAAATGCTACAGGGCTTGAATACTCAAATCATAAATGAAACCGTTCAGAAGAAAACGCTTATAATCCCAACGCCAATATAAAAATCAAGGAAATATTGGAAGTAAAAGAAGGTTTAACTTTTGATGATGTTCTCCTTATTCCAAAACGATCTCCTATAATTTCTAGATCTCAAACAG
>JAICFW010000143.1 GCA_025923455.1 Nitrososphaeraceae archaeon | reverse complement strand
TTTTGCCTTAATTTCCCTTGATCTTGCGGATTTAGGTGAAATTGCCATTCCCAGATCCTTATACCTGGGTCGATAACGTGTAAGCAATCAATTCTGCATCAAATTTTTTGGCAAGGTCAATAGGGTGAATGCTAGCTTAGAAAGATGGTTTGGAGCCGTCTAGGGGAACAAGTATTCTTTTAATTTTCAATAAGTTGAATTAAGTCTGTGATTTTTATTAATTTTTCATTTTTGTCTTATATTAATAATACCACTTAATCCAGGGAAATTCTCATTACATTAATAACGTCGTCTTGTCATTCTATTGATCCCATTTCAGATTTTAGGTCAGTAAGAGTCAAACAGGATATCATCTCATAGGCTTTTTCCTGTCAAAACGAATAGTAACTCCGCGTTTATCATCGTATGCTATGGAACATATTTCATCTATGTTCATAGGAATTTTGGAAACAACCCTGCTACAATCGGGACAATTTTCAATCATGCCTCTACTGTTGAAACATATAAGAGACCAGTGGCAAAAATCACATAACTCTAAGATGATCTCCGGTAATTTTTCTCCGCTAATTTTATGCTGAATGGTATTGATATCTTCAGTCGGAATTATCTTAGACTCCGGTGATTCATTGTCTGTTGGTATGTCTGGAAAATTCACTTCGTTATCAATATGCGATAAAGATACTTATTAATTTCGTCTTCTGACGTAATAATTGTTACTGGATTATTCCCTAAAGCCTCGGCAATCACATTCATCACAGTATTTGTCACCGTCCTTGTCCGTGAAGTGGTGCGCCTTGAGATGATGACATAGAAGACAAATGTCCGATTTATTACTCAACAAGGTAGTTTGGACCTTTGATTTATTATATCTTGTCTTTAGAATAGGAACGTCCTTGCATTGTCTCAAGTTGAATTTATCGTCCTCTAGAACTTACATTTTTCTTTTATGCAGACGTTGATACTTACCACTCGAAAACTTCAGTTGTGTGGCCAACAAAAGTATGGCACTTACACTTTTTGCAATAATCATGACCATCTTTGTCAGTGACATGAAATTCTCTAGTGTGATAACATCGCACGCATATAATGGACTTGTTCAGGATTTGTCTGGTCATTTTCGATCGTAAATAAAAGGGACTACTGCGAATTATAAGGAATCAGTTTGCAAGGTAATGCAGTGCAAGTGCCACAATAAATTGAGTAAATTCTAAGTAAGTCAGAATTGGTATTGTCTACTTCAACGAGTAAGGGGAGTCAACTAATTCAGCGGTAACACGCACCAAATATTTTTGATTTGTTGGATAAAACCTGATCCAGTATTGGACAATAATTTATCCATCAAATCTAGAAGGGGAAGAATTACGTTAATTTAAAAATGTAACGATTAATTTAGAAGGGTTGAATGCATTCGTCAGTTTGTAAATAATGTTTCAATTAACCTTAAATCAACCACTCTACATGACGAGATCATGAATACTTACTACGTAATGCTCTCAATAATTGTAATTTCTTTAATGGTTATTTTCTCATCTCTAGTAAACTTCACATATGGGCAGGTAAGGTGTTGCAGATGCAAGCCTCATGATTTATTAGATTGGTCATGCTTGCAATCTCTATCACGATAATTATACGCGTCCTAATATTATGTGGCCCGATGAGGATCGAGGAGACAGATTACATGGTGGCAAAGAAACTCGTTCCGAAGTTCCCGACATATTACATTCTTGTAGTCAGTCGGCACTTCGCTTTTATTGTATTCTATATCCAGTTTATTCACTCATGCTTGTATTTTTATTATCAATCGAATTGAATCAATTATGGGCTTTAGCACATTTAGAATCACATAGATAGGTGCAATCAGTGAATTTGTTTATTGCAAAATGACAGCGCGTAGGATTCGGAAGAGTACTGAAGAGTTACTGGATCTAACTTTGACAAATAGTAATTAGGAACTTTGGTACAATCTATGAAACCCTTTGAAAGAATTTCATTATAGATAGAATTGAATGTATCACTTCCCTTTGGAATATCTGACAGAACTACTAGGTTGCCAGTATTGATCAACTTTTCAATTATTGTGTTTATCAATGAAGAAAATAATGACTTGTTATCTAGGATCTCCAAACCAGATGAGAATGGTATATTCAGAATAAAATTGTCAATAGATTTATCAGGAATGCTTGGTAGTAATTTTACAGAATTTCCCCAAAAAACAGATGCATTTTGGGGATCTAATTCGATAATTTTAGACTTGGCAAATGAGATTTCATTTTGGTCCTCTCCAATTCCTATAAAAAATTCTGCGTAAATCTCGTTGGCCATTTGGTAAATCATTTCTCCTTTAAAAAATCCAACAATCATGTTCACTTTAAGAAATGATTTACGGGCATGCATGATAGTCCGTACTAAAACAGTAGATGGATTACCTTCGTGAAAAAACTGGTAGACAGAATTCCACCTGCTTTTAAAAACATCTGGAAATCCCCTCATTCTTATAAGTTCTTGAAAAAGATGCGTGTCTGCAAAATCAGAAAAGTACGAATCAGTTCTAGAAACTGCCTCTAATTTGGGAAGAAATAGTTCATCATACAAGTTTGTGACTCTATTCCATGCTCTTATTGGGTCTGATCCCATGTAGGTAACGGATAAATCTGATAACCACAGCACTTCCGCTAGAATATTTACCTTCTCGATATCATGATCCTTTACCTTAATTTCAGAAAGCAATTCTTTGTATCTTTTCTGAGCTGTTTCTTGTTTAAAATAAGGAAAATCTGTTCTCCAAATCAATGCCTCGACCATCAAACTCTTATCTGATTTCTCTATATCTGTTGTTTGAGGCTGCACCTCTGGTTGAATGCTAAATTTAAATGAATAATTTTCAAAGACTCTTTCAAGATCAGGTTGGTCAAGCTTGAAATAAGCATCGTGAATTTGATATCTTTGGATAGTCTCAATGGTCCTGTAAACTCTAGGACCTACAGAAGGTCGAATAGTCGATCCCTGGTTAGGGTAACCATTATTTTCAGGCTTAGAACTATTGCCATTGTATGTGAATTGCAGTGGGTCGTAATCATGCAACAGCGCTGATACAAGGAGAATTTCAATATCATCGTTAGAGAACCTATAATTGTTTATTGTATTTGGTAACATTTTAAGTGACATGTAAGAAACTTCCAGACTATGGTGAAAATTATGATATTCTGTAGATCCTTCCCCTAGTCCAATGTCTGAATATACCCCATCAAGAAATTTAATAAGGGTTGAAATTTTTTCAATCTTATGTTGATTTATCCCTTTAGATTTTGCTACATCCAAAATAGCCAAGATCAACTTGTCTTCTTTAATATCTGCTAGAGTTTCATTTGCCTCCTTAACTATTGATTTATGGAATCCAGGAAGTTTTTCTAGAATTTCATTGTAGATTATCCTGATAGGCAGACTTTTGTAAAGAAATATCCAAAATCCTGTTATCATCCAGGGATACTTTATTCTGAATTTCTCTCTCTCAATGATTTCATCCACGAGAAGCACAATATTTCTGTTCAATTTTCCAATTTCTCGATTTGTGACAATTCCTTCTGGATTGTTTGATTTTGTGCCCTGATAGTCGGCACGCATTACTGCCCATTGAGGTATTTTTATTCTATACCGTACTCTCTTTATAGTACCCTTAGTAGACCACGGAAACCGAATAGTTTCTTTTTCAGTAGTAGCCACATTTCTATTTCCCGTACTTTGCAAATCATCATCTTTAACAACCTGAAGTATCAATTCTCGGTTTGGAACTTGAAGTCCAAGCAATACATGCCAATATTTGCCTTTGTCTACCCATTCTGGAGCATATGTGGCCGGATCCCAAAAATCTATGGGTCCAAACGGGATGTATCCTTCTTCAAACTCATGCGTTTCGGGATTATATGATTTATATTCATATTTTCCAATTCGAGGATTGATTTGACACGCAAGTGTCCTGGTATTGTTAACCCTATCTGAAGATTTAGTAAATTCCCTGTGGGCCATCAATCCCCAGATGGTTCCTAGACCACTTAAAATGGTAAAAATAAAGTAGAACAAATCAAATTTGTCATGAATTGCGTAATTTAGAGCAAACTGAACACCGAAAACATAGCACGAAAACATCCCCACAAAGAACAAGAAAAGAAAAAACCATCTTGCAAGGTCGTTATAAAATAAACTAAATGATTTTTGACCGCTATAGTCTATCTTTTCATGCTTCATGAACATTCACTATTATCTGCGAGCATTCCAGATCCCATTCCTCATCGATCGTATGTTTAACCTCAATTATTCATACCGTATGAATTGTAATCGATAAAAATAATTCCATATATAAACGCGATCATGATGATCAATTTTCAATTTTGATTGTATTATAAAATATCAGATCCTTGATACAATTTTTGACGTAATATGGTAGTGCAAGGCATGAGGTTGAACTAATATTCTCTACTTTCAAACTACTATCAATTTTACAAAGTGCATTCTTTTGTTTATCTGTAGTTGTCTTGATATCTCCTTGATATCCTTAGCGTCGCCTTTTAGAGCAAATATTTCCAAACATCTATCTTTGTCTATTTTATTATGAAGATGAACTATTATTATCTTGTCGAAATCATGTCTTATTGATGAAACCTGATCATCAGAGTCTTCATCATGTACTGCCAAAAGTAACGAATTAATTTCTCCGTCCAAGTCTTCTTTCATTCGTTCGTCTGATAGGAGATTTCTAATTCCTGCCCTTATGATTTCTGATCTTCCTGAAAAACCCAAAGATTTGAGCTTGTCCAAACTCTCGATTATATCTTCATTTAACGACACGCTCACTATGGTCAATAAGATTTTCATAATGCATTATTGGATATAATAATTATGCCATCTTGACATACCCGAAGAATCTTGATCCTTATCCAAAGCAGTAATTAGAAGCTAAAATAGGGTGGTCAAATAAAGTTTTAAATTTGAAAGGCTATAGCATAGTCTTGAAATAGGTAACTAGAAAAACGATTATCAATTGCAAAACCCAATAATACTCAACAATACCAGAGTCCGTAAAAGGATTCCCTGACCTCAATTAAGCCTAGAAGCAATGATAACCCAGATTATTACTCTCGGCTACGAATAATGCGGGGTCTAGTCTTACAGAAAGGAAAAACTGAATTTAACGAGATTCAGTCTTGATGATAAATAGGTAAGGCCCTGAATACATTATTAATGTGGTAATATAGATTAATTATTATTAATAAAATAAGTATATATTATTAATAACATCTCCATAATTGTGGGGCGAAAAAATTTAATCTTAATTATTTTAATTTTACCAGTAATATTCTCCTCATTAGTCCATACGTTATATGCCCAAGATTTAACATCAATTACAAATTCAACAATGCTATTAAATCTAGAAGCAGAAAATAATACCCACGAGAATCCCAATAATGGCTCGAGCAATATTTCAAATTTATCTCGTAAATTAGTTGTTGTCTCGTCTATCTTTCCAATTGACGAATTTGTAAAGAAAGTAGGTGGAGACACGATAAAATCATCGTTAATAACTCCAGCAGGAATCGAACCACATGATTTTGATCCTACAATAAGTCAAATACAAACTATCAGTTCCGCAGACGTTCTTGTATACAACGGTTTGGGAATTGAAAATTGGCTAACAAAAATAGAATCCGCTCATAAAATTAATGCCAGTAATGGATTGAACGCATCTTATTCTGACAGACGTAACATGACATTAGATCCACACGTATGGCTGGACCCTTTGCTTGCAAAAAAACAAGTGGAAAATATTCGAGATGGTTTGATATTAATTGATCCAAATAATAAAGATGCTTACAATAGTAACGCAAAGTCATTTTTGGCTGATCTTGATGAACTTGACAAAACAATTAGGACCCAATTGGAGTCATGCAAAAACAAAGACTTTATCTCATTTCATAACTCGTTTTCGTACTTTGCCAAAAGATACGGATTTACTCAACACAGTATATCCGCGAGCGGTCC
>JAICFW010000142.1 GCA_025923455.1 Nitrososphaeraceae archaeon | reverse complement strand
CAATCGATACTATAAGGCACATACCAATATAAAATGTTTTATTAATTGCACTTTCCTAGTCAAAATAATACAAATTAATTTGGCTTTTGGTATTGGACATCTGAAAAGAAGATGAATTAATATTAAGCAAGATATTCCAGTGAAATTTGTTGAAATAAAGAGAAAAGAAATTTCTATTAAACTATTCCACGGTGACTGCATCAGTGGAATTAAAAATAATCTATTGGACAAAACGATTGATGTAGTTGTTACTTCTCCTCCGTACAATATAGGTGTTAAATACAATCGCTACAAGGATACGCTACTGAGAAATGATTATTTGAGATTCCTAGCAAATGTGGGTAGGGCAATTAAAAATGTCCTATCCGATGATGGCTCTTTTTTCATAAATATTGGTAGCAAGCCATCTGATCCATGGATACCTTTAGACGCTGCAAATGTCTTAAGAGAGCATTTCACATTACAAAATATCATCATATGGGTAAAGTCCATTGCTATACCAAAATCCGATGTAGGAAAATATCCCGCCATAGTATCGGACATTGCAGTTGGACATTTCAAACCACTTATTAGCGATAGATATCTTAATGATTGTTATGAATTTATCTTTCATTTTACTAAAAGTGGTAATGTTAAGTTAGATAAACTTTCTATTGGAGTACCTTATCAAGATAAAACAAATATTGGTCGTTGGAAAGCCGCAACAGCAGATAGAAGAGATCGAGGTAACACTTGGTTTATTCCATATGAGACGATTTGGGACAAAAAGCAGAGGCCACACCCTTCTACTTTTCCAAGTAAGCTACCAGAAATGTGCATTAAACTACATGGAGTGAATAAATGTAAAGTAGTACTGGACCCATTCATCGGAATCGGCTCGACTGCATTGGCATCCATAAGATCGGGGGTTTCGTGCATAGGTTTTGATATAGATAAGAGCTACCTGGAAATTTGCAAAGAACGAATTCTGAGCTCTTGGGCCACTCACTAAATTATCTTCTACAAAGTCATTTTTATCTGTACCAATATAACAATTCAAACACCGTTCCTAAACAAAAAGACAAAAATGAATTTTGTTGATACCGTCAGCATATTTGAAATATTAAACTTAAAAAATTATAAACATGTTTTCATGCACTTCTGTAAGATATGTGGAAAGTCGTCATCGTTACTCTAATGATGTTGATAGCTATTATTTTTTGGAGCTACATGGAGTGGAAGCACATCACAAGTAATGTGTATGCTCAGGAATATACTAACAATAACAACTCCTCATTTTACCAACTTGCAAATAATGGTACACTGACAAAAATTTTATCTGGTAATTTAGTAAACCATCTAAATGAATCGGCATCAATATTGCAGATAACTAGTATGATGCCTGAAGTTAGAAATGCACAATATGCAGACAAGATCAATAGTAACTTACATGGAATTTCTGATAGTGATGATGTTGAGAAAAGACAAATAGCAGATAGGATTTTGAAATATGTGGATACTTTTGAGGCAATTACATATTTACTTCCAAATGGAGATATGTATATGGAAGAACCATACGACCGACAATTAGGGCAAGGTAGAGATAACTTTGCATTTAGGGATTACTATCAAGGAGCTGTGAATACAAAACAAGCATTCCTTGGAGATGTAATCATGTCATCTTCTACTGGAGACAATGTAGCTCTTATTTCTGTTCCAATATACCTGAAAGAGGACTCATCATTTCTAGGCATCTGGAGTGGCGTATTAAATCTTGTTAAATTGAATAACATGCTTCGCGCTTTGAGTCTTCCGGACGATATAAGAGTAGTATTCGTAGATGGTAATGGTCAAAAATAGCTGATTCAAATTCTCTCCTATCAAACAAGTCTGAATCCTTTGTAGATCTCAATAGCTTCAAATCCGGAAAATCCGGAAAATCAGGAAATGTCTCAGAAGTGATTGATGGTACAAAATTTTTATCCTCTTATGCTCCGGTAAGTATACTTTCTAATACTTGGATAGTTATAGTAAATGATGCAGTCTGGTTAACAGTTGACAATCCCTTAGCCAATATAAAACGATCATGAATTGACATGATTATCGACAGTATTATCTTGGTATCCCTTCTGGTATAGAATCAAGATCTGATTTGTTTGACCCAAATCCATTTTTGAATGTCTTGTCCATAGGAATGACTTGTATGGACAAATGATATAATACTAAAAAGAAAGAATGGGGATCTTTATGAGATCAATTGTATCGCAAGTCTATTCTTCATCTTCGTCTTCATCTTCGTCTTCATCTTCGTCTTTATCGCTTACTACTTTCACTTGCACATTTTCAGTTTTATCATCTTGACTTTCATCGCCTGCTACACTCACTTGCGTATTTTCAGATTCATTCTCTGTATCTGCAGCGTTACTTGTACTAGAACTTCCCTGGACATATCCACTTTCTGCAAAACAATTCACTATCTCATCACCAGATGGAACATTATACATACCGCTGGCATTGGACAGACAATTCTGGAAATTTTCATAGTTTGTGGTGCTTGAATCTTCTTCTCCTTCGGTTTGTGCAAATACATTATTTGCCAATGGAGTTGCTGATACAAAGATGATTGATGCTACAAGAAAAATGACCGCACTTGAGATTTTCTTCTTCAAATTCATATGTCGATATCTTCTAAAAGCTAATACAATTAACTGTTGGCACAATATTTTATAGATAAATCTTCATATAATTTATTCAATAATCATTTATCAAATTGACTCATATTCTAACTCATGGCAGAATTTCAAGAAATTTCAAGATATATCTAAATGATCTATCTCACTATTTTGCACCAACTTGTTGTAAGTAAAACTGCTCTTTATCGGTTTTTTCCGGCATTATTCCTTCCAGCTCAATCAAATTTTGTAAAATTCCTTTTCCTTTCTCTATCTTACCATCTGGTAACCTTACTGTGCCATTTATGAATGCGCTACTGCCACAAACCGGATTAAATGATGTTTTAATATTGTTACCATATTTCGATAAAGTTCTTTCTGGGGTTCCATCAGGATTTAAGAAGAACCTTCCTTTCCTAAAACTGACCCTTGAATCCTTGGACGCTGTAGGAATCTCTTGTTCCCTTGTGAAGGTAAATATCACTTTCAGATTGTCAAGTTTTTTTGCGGCATCTATTAGCCAATTAAAGTAAATCACATTCAAGGATTCAACAGGATGATGTTCGATATTACTGGTTTCGCTGTTGTCATTCTCTGTGGACAATTTGGTATTACTGTAAAATAGGACAAGGTTCTGCTCAGAATCCTTCTTATCCTCCATATACTGAATCAGGCATCTTGCAGATTGTGCTCCGTTTGCACCAGACCAATAAGCTATGTTCTTCTCAATTCCGGCATTTACTTTCGACAAGAAATGTTCTTTAGATGGATTTAGTTTCAATTTGATTTTATCTCCGATCTTTACCTGCTGATTAAAGTAGGCGGCAAACGCGTCTGATTTTTTTGTAACGGGATTAATATAACCATACGGCTTTTCTTCCTTGATAGTAAGTTCGATTAAGTCTCTCGTTGGTGACGATGCGATTGAATATGCTCTATTAACTAGACTCTCCTCAAAACCTCCTGAGGCCATGGGTCTCTTGAGCATTGCACTCAAAGTTACAAATTGGCCTATACCAAAATTGAATCTTTGCGAGGCAGAAATAGGTGTTAAAGTGTAAGTATAGGTATCATGTGTTTCCCTGACTTTCTCTGTAACCTGCCATTCAAACTCACTTGCCATTTTTCTTTCGGAAAGCTTCTCAGACAATATGTATCAGAAGGGTAATCAAGATTATCATATAAAAAACATTATTTCTGTTATTTTTAACACCCCTCGTTTAGAATCGGATTAAATTAATATGCCATAAAACTTTGAAAAGTAACGACATTGCCTTCCAGATAGGCATTAACTTTTTTATAATTTGTTGAATATAGAATATTGCATAAATCTGTACTACGATTCCCTGATGGGTCCATCTTTTATCGCAGCCATTACCAATCTGGGCCCATCAGTGATTTAAATAAAAATCTGTATTTCATTCTCTGTTTTTTCTGATTTTATGAATTTTTTCAGATTCTTCCAGTTTACAGATTCTTCAAGTTTACAGTAACGGCATGCATTTTACATGCATGTCTGATTGCGGAAAGTATTTGATTTTTACATTGAATTGATATTTTTTGAGAGACCAGAGACTTTATGATGAGTATAATAAGTTTTTGATAGCTTCTTGTGTTGATAACCTAAGTAATGGGTCTAAATCTAAACTACAATATTTTAAGAATCGGGAAATGCAATATTCACAATTTCATTAAAGTTTTATCTATGGTACAATCTTGTTTGAAGCAATAATCCTACCTCATATTTTTATTGGACTAGTTAGATAATGTTCATGCATGTGTAACGATCTCATCTATGAACTGGTTTCCGATTTAATAGACATTGACGATATAATGTTATCAGTAAACAGTGGAAGTGGGATTTGTGAAGTTAGACCTGAGAGAGGATTGCCGGTTCGTATAAAAGACAAATGGATGACTATTGGTAAGGAAGAAAAATCTTGGCATATACATTTGAATCTAGACAATGTGAAAACTGCAAAATTTGTAACAGAAATTAGAGATAGGGGAATGAATGGATATAGCGTTAGATTCTTTGATTCAAAAGGCAATATTGTAATGCGGGCAAATTTTGTGAAGATGTATGACGACAATGGTAACTTGCGCTCAGCAAATTTAAACATCTACGATGAATTATTCACAAAATATGGAAAGAAGCAAGTCATATCATTTAGTGATTAACCAAATAAATTCTAGTCCAGTCCAAAATGAATTAATGCATAAATGTAAAGATACCTTTTTTTACAAGATACTTGAAAAAATAATGTTTGCAGTTTAGGAAATCTCAGACATGTACTTTATGCAATAGGGATATTAAATTTAAATATAAACCCGAAAAATCTTGGAATATTACAGGCTATCTCTGTAGTGATTGTCATATGAAAACAACAAAGGAATTTTTTGTTAGACAGCAAGAAGAAGAAGAACAACTAATTAAAAAACAAAACCAATGCTTCATTTGTCATAATATTATCGATCAAGACAAAAAAAAGAAAGCAAGATGGCAGTGGCGTATGGAAAATGATATTTTCCTGTGCGAAAAATGCTATAACAAAAAAGAACAAGATTATCAAACAAAAATAGATTTTTGTGTGAAATGTGGAAAAAAAATTGGCTTCATAAGGTATAATCCAAAACCTAAATGGAAAGTTGATGGACAGCTATGCAGGAAATGCTGGGATGGAATTAATGCATCGCAAAATTAGCTTTGGCAATGTTGTTCTCGATTTAGGCATATACAACTCGTTTACTATGGTTTTTATGCTACTGAAATCAAGAATAAGATATTGAAGCGAAAGGTCAAGAAATCAAATTCCAAGAAAATCAAAAAAAAATCTGTGATGTGGGCCGTGGTATTTGGTGTAGTATTAATTGGAGGTTCGATAACTGCATTTTTGAGCCTGGGACAAAACACTATGCCCCAAAATCAAGAAGAGCCTGAACAGCAAATAAGCATGCTATTGCAGCCAATCGTTCAAAACGCATCTGCATTGGGGACGGCTAAATCGAATATAACCTTACTAGAATTTGGCGACTATCAATGTCAATATTGTGCAAGGTTTCATAGAGATACAAAAGATCTAATTGTCAATAATTATGTTAACACAGGAATGATTAACTTTATGTTTAAAGATTTCGTCATTAATGACCGGCCAACAGACAAGGCATCGACTCTTGCCGCCATCGGGTCTTATTGTGCCGCAGAACAGGGGAAATATTGGCCATATCATGACGAGGTATATAGAAATTCAAAAGGAGAGAACACTGATTGGGTATCAAAGAACAGTTTAACTCAATTTGCGGTATATGCAGGTGTTACTGATATAAACAAATTTTCGGCATGTCTTGATTCAAAAAAATATGAAAGTTTAGTAACTACAAATGATAATCTAGCACGTAGTATAGGCTTAACAAGCACTCCCACATTCATCCTTATCGCTGAAGGAAAGCCGCCATTAAAAATTGAAGGTGCTCAACCTTACTCTGTCTTTGAAGGCGCAATAAGACAAGTACTAATGGAGATTCCCAGTTAGGTATCACTGAATAAACAACTTCAGCAATTGAATAGAAGATTACTCGATATTGGAATCACAACTAATGACAGCCCCACAAGTGAAACCATTTATATTTCCATCATGACAAAAAGAATTAAAATCTGTGTGGAATGGTGACCCAATCACTTGAATTTTATTATGAATAGAATTTCTCTAAAGGGAGCGATCAGTCAAAAGGTTATCTGAAATGGATACTGCCTCAAAATCAAGAAAAGATATCAACTTTAACTTTAAGGATGTTTTAAGTATAGTTTCATTTCTAGTTGTTTTTCTAGTTATCTGGCAGATTGTATTTTCACTGGAAATCTGGCCACGCGTTTCCCTTCCTTCTCCTGCGATGGTTGCAGAATCATTTGTTGATTTGGTCTCTGAAAATACGTTGATCGAGGGTATTGCAATTACACTATGGCGATTATTCATTGGATTTGTAATCTCTGTAGTAATTGGTGGATGCATCGGACTCGTTATGGTGAGATTCAAACAATTTGGAAAAACAATGAGTTCATTTGCTTTGGGACTTCAATCTTTCCCAAGTATAGCGTGGGTACCTTTTGCGATTCTCTTGATAGGATTTAATGATTTTGGAATACTTTTCGTCATTGTGATGAATTCGGTATTCTCAGTAATGAATTCAACTTATGGTGGAATTAGAAATATTCCGCCAATATATCTACATGCTGCACGTAATATGGGTGCTGCCGGTTTCCTATTATTTAGACATGTCATGATTCCTGCCTCGACACCTTCTTTAATAATGGGTCTAAGACAAACTTGGTCCTTTGCTTGGCACGCATTAATAGGCGCAGAAATGCTAATAACTACTGGCGTAGGGTTGGGTTATGTTCTGGCAATAGGAAGAGAGTTTTCCAATATGAGTCAGATAATTGCAACAATGATTGTAATATTTGCTGTTGGTTTGATATTTGATAGATTCGTTTTTTCAAAAGTCGAAGAAAAGGTACGTGAAAAGTGGGGTTTATCCTCATCCTGACTTATACATCACAATTTTCATTATCTTAAATAGTAACACATCTAATTCTTATATAGTTGCTTTTTCCATACATTAGCTTTTTCCGATGTTGATTTATCCATAAAAAGATAAGTTATAAAATCTGCATGAATCTTATAACATCTATCTAATTTCTGTATTTGTAGTTTTTAGATACAACTGTTTCCCTTTAGGGAAAATTTCCCTTTTCAAGAGATAATTTTCGATCGATATTTTTCCAGGACCAAGAATTAATAATGTAAGACAAATAGATATCAGAAGTAGTTCAAATTCATATCCGCCTACAAATCCTTTAGATAATTTGGCAGTTACAATTGCACCAATCATTTCAATAATAAATAATGCTGAAGCAATTCTTGTCAGTATTCCAAATAAGATAGCTAAACCACCTATCACCTCAAGGAGTGCAATTGGAATGAATAGTTCTGGCGGCAAATTAATTGATTGAAAAAATCCATATCCACCTGATGTATCATAAAATTTTGGTATACCGTGGGCGATAAATACCATACCCGCCATAATTCTAATTGGCAACAAACCATAGCTAAAAATTGAACTCATTTTAGTCATACATGTCTGTTCTTCAATTTATAAATGAATAAGCTTACCCAGAGCTCTGATTCAATAATTTGAGTGATTATCTCAATACTAACCATTTTTCAAACCAATTAATCACTGTGATTAAAAATATCAAAAACCTTATTGCTATAGTTTAGTAATATCTTATTTCGTCTTACTATTGGATTAGTTCAGTCTGGTCTAGAATTTTTATAAATCGAATAAAAAGATGCAATTCATCAAGAATTTATTGGATATATTGTTAGATTACGAAGTTTTTCTATTCCATGAAATTCAAGAAAAATTTAAATAAAGTAGAATTCTTTCATATGTGAATGACTACATTTCTTGTTTTGTCATTAGCAATCACATTGGCTCTAGGAATGTTACTAGTACCAGCAATTGGTACTGTTGCGTTTGCTGAAAACATGACCGGTAACATGACCGGTAACATGACCGGTAACATGACCGGTAACATGACTGGAATGGGCGATAACATGACCGTAATGACCGGTAACATGACCGTAATGACCGGTAACATGACTGGAATGGGCGATAACATGACCGTAATGACCGGTAACATGACTGGATAGACAGGTTATTACCTATTAATACGACATACAACAACAAGTGATGATGACTATACCGAAATTAGAGTCCTCCCTATTTCTTTTGTAATTTTGTCAATTGGAATTTAAGATCTAAAATGGCTCAGGCAATCGCATTTTAATTCCTATCAATCTTTAATTATTCATGATAAATAAAATAATTACTTTTTGTTGGACCTACCGTCAATTTGATATCTATAAGGCAATTCACAACTGTTTCTAATTTTCAGATAATTAGTACAAACTCCAAATAACAAAATAAGGGTTGAGATTTCTCTTAATATAATCTGATTAGCTGCTAAAAAATCAGATACCGCAAAACCCAGCGCACCAAAAGTTGAAGCAATTGTAAATACGAAAGTGGAACAGCTGACACACGTACTAGAAATTATACTAATTGTTGTGCCGGACAGTGCAGATTTACTTATTTTCAGTTTCAAGTTCCTCATAATGTGAAGACTAAAGTTTACCAGAATACCCAGCAAAACTGAATTAATACAAGACAACAAAAACACTCCAAATATGTCATTTGGCACATAGAAAGCCAAAAAAGGTGAAAAAAACAAAATATTATCATACATGTTTGTTACTACCCAAAAAACTATACCAGTGACTGATCCTATGATGATGTTTATTGGATTTGAAAAAGCTGTTTTCATAACTAGACTGATTAAGTTAAATATATTCAATTTTTCTTAATACCTTTTTTTCGGGTTGAGAAATAAAAAGTATTAGAATTTGTCCGTTCAAATGTCTTATTGAGTTAATCGTTCATTGTAGTACGATTTCTCAAGATTGTTTAAATAGCTCTCAAAATGTAATTAGGGGGACCTAACAAATGAAAAAAATCAATATCAATCTACGTTGGACCATACTAATGGCTGCCATTTTGGCGCCAGCATCGTTTTCTGATCTAAGGTATACATTTGGACAAGAAAACGAGACAGCTCAAGGCGATGAAGAATCAAACAAATTTGTCAACTACTTAGAAAATGCTAGAAATCTTCTCAATCAAACATCAATTGAGTATAAGGACGGCAACTTTACAGGAGCCGAAGAACTAGCAAATACAGCTTATCTGGACAATTTCGAACATGTAGAAGCTGAACTTGAAGAAAAAGGATCTCATAGTTTCATGGAGGATCTTGAACATATGATGCGAGAGGACTTGCGTGATTTGATCCAAGACAAAGCTGATCAATCAGAGTTGGATCTGCACATTAATGCTACTGACGCCAAATTAGTAGAAGCAATAGATCTATTAAAAGGCACTGAATAGAAATAGAGAAATAATATTGAGTTAAATCAATATTCTACTCAATTTTTTCTTTTAAGTCATTTTTGAACATGATATGGCCATAAAAGCCATAAATTGTTTGAAATTTGTAAAATTGATACTCCAAGTAGAAATTCAATAACAAAATTACTGATACAGTAAGAGAAGACATTGATTCAATACTATATATCCCGTTTCAGAAACTATAGATACTCTTTTAAAGGATCTTAGAGAATATCATTATATGACGATTGACGCTGCCTGGAGGTGGATGAAGTGATTGAGTTTGTTGGTATAGTAGTTATTAGGTTATTACTATTGGTCTCAAAATGGATCGAAGAGTATGTTATAAATAATGTTTTAGAATTTGTAAAAGGTTTTGAACACGTTCTTATGGTTCTCACTGTAGTAGCATTTTTCCTGATAATAATTTACATGACCATGAAGCAGCTGAAGAAACTACCTAAATATTATGTCATCGAAATCGAAGATATATATGGTAATGAGGCAGCTGTTGATGGATTAAGAATCAATTTTACAACATTTACTGCAGCAAAGAGCTACGCTCAATTCTATACTAATTTGTATGGTCAGCAGTACAAGTTCAGAATTGTTGGCCGAAATAGATTATTGAATTATTCCCTTCATTAGATTCTCAATTTATATAGAATAAATCAATTTTGATATGGACAAATCGCTATTTGCAATTTCACTGATTTATTTCATTTAACCAGTTTTTTAAACAATTTATGCATATATGATATTCACGTGGATCGGCTCCAGACGGAGAGAAGAACGATTTGTACTTTTCAGACTCTTTTCTGCAAAAATCGCAGTCCATAATAAATAAACGTCATCATTACATTTATGTCTGATCTAATAAATCTCCGTTTGATTCTAAATAAACAAAATAATTGAGTCATTGATAGTTCATAGCAGCAGGAAAGACTCAAATTTAGTCCACTTCTGTAAAAATGAATATTATTCTTACATCATTTAATTGGTAACTATCTTTTCAAAGTTTAATTTTATTAGAATGTTATATGAAAGGTATGAGAATCAGAAGTCACTACCTTATAACAAAATCTTCATATTGGTATTGCTTTCTTATTACCTTAATGCAATTTTTTTCCTTAAAGGAGTATCAATTAAAGGAGTGTTATGTTTGTCATTAAGTATTAAAAAAATATTAATCACAATTGATGGTTCAGAAAATTCCATGAAAGCTGCCGAATATGCAGTTAGTCTCGTCAAAAAATATGATGCTGAATTAACAATAATGTATGTATTGTATTCAGAATTGGGCTTTGCTTATTCAAATCTATTGGGAGTAACTACTCCAAAAGCCATAGAGGATGTCTTGGACACTCAAAAGAAAGACGTGCAAAAATGGTTTGATGAAATAAGAAGTAAACTTGCAAACACCAAGATTCCTGTAACTGACAAGATAATTGTTTCGGTGTCATCTATAGTTGGTGAAATAGTCGGATTTGCAGATAAAGAAAAAATGGATCTGATTGTATTGGGAACCAGAGGTAGAACTGGATTTAAGAAATTGTTACTGGGAAGTGTGGCAGAAGGTGTAGTCAATCATTCTTCGTGTCCTGTAATGGTAGTTAGGTAACTTGTGGCAATCTTGAAAAATGCGATAGCGTAAATATCTATTTTTTCACCACAGGAAATTCCTATTTTTATTGAACCCATTGCGTCGCTAGGAAAAGTAAAACATGAATCTAACCAGTATTGCTTAAAAGAGAAAAATAAAATTTTTCATGTCTACAATTATCTAAAAATTTCCACTGTTTTTGATATATAACAATTCTAGAAAATAATGATAATTAAAGCTCATAAATCTGTATGATCATAATATTGTATTGTTAAAAAATAATAAACAATTTATAAATCTGATAAAAATGTGCCGAGAAGAAAAGGAAATTGGGAAAAGATGTCAGCTTTTTAATCACATTAATTATTTAGCACCATCAGAGCTTAGGGTATCCATCCCAACTATAATTAGTCATGATTGTATAGATCAGTTCTTAAGCACCATGGAAGAAAAAATATCGCCTCCCATCTACGAACTTACAATATAAATTACAAATTAATTTACGATATCAATTGAAATTTTCCTATTCTTCTAATTCTGCAAAATTATGCTTGTGAGAATAATTTTCTGATTATTCTCTATGTAATTCTAGCATATGTTCTTTCAATTCTTCTTGGTTATTGAATGTCATTCCGCA
>JAICFW010000141.1 GCA_025923455.1 Nitrososphaeraceae archaeon | reverse complement strand
GATCTTAAAAAAAGGATCGAATTAATTAATTGGGTTTTAGAAAATATGAAAAAATCTTAAAGTTGAAATTTGCAGTCTTTTAGAATACAGGATGAATGAAACTGTACAGGAAATAAAAAAGAAAGATTCTATATTTGAATCTGATATATTAGATAGCGAATTACGAATTTTGGATTGGATATTTTACCACGTGTGTAAAGAATAATCCTCCGCTGTTAGAAGACTGCATCAGAGATTCTTAGCTCATTATTCGTATATTTTGATATTTATAAAAGACAGATAAGATTATTAGAATAATCTTAAATAGTTTATTACCCTTAATCGCTTATTAGCAACTGGTGGGCAAAGGTTCGTATTTGTTCATCACTAATTCGGCTTTAACCCATCAGTTGCTACACAATCTATTCTTAATTAGATTTTCGGTAATAGAATTGTGACTACAAATTTGTCTTATTGCCCTCTGGACATTTGTGTTCTCCCTTCGCCAAGTGGAAGGTTTGTGATTTGCATGCCGAATATAATCAGACCAACAAAATAGTAAAGTAAATTTATATCGTTTTTACTATAAATAATTTAGCGGATTTATTGATGGGAGGAACTCTAATCCCAAGAGGCTATCCTTCTTTACTCCTATCAGATTTGAATTATTTTATAATATGTTGTAGATATTGCTACCAACGTAAGATTAGATTCTTACGCCAACCGATCTCCTTCCCACGATAACCCTTTTTATTTTAAATCATCATTAGCAGATTAATCATGTGACTTTAGATCAAATATTATAGCAAGAGAGTAAGGCTTAGATCTTCAACTATTAAGTAATTTGTTGTCATATCTTCTTTACAATGAAAAACCTTGTATCAATTCTAATGCTGTCGTCTATCATTTTGATCGGCTCATTAGCAGGATTAACTAATGCACAATCTGAAAATACTTCCCAGAACAACATGGGTAACGGCACAACAGGTTCTGTTATCAATCTTACCAATGCCAGTTCTTCACTTGATGAGGCTCAAAATATGAGTGTGATAGAAGGCACGATGAATGCGACCCAGTAGATTGTGATTGAAATAGACTTTTCTTCATTATCCTCTCTTTTTTGATATTAGAAAATTTCAGCTAAAATCATATTCCAAATTCCTTTCGTGGAGGCCGTTAAATGATGCGCTTTTTTCGGTCCCACAAACACTAACATGTCTAAATATAACGATCTAATCTCATTAGAGAATAATTTCCCTATCGATTATGACTATGTTAACTCCGTCAGAACGTTTCAACTAATTATTCTACGAATTGTTTACAATCACAATCAGACAATACACAGTTGGCGTCAAGTTCTCCTACGAGATTCTTGTGGCTTCCTAGCGTGTTTGCAATTCGCAGAGGTCTTGTTCACTCAATGATAGTTGGTTGTTTACATAATATATAACATACAATTTCAGACTTTTAAGAGTGTTAGAGAAGATAACTGGCCTAAGTCGAATTGCTATAATCAAACAATATAATCTTCATATACTATAGAGTGTTCTATTTATCGACTTCTGTATAAATGGTGCTGCGGGTTTCGGTCCCGTTCCCCGGAGCACTATTGCGGTAGAGGGGAAAGGCCAAATACGGGACTGGCCGAAAAAAGCCCCTTACCATACAGGAGACTAAAAGTACTTGAATTCAATTCCCTTTGGCCTTGGGACCTAGTCAACATAGGAGATTAGTCTCTGAAATTTGAAAGAATGAAATTCTGATAGTAAATTAAAAAGGTTTACAGATCGGGATATCATCTTTTTTATGCTGATTTTTCCTTATCATGTCTAAGACTAATTTTATCTTCCTCTGACTAAACTCGCATCTATTCAACCGATTCCGTCGATACGATTCTAAAATTCTATCAATCTCGCTATAAGGAAGCCCTATTTCTTTTTCGGCTAATTGCCCCTTCCAAAATCCAGGACTGCTCGGCTGTCGAAGAATTTGTTCAGGTACTTGGAGTTCTTTTCCCAACAACCTAACCTGTGTTTTATATAATTCTCCTAATGGGAACATATCCGCCCCCTCGTCCCCAAACTTTGTAAAATACCCTATCATAAGTTCACTTTTGTCAGCAGTTCCTAACACTAGTAAATTATTAGTCGCTGCGTGGTAATAAAGCAAGGACATTCTAATCCTTGCTGAAAAATTTCCTCCTGCGAGCTTATCCTTAATTGGGGTGTTCACCAAAAACTTTTTTCCACGTTCAATATTGATTTCCTTATATTTAATTTTGAGTTTCTTTGCCAGGGAACGAACATTCTGAAGATCCTTTTGCGGTGTCACGTGTTTTTCGGGCATACTCAATCCAATTATACTATGGCTTGGTAGCGCTCTGCATGCCAATATGACGCAAACAGAAGAGTCTATCCCACCGCTGAGACCGACAACTATGCCTTTTTTCTTCCTTAATTTTACTTGACTTGAAATAAATCCCGTAATCGTTTTAGCGACCTTTCCGTAGTCTAGACCTAGAAAATCGTCTGACATGGTGTGTTATGTTCTATTACTTGGTTTCGTTTTTTGAAATGGCTTTGTCTAAGACTGTATCTAGATCCGGAGCATATTCCTGTGGGGCTTCTGGCATTTGCGGAATATCAAATCCTTCTGGAAGACCGTCCAGTGCCTCTAATTCGCCATCGCCGAACGGAGATGATCCAATGAATATTTCTGATAGGCCAGTCTGTTCATTGGTGAAGCTCCACTGTTGATTATGCAGATTTTTATCTTCAAGTTTCTTGACCTCCGGCATTTTAGAAGTGTCAGTTTTCGGTATCGGGAGTGTATTAGCCCAATCAACTCCAAGTGATTCTAATGCTTTGGCGAATATCTTCTCGTGAGCTAAATCTCTAACAATTAGATATGATACTGTTGCGCGAAATGACTTGTTATCACTCATAGCATACAAACGACATTTCTGGAGTCTACCCGTGCATTCAAGCATAAGATTATAGAGAAGATCCAACACTAAGTTACCGCTATTGTATACATAAGAACCCGACCACGAATTACCGGCGGAATCAACTGGCATCGCTCCCTGTGATGCAACCAGGAAATGATGAATATTGCCCGCTTCAAGTGCAATATTCAATGGTAGTTTATTTGGGGCCTCTGAGTTCGTGGAGCCATCAAGTAACATTCCAATGGTAGTAGAAATGAGTTCTACATGACCTATCTCCTCTGATGCTACACTCTTTATTAAATCTCGATATGGCGATGCGGTACCTCTAAAGT
Organism: Nitrososphaeraceae archaeon; assembly: GCA_025923455.1. Taxonomy (GTDB): domain Archaea; phylum Thermoproteota; class Nitrososphaeria; order Nitrososphaerales; family Nitrososphaeraceae; genus TA-21. The sequence continues at coordinate 1,186 of JAICFW010000141.1, read as the reverse complement.
TAAAATTTTGAAATAAATATTGCATCATCGTTCGCATTTCACCGAATTGTCCTCCTAATCCTTCTTGTAGAGCATTAGCGGCAAAATTATCTGGTTTGTCATTTGGTAACCTATTTGCGAGTTGGTTTACTGAAATAAACATACTATTGGTTGCATAACAAAGTTTATCTATATCTGTGGAATAATTTCGTGACTTGCTTTACTAATAACAGTACTGGTAACGGAGCTGATAATTAAAAAAGAGATTAGACCGAATCTTTTTCATCGCTATCCTCGTCGACTGCTTCTGCTGCCTCTTCCCTTAAGTTTTCAGCAGGTCCAGTCGTCTCAGGATCATTTTCGGCCGCTCCGGCCTTTTTCTGATTTTTCTGTGCTTCTTCAAGTCCGCTGCTATCGTCTTTTGTTTCACTCATTGTAATAACACACTGCAACAAAGGATAAGAAGGTATCAAACCTGATTATTAATCCTGCATTCACTGCAACGTAAGCGTTATTCAGAAGCGGCGTTGTTCTTAGCAAGTTTCGTACACAATGCTAAATGTCGGTTTTCTTCCTTCAAAATGGCTCTAACTCTTGTTCCGAATTTTTTATTCTTTACATCTTTTGCGACACTCGCCAGAACCTCATAATGCGTGACTTCTCCACCCTCTGCAAGACAAAGGAACTCGAGAGCCTCTTGGGTATCAGGTTGATCCCCTAGATAGGTTTCCATTATTTTTGAGGCCTTTTCCGCCGTTTCTTCCGCCTTATCTTCGATTGTCTGTTGGTCAAAGCCCTCACTCTCAACAAGATCCTCAACTAACTTTCGCATTTCTTCTTCTTGTTGCCTAGCTTCATCCTTGATACTAGATAACTTCTTAACATGTTCGGGCTTCAAAAGACCTCTTGAATCCAACTCTGCAACAGCCTTCTGTGCTGCTTTTTCCAGACCCAACGCTTCACCTATTTTTTCTTGTATCATTTCTTGATCTGCCATACTATTTCACAGATGCACACTAAACTTAATAATATTAACCGTCATCTCCGATTTTCCACATTATCATCTTCTGTATTTTTTGACCGCATAATTTTAAAATTATTTGCAATATCCAACTTGCAAGGTTGTTAATAATATCTGAGGTTTTTGCATCTTAAAATAAAATGTTGCACTATTCATTGTATGTCATCTAAGAATATCCCAAAGGAT
>JAICFW010000140.1 GCA_025923455.1 Nitrososphaeraceae archaeon | reverse complement strand
CTACAACGCTATACCACCTTGCAGGCGAGGTCTGACAAAGTATTTTGGCTGTTATCTTATTGCTACCCTCTTTTAGTTGAGTGTATTGTTCATCTAATACAAACTTCCATTGGGAAAAATCTGTTGGTCCTCCTGGACCGTCAGCAACTGCATTTTGGTATGGTTGTATGCTGTTGACAATAACAGAGACCGAACAATCTCTCGTAGCATTGTCGGATGATTGACCCGCCACCATGAGCTCTTTTTCTAAATCTACTGTTTGAGATGGCACAATATTATCTATCTTGATAGATTCCAGTTGTGGAGGTTCAATTACAAGCGGTTGAGAGCCTTGGCTGAAAGCATGCTGATTTGAAGAACATATCGCAACCAAAAACACCGCTATCGTTAAACAGATAGCCCACACAAGGCCCATTTTCGACCTGCCTTTCACTAATAAAATTCCACTCACAAATTTCAGATACTGAAATTTTATTTAAGGATTATACCTAGATTCAAGGAGAATCAGTTACTCGAATCACACAGGATAATGAATAATGTTCTAATTTATTTAAATCGACGAAGACTCTAATAAACAACAGAAATCAATTTGCAGAAAAATAGTTTGCTGCCAACTGCAATTGCATTTTTAACGAGTGTTTCAATCGCTTTTTCGATATTTATATGTTCATTAGCGTCACAAAATCTTTCTCACAAAAGGATGAGTCGATACATATTTCAGTTGTAAATTCGAGCTTTTCCTCTTACCAATACTGATACGAACCAAGTTAAAGTTAACGTAGAATATACTCTTGAAGATGAAAAAATACAAAATCAAATCGTAAATGCAGTAATGGAGGTCGATGTTTCCAACGGAACACTCTTCGAAACTTCAACTGCGAGTGGATTTAGTCTTCAAAATGAAGGCGGGGAACAAGTGCTAAGAACTGCCCTTCATGACAAGTCTTTGCAAAGAGTATCGATAAAAATCATTTTTACTGATTTGACCAAAAAAATTCCTTTGTCAAATTCAATTACTGATGACCTGAAATTGGAAGAGGTTTCGATACCTATTCAGAATAAGAAAACAATTTACTAGTGTTATTATGTTACTAAATATGATAAAGATAGGTCTGGTTCGGTGGAAACCATGTAGAATTTCACACTAATCCATCCAGTGAATAATCTCAAATTTTGTAGGAGTTCATCTCGCATAAATGAAGGTGTTTCGTCTTTGAATCTTCTCTCAATTTCTTACTTCTGAATATGTCCGTAGTTCTACTGGCTCGGCTAAAATAGATGCCATCTGATCTACTGCTGAAGTAATATATGGTTGATTAAGATGCATTTCAAGAGATTCTTTGTCAACCCATATTTCATCGAACATCAACTCGTCTGGATTGTCCATTGAACGATGGAGAACATACGCTATGTTACCTTCCTCCTTACGTGTAGGTTCTATTACCTTGACTAAAATATCTTCAAGTTGATCGCCGAGTCCCTTTTTTGCTGAATATATGGCAATAAGCCTGATGGTATTATCGCCTCTTCTCTTAAATTTTTCAATATCGGTAGTGTCCAAGTCTTTCCGTTCAATTATACTTTGCCTAGTAATAAACGATATTCGACAAGCAAAATGTAATCTGAGTTAAGCGTAACTGAAAAATCATACGGGTCGACATGGGGTAGGATGAATACACTTGTGGATGTAGTCCTCTAGTCATTTATGATAATTTGTCAACGAATGAATTTGTTTAGGTTGATAAGACTAAATCAAAGCACGTTAAAATGAGAACACCGTACCAAGGCTGCTTTGTAAGTATTTCTCAGGCATTATGTCGATGATTCTGTTTGCTGCTTTCCAGCCTGTGCAATGACAGGGGACTAGATAATCTGGATCTATTTTTTGGAGATCCTCCAGAGTGGGTTCTATTGCCTCTTCATAAATTCCTCCATCCGCAGGATGATGAAAACCTCCGACAACTGCATGAACATTATTCACCTCGGTTACTTTCTTGGCATAATTGATGGTATTTATGATTCCTGAATGCCCGCAACCTGTTAAGATCACGAGTCCCTTTTTTTTGACATTAACCACTACTGCTTGATCATCCCTAACCAATGGATCTGGAACAAGCGTTGTTTTGTTGCCAATTCGATTCTCAGCATACTGAAACGGAAAGCCCTTCTCAAAACTTGTCTCCCTTGGTATCTCACCCGTAACCAATAATGAAGGAGACTCACAACTAGGAAGAAATGTAAGACCTGTCCTTTTATGTATAACTGCTCCCAATTTCTTAAGATACTCTTCGTCCAAGTATGGCATCTGTGCTCTTTTTCCATCATTATAGACTTCCCACCGCTTCAGAAATGCATGGGGATGCACAAATAGATCAATACCAGCACTAGTTCGTTTCGATGACGATATCCTTTTGAGAATGTTTGCTAGTCCCTCAAAATGATCGAAGTGACCATGACTTAATATAACTCCATCAATCAAAGCAAAATCTACACCAAATATATCTGCATTATGAATTACACCGTTTTGACTAGGACCTGCATCAAATAGTAAAGTATTATTCTTATAGTTTCTGAGCTTTTTGCTAACATTTGTTTTGTCTTCATTTTCTTTACCATGTATGTTAATTTTTATGAGTGCAGAAAATCCGTGTTCGGCAATCGGAAGTGGAAGATTAAATTTTTCATTCTTCGTCAATGGTGGTCTAGTAGCATGAATTGAGTTTGACAGCAATAGGTCGGTTGAGTTATCCGTAAGAATTGTGATTGTGACTTTAGCAATCTCTTGGAGTTTCATTTATCGTCCATTAATACAAAATGCTAAATATTCTCTGTTCGCCGAGTTTATTCTTTTGCTTATTAATTTTTGTTTATTAATTTAAGAACAGTTTGTGGACATTTTCTTTTGTTACATGAAGTTTGTATACTTCATCGTCTTTTAGTATAAAGACTTGATCGTGCAATTCAAATAATTCAATGATATTCTTTATCTCTGAATTTAATAAATTCTCAGTCTTGTAAGTGCAATACATAAAGCCAGACAGTCTGTCGTTATCATATGCTTCTTCAATAGTTAACGCTTGCTTTAGAGAAGTCTTTGCTACATCGTTGATAAGGAAATCCATACAACACAGTTCTCTATCTTTAGCGTTGTTTGCAATATTTGCCATCACGTTACCGCAA
>JAICFW010000139.1 GCA_025923455.1 Nitrososphaeraceae archaeon | reverse complement strand
ACAGTTATTTGTCCACGAATTGCGCCATTTGGATTGTCAGTAGTATGCACATTGACATACGCCTCTCCATCCTGGATTATCTTGACCAAATCTATCTCAACAGTCTTACCTTCTAAGGGACCTTCAAGCATCTCATTAGTTATGGATCCACCTACTAGTTGTCCGTTAACTGGTCCTGTTCCGGTATTATTTTCTGCCTTGAATAGCGTTACTACCACAGGTCCATTATCTCCCTCTTTACCTTCGTGTATATGTGCTGCGGTAACCTTTTCAATATTACTTACTTGAATTCCAAATGACATATTGTTAAGATGGGGCTGACTAAATCCTGCTGAACCTCTTGCGTCAGTATCAACAGGTGGAACTTCTTTGTCTCCTGCAAGAGTCGCTGAAAACATCTCCGTTGTCGCAAACACTTTGGTCACGTTGGGTCCTAATGTTGACGCTAGAAAAAGCACGGTTGCAATAGCCAACATCGCGCCCGCAGATATATTCCGATTATTCATGGTTTAAATAAACGTAATTTCAGTGATTTACGCATTGCGCAATGTTTAAACATCCCGGAAAAGGCGTAATACCTCACATGGCGGGTTCCAAACATTTTACCCTTGAAGAGGCGAAAAGAATAGGAGAAGAATTAGGTATTGATTGGAGTAAGTTCGATGTAGAACAATTTAGAATGGGACTTGACGTTGAGTTAGAACATGGAGTTCGGGATCTTGAAACAAATGTTACTCATGACAATGAGATGATTACTGGCAAGATTGCACTTGCTCACCTGAATGAATATCCTGATTATTATACAAGATTGGAAAAGATGGAGAAAGAAGCAAAAGAGTCTCACAATAATAAATAACAACTGAAAATTTTCTTTCAGTAATAAAGTTTTTTACAGGAAGTCAAAGCAAAGATAATTCTATTGATAAGTAGTTCTTTTGAACTGTCATGTGAGTTTAACCATGAATTCCACGAAAACATCAATTACACTTAGATAAAAACGGGAATTGAGGTAAATTGACCGAAGATCCAATAATTACACAGTTGAGACTTGCGGATGAGGAAATCCTTGAACAAATGGAGAAGACGGGAACGAATTTTGGAGAATATAATGCTTTAGTTATAAAACGGCACAAACTCTACTTGAAACATGAAAAACGAGCAACTGATACTACTACAAGATACCTAATAAGCACAATCAGGCAAAACATATTAACACAAATTAAAGTTTCAGTCTTAGAAGCAGAGTTAGTAAAACTAACTATTCGTGTGGAGAAATTAGAAACAAAGACTTAACATCTAGGTCAAGAGACAGGAAATAAAAAGTGAATCGTTCTTATATTTTGGGAACCCTACTTCCATTGTTATTACTGTCAATTTACTACAGACTTTGATGGAGAATATCAAGAACACTGTAAACTAAAGCATAACTCAAACCCCTATCCGAATAAAAAAGAGATAGAAGAAAAGCGATTAAAGAAACAGGATAAGTTATGGGAACAGTTTCCATGAACGGGACTCCATATAGATCACATAGACATACTGAAACAGAATAGAACAAGGAAAAATATTCGGTTACCGTAATATTATTGAAGTAGGTTGAAAGAAAGAATTGTAAAACTACTTGATACAAGTGGTAAGAACGAAACTGAAGCCATCCGTTGTTTTGACTAAATTTGAAATTTTTTCCTAATAGTAATCAGCAAGTAAATAGAAAATTATTTACTTTAAAACAACAATACAAATAGTATCAGTGTTTATGTAGAATAGATGGGAAACAGTGGAAAAAGTTGTGAGTGCTCTCCTTCTGATGAAAATGATAAACATTCTGCAAAATCTGTAAAAATTAAGTGGAAACGTTTGACATCTAAAGGAGAAACCTGTCCAAGATGTGGATCAACAGAGCAAGAGATAGAAAAGGCTATATCGACGCTAAAGCAGTCATTTGCCCCGCTAGGTATTGAGGTTATTTTAGAGAAAGAACAAATTTCTGAGAATGAATTCCAAAAAGACCCGCTACAATCAAATAAGATTTGGATAAACGACCGCCTGCTCGAAGATTGGATTGGAGGAAAAGTTGGACAGAGTCCTTGCTGTGATGTCTGTGGAACTCATAATTGCAGAACTGTGGAGATTCAAGGACAAACATACGATACAATCCCATCTGAATTAATAATCAAAGCGGGTCTTTCAGCAGCCTCGCAGTTAGATAGCATGCCGACACGGGACTCATGCTGTGGCGATACCTAAAGGATAACAAACAGACGGAAGGGCAATAAAATCAAATTATAGAAAATTATTTAGATGAAGAATTGTATAGTTTGTCTATCCAATTCGTGCTTCATAATGAATACAAAAGATAGTATCAAGCCGTTCATAATTCAGACTATTGTAATGCGTTTATCTGAAAAGGAATCCTTATCATACTTGGAAGATAAAGGATTCAAGATAAGCAGTCCATATTATTATAGATTGAAAAGAAAAATTGCAGAGTCTAGGTTTGTCAGATTATCGTTAATAGCCAAACAGGGCTTTGTTGACCAGTATCTAGAAAGAATCGACCAGTTAGAAACAATAAATCGAGAATACTGGAAACTATACAATGCAGAAAAAAACAACATGAATAAGGCTTGTATTCTGGATAAGATTGCAGAACTTCAAACCTATATCTCTCCATATTATGATGCTTCTCAATATATCATGGAAAAATCAATAAAGAACAATAATGAAAGAAAAGAAAAGTTTGATTGTCTTGATGTAATTCCATAGCGTTCCTTCTGTAATCTCCCTAGCCTCAATTCTTTCCTTTTCCGAATTTATAAATTTGATCAGAGATGGCTCAATTAAGTTATTTTTCGCAAAACATACAATCGATCACATTTCTGTTCAATAGTTCCTTCAAAGCCCATGAACTGTAGAAATTTATCTAGTCTATGTGGATATTGCCTTTTTGTTTCTTTGGCCTTTAATGCATAAAGAAAGTTATCATACGGAGATAGCGTTTCTGCCTCGATCTGCTTTTGCATTCAATATTGTAATCCATTTGCGATATTAATGCATGACTTAAAAGATGGGCCGAAAGGGATTTGAACCCTCGGCCTTTCGATTATCAGTCGAACGCTCCGCCAAGCTGAGCTATCGGCCCATAAATCGAATTAATTGGAGGATATTTATTCTTGTGGATATCAAAGTCTTTGATAAAAATGCATTTAAGTCATGCAAGAAACTAACTTGGTTATTGTCCCTTCAGATCAACAATGCTGCAATAATTACAAAAATCAAGAATGAATTGGCAAGGGATGCTGCGCGATTTATAGCAAACTTTTTGGACAAAAAACAGATTAAGGTATTCTCAATCGAATCTCTGGGTATCGAAAATGTTCATTTTGTTGATCCTGCGGAACTAGTCAACATTGATCTTGATCTTGTATTTGCTATTGGTGGAGATGGTACGACGCTTCGGGCATTCAGAATGATAAAACAAAGTACTCCTGTTTTCAGTTTAAACATAGGGGGAACCAGAGGCATTCTTGCAGAAGCAAACACGAAACCCATTGAACAGCAACTCCTTGATATTTTTAGTGGAAATTATTTTTATGACAAAAGGTTGAGACTGCAGGCAAACATTGATGGTAAACTGATTGGTCCGGCCCTTAACGACATAGTCATTACCAGAACAAATTTGACTAAAACTCCCACTATTACAATTAATGTTTTTGATTATCCAATTTCACAAAAAATGGATGGCGTAATAATTTCCACACCCACAGGTTCTACCGGACATGCCCTTTCATTAGGCGGACCTATAGTCCATGAAAATATGAATTGTGCAATGATATTACCTATTGCACCGGTCAACAAGACGCCTGCATTAATTGTAGAATTAAAGGATTTTGCCATAAGTTCTTCTGATAATTCCAAAGTAATTATTGATGGTCAACAAGTATACGACGCTACACCAGAAAATCATATCATAATTTCTAAATATCCATTTGATGGAGTATTCCTCCGAATTGGTAAAAGAGGAATAAGACAACTTGAAAAACTTGGTTTCTAAAACTGTATCAAAATTTGCGTTGGACGCAACTGCATTTTATCAAGGATTTCATTTGCATTCGGATAGCAGGTGCATTACGACAGGGTTGGTTTTTGAAGAGATATCTCATATACAAGAAAAGCTTTCAGTTTTGGAGAGTTTAATTTCAAACAAAAAAATAATGATACTTGAACCAAGTGAGGACTCGATAAGAAAGGTTAGATCCATCATTACTCAAATAGGCGAAACCCGACTTTCTGATGCTGATGTTTCTATAATTGCCCTGTCCAAGGAGTTCAATGCTATACTCGTGACTGATGATTTTGCAATATGCAATTTGGCAAATACCCTGTCAATTGAATTACTTAATTTAGGAACAAAAGGTATTAAGGATACAAGAAAATGGATCAAGTTTTGTAAAAGCTGTGGAAGGGGATATCCTCCGACTCAGAGAGTTTGTTCTCTGTGTGGAAACAATTTGCGAATACGATTCAAAAAATTAATAGGCTCAAAATCAGTTCAAGATCAAAAATGAATAAATATTGAGAATTCATATCTAAAATTATTCAGCTACTTGAATAACGGTTGGATGCAGTATCTTTATGTACACTGTATTTGTTTTGAGTCCCATACTGTCATGGATGATCTGAGCGTCATTTCCAAATTTCTTGATATAACCTACGATAATTAGTGCCCACGGTACTATTGATCTATCTTTTGAGTTAGAATGTAATTTTAGGGTGTTGTTTTGGTTTTCATATTTTAGATATCCAGAGTAGCTAATTCTTAACGCACAATCTATAGTGCTTATTATTTCTTCAATACTTCGGCATTGTGTATCACTGCCAAATTTTTCAATCTCATTAATTAGTAAGGTATAATCGATATCCTGATTCATTGACATATCCAGTACTACTTGTGAAAGATCACTTTCCACTATTTTTGACAACATTAGTGCGGCCTTTGGAACTTTATCGTCAAGCATACCAACGTTGAGCCTAAGAGCTTTTCTCCATTTTTCATCGAATAATTTGACGTATGCTGAACCAAATGGATCTGCTGTCATTACTAATGAAGCTTTTCCATTAGTACTATCAATAAAAATAATTTTCTTGTTATCAAAAATCAATATGTTTCCAGAAATAGTATCCGATCTTGTTTCTACACAGTCTGACAACGTACCAATCCCCTCAGTATTGAGAGATTCAATTTCAAGTAACATTTTGATTTTAACTCCTTTCTTGGCAGTCGTCGCTATCGAGGGTTTGCACTGGAAAACGACATTTTGTCCCCAAGAATCTAGAATCAAATCTACGTTTGATTTACTGGATGAAATTAATTCTTCAATTTTTCTCACTACTACGTTAGGTTCTAATATCAAGTACTTTTTTTCCTCATAGGATTTTTTACCTTCCTCTCTCAATTTCTCCAGATTATTCAATATATTATGCATTGAAGCCAATCTCCTTTCTTGGAGAGTGATTATGTCTCCAAACGCCTCATTAGGAGGATTAGCAGTAGCTATCATTGGTTTCTGACTCGAAAGCGTTGAAAGTTTTTTTCGTTCTAATTTTTTTAATGTTGTATAGATTTTTGTTCTAGGTAGATTAGAATAATAGGCTATCTCACTGGCGGCTAAAGTACCTCTTGAAACTAAAGTTATGTAGGCCATTGATTCATATTTTGATAGACCAAACTCTTCCAAGTTCGCCACAAGATCCAGACAATTAGGAATATCGTTAGGGCGTTTTATCATGGGCACTTCTTCTATATTATGGACGTAAATCAAGATGTCAATTTGATTGGACAAAACAAAAAAAAATGTAAAGCTGAAATTATGTTTCGGTAGCGTAACTAATCGAGCCATCTGGATTTCTCATAATTAATTGGCATATTTTTGCTCCAGGTGAATTTATTGATTAAAAGGCTTTACCTATCAACACAAAATGTTATTTTGGGAGTAACTATAGTGCATTTTTTGGCCCTTTTAAATAAAAGTATGATGATTTTCTTTAGTCTTTGTTCAATTTATTTTGTCGCTTGACCAATATAGATTCACAATGCAGTAATTCAAAGAAAGACTCAGAATTTGTATGAGTATATGAGTTTAGCTCCACAGGAACTAGAGAATAGTGCTAGTAAATACGCTGCTGAGGCAATTAGGTTGGACTCAGAAGGTTCCAATGGACAAGCAATTAACGCTTATCAGAGGGCCGTTGAAGCATTAGTCAAGTTAGTCCAAATCTATCCTGATTATAAGTTGAATAAAATTTACATGGAGAGAGCAAGCTCCTATCAAAACAGAATAAAAGCTCTGCAAGTGTCTAATCCGCTGTGTGATTCCGATATTAACAGATTAGGATCCTTTGATCAAAAACCTGCAAATTCAGCGAATTCTATTCTGAACAACATGCAATCAATAAAGAAGAGAAATGAACCCAATACAGAATGTAGTTTATACTTTGAAGAATTATTGATGACGGATAAACCAAAAGTTTCCTGGAATGAAGTTATTGGTCTGGATGATGCGAAGAGAGCGATGAGAGAATCCATAGTTTATCCAACTATGAGACCTGACCTACTTCCGCTGGGATGGGCGCGAGGAATATTATTATTTGGACCTCCTGGTTGCGGAAAAACTTTAATTGCTGCTGCAGCTGCCGCTGAAATCGAAGGTTATTTCATAAATGTTGATGCCGCTTCGATGATGAGCAAATGGTTGGGTGAGGCAGAAAAAAATGTATCAAAATTATTTACCATGGCACGCAAGTTACACGACAGTGAGGGTGTTCCTGTTCTGATATTTGTAGATGAAATCGATTCACTTTTGGGTAATAGAAACAGCGAGGTTGGAGGTGAAGTTAGAGTAAAAAATCAGTTCCTCACTGAAATGGATGGCATAAATGGCAAATCAAGAGAGTCAAAACTATATGTAATTGGTGCAACCAACAAGCCATGGAGTTTGGAGGCAGGTTTTCTGAGAAGATTTCAAAAAAGGATCTATGTATCCCTACCGAACAGGGAATCTCGGACTCATCTTTTTGAACAGTATACAAAAATGTTACAAATGGAATCTTCGCTAAAAATAGAAGATTTAGCAAAGTTAAGTGACGGTTACAGCGGGAGTGATGTCAAGGACATCTGTCAATCTGCACAACTGCGAGTGGTCGATGAGTTATTCCAAAGTGGAAAAGGATTGGATAGCGATTCAAGTACTCGATGCATCACAGAATCTGATTTTAAAGAAATTCTAAAAATGAGGAAGCCCAGTGTAAGTATGGACATGATTCGGGCCTATGTGAGATGGAGTGAGCAGTTCAAGGCCCTCTAAGTCTGGTTTAGTTTTTCAAAGCTACTAATTGCGTCAGTTATTTTTCTTGCCGCGGACTCTTTTCCTTCCCATCCTGATATCTTCACAAATTTGCCTTTTTCTAGTTCTTTATAGTGCTCAAAGAAATGTTTTATCTGGTCTTTCAGATGTTGTGGCACATCTTTTATATCTTGAACATTTGAGAAACTGGGATCAATTTTGGATGTTGGTATAGCAACAATTTTTGAATCCTGACCCTCTTCATCCTCAGTGTGTAGTACGCCTACGGGTATTACTCTTATGAGCGATAGTGGGGCTAGTGGAGTCTCTCCTAATACCAATACATCTACTGGATCTCCGTCTTTCTCAAGTGTGTTTGGTAGGAATCCATAATTGCATGGATAATACATAGCAGTAAACAATTTTCTATCCACAAGAATAAAACCACTTTCGGTATCATACTCGTATTTTATATTACTGTCTTTTGGGATTTCAATCATCGCTGTGCACTGATCAGGTGACTGTTTGATAGCACCAATTCCTTGGAATGTTGTCATGCATTTTACTTATTAGCTGCTATTTATATTCGAAAAGGTTGCGGATGGGTTAATTGGATTTACCATTTAGAATAACTACTGATTTTCAAAAAAGAGCAATTTGGATAGATATTTGATAAAATCATAAAAGAGTAGGAAATCCTTGCACTCTTCTTGTTAAACTTTATGTAATACTTCGTATCAAAATATTTCCTCGTCCTTTGACACCTGGAAGAAAATGACGGATGAAAAGAATAGAATAATCAATGAAGCGTTCAGAAGTCAATCCCAAATGTTAAATGATGCGATTAAAGATTTCAGTCAAAACAATCCCCGAATGATTAGCAATGCGATACGACAGCAAGCAGAAATCTTTAACCAAATAATTCAACATCAGAGCCGAATATTTGCTGACGCCATGAAACAATTCGACGAAAAAAGGACTAAAGCGTTACAAGATGGGACTGATCCATCGAATAATAAGAACAGTGAGATGCGGCAGAAAAAGAGAAAATAGTAATAAGCAAATTCTACAGTAAATCAACTTGGGAAAATTACGAGCCAAGTTGTTCTGAAACCCGGTAAGAACAATATTATACTACACTTAACGTACTAAATTCATCCATGTCTTACAGTCGCATGCCCCGATTTCCAACAGTTAACAAACTCAAGATTGCTGTCGCCGTAGTTATTGCGATTATTATTATTGTTATTACATCACAAGCGGTCGTAACGGTTCAAGCAGGCTATAGAGGCGTAGTTCTTCATCTTGGAGCAGTCCAAGACCGTGTTCTTGGAGAGGGGCTTCATTTTATCACTCCATTTCTAGAACAAGTCGTCCAGATGGAGGTACGTACGCAAAAGTTCCAATCTGATTCTTCAGCGGCATCAAAGGATTTACAGGAAGTTCGTACAACAATAGCACTAAACTATATAATAGATCCTCAGCAAACCAACAAGATATATCAGCTTTTAGGCGCAAATTATCAGGACCGTGTAATATCTCCTACTATACAAGAATCAGTCAAGGCTAGTGTAGCGAAATTCAATGCCGAAGAATTGATAACACAGAGAGAAACTGCCAAAGATGCGATAGCTCAGACTATACGCACAACACTTTCTGCTAACAATCTAGTTGTTCAGAATGTATTCATAACAGACTTCCAATTCTCTTCATCGTTTTCAGACCAAATAGAACAGAAAGTAGTCGCCTTTCAAAAGTTTCTTACTGAACAAAATAATTTGAGGGCTATTGAAGTTGTTGCGAATCAAACCGTAGCTCAAGCCGAAGGACAAGCTAGAGCAAATGCTGCTAGGGCAAGTGGTGAATCTCAGGCCATACAGATTATTACTGAACAATTAAGAGAAAGCCCAGAATACCTTCAATGGCAGGCTATCACAAAATGGAATGGACAAATGCCATACGCACTAGGTAGCAGTGGATTGCCATTCTTCCAGCTACCTACTGCAGGTGGACAAAACCTTACAAAGTCTTGAAATGCAGTCTTGTCAATGACAAAATATCCTCATTTTTGAACAAGAATTAATTGAATATTTTTCTATTGCAAGCGCAATGCCAAAAAACTATATTTGAAATGGTTGCTCAATACCAGTATTTGGTAAGTTCAAATCCAGATGGTTTCGTTAGTGAAGAATAGGCAACAAACTGAGAAATCGAACGTGATCTAAACATTATAACCTCGAAATTCTAACTAAAAATTGTAGTATTAAATTATTTGAGCTCTAAAATTATAAAAGAGAAAATAGAACTGAGGTTCGCATTAA
>JAICFW010000138.1 GCA_025923455.1 Nitrososphaeraceae archaeon | reverse complement strand
CTGTTGATGGCGGTAATATACGCAGTTGTTCTTACAAAGGGATTGAAGGGTTTTAGTGGTATTGCTATTGGCGGTATAGTTGGATTGGACATTTTTTTCTTTGGACTTATTTCTGGTGCTTCAATGAATCCTGCTCGTTCTCTAGCACCAGCACTGCTATCAGGTTATTTGGTGGACTTGTGGCTTTACTGGTCTGCAAGTTTTGTAGGCACTTCACTCGTTGCATTAATAGTATGCAAAAGGTTGAATCTACAGCGGTTGAAAACATAAAATAAGTTCTATTAAGTCAAAGTCTATGGCAACAAATGTTACTTTATTTGAGATTTTCTAATTCTGGAGCCGGTGGGATTCGAACAGTGCATATAGTAGGGTCCTGTCCATTGCTATTTTAGCATTTTCTTGTAAGATATGGATGTGTTACGCTAGTGCTGGTCGGCTGTGAATTAAATTTGACACAATCTTAAGACGCTACTCCATTAGTTCAGATTAAACTTTTTTATAAACACTGTCATACCAGTCATCGCACTTGCTACAAAGATAGAGCTAAAGGAAATAGCTACACCAAGACTATATACGTCCCAGAAATAACCGAATAATATATTACCAATAAAAAAGCCTACACCAATTACGAGGTTATATAATCCGTATGCTGTTCCCCTTACGTTAGAATCTGCGTATCTAGGTAATACTGCTCTCTGTACAGTTTCTGTGATTCCTACGTATATACCATAAATCAGAGCTATGACAAATGCATAAAGAAAGTTACCAGAAAGTAAAACCATTACAGACGACGAAATCAGCAAGACACCATATCCTAGAATCAATATCTTTTCCTTTCCTATTCTATCTGCGATTATTCCTGCGGGGATGCTAATGGCAGTATGTGTAATATTTATCGCGGTATATACCAGAGGTATGGAGCTTTCGATGACACCCAGATCTAATGACTTGAGTAGAATAAAAGAAAAATTGTATGCCCCAAGACTATAGATACCTGTGATAACGAGCAGAATTGTAAATGGTTTATTTTGCTTAAGTAAATAATAGAAATTCCTTTGCATTCCTTTAGTAATGTCCTTCCCTATCACTTCCTTAACAAAAAAAACCAGTATTATGATTGCAATAATCCCAGGAATTAGAGAAAGAACGAAAATATCCCTAACATTGAAGGCTTGCAATAAAGCATAACCAGCTATTGGACCTGCAATGGCACCAGTTTGATCCAATGTCCGATGTATTCCAAATGCCTTTCCAGAAGTTGTTTCTGTTACAGAATCTGAAATAAGGGCATCACGTGGAGCAGTTCTTACTCCTTTACCAACTCTATCACTAATCCTAATTACGAGAACATCAATCCAATTGAATGACACTGAAAAAAACGGTTTACTTATTGTAGATAGTCCATAACCTAATAATATGAAAATCTTTCTGCGACGAAACCTATCAGAAAGTGAACCTGAAACTAGTCGAAATGCATAACTTACAAGTTCTGCAGAACCTTCTATTCCCCCGAGTATCGCTTTGGATGCACCTAATTCTGTAACAGTAAACGATGGTAACATTCCTGCTATCATTTCTGTCGAAAAATCAGTAAAGAAACTTACTATTCCCAACATAGTAACATTTCGCATTCCCTTTGGTCTATTTTGACTGTTAGGGTCGCTTGTCAATCCTTGTTATTTTCACTAGAGATAAATAAAAGTTTGTAAGTGATACATTGTAGACAATGAAAATTGGATTAATATCGGATACTCATGATTATATCCGCAATATACAAAGAGCCGTTAGAGAATTTAACGATAAACATGTTGATATTGTAATTCATGCGGGAGATTTTACAGATCCAATCGTGATTGAGTCGTTTAAAGGTGTTAAACTTGTTGGCGTATTGGGAAACAATGACAAAGACATTCCAGGACTAACTTCAGCTTTTAACAAAATACATGCAGAACTAAAAGGAGAAATCTTTGAAACTGTATACGATGGAATGAAGTTTGCTATTTACCATGGAACTAATATAGCAAAAAGAGAACAGTTAATAAAATCCGGAGATTATGATGTGTTTATTTATGGACATACACATAGAAAAGACAATAGATTTATTGGAACTACAAGGGTAATTAATCCAGGGACAGCCAAAGGATGGTTTTTTGGACTTTTTGCAACTATAGCTGTATTTGATACCTCCACTAGAAACTTAGATTTTATTAATTTGTAATGATTTACCAAGATCCAATTTTGTAGGTCCGAGTGCGGTGGGATTCGGACATTTCATGTAGTCGGGTTCTGCTTATCAAATAAATATTATAAAAACAAAGGAATACGGATAGTGTCCTTGCTATATACTTTCTAGCCAAACAAGACACTAGCTTAATTAAAAAAAGGAATATATGTTTAGGTTCTTATTAGTAATCACCAGTAGCGCATTTTTGGATCTCATAATCTGCTAGATGTTCTTCACCATCATCGTCAGGTAAGTCGAACCTATCTTTTAGACAATCCTGCACCTTTTCTGTAGTGCTCATGAAGACAGTTGTATCCTTAAAGTCTGACCAATCATCTACAGAGCCTTTTACTTCCATATGGTCAATCGATTCGGCAAGTTCGCATATGGTTACAGAATCATCGCTGAGCATCTCTTTAAACTCTTTTGAAGATGGGTCGTTTGATCCATGTCCTTCCGCATCCCACTTCTCAACACCCTTTATGTCTTCACATTTTTCTGCACTTACATTGTTTACTGTCATTGTTGTTGCCGTTGTAGCTATTGTTGCTAGTAACGCTAATGCAAACAGTAACGATTTTGTCATAACACAACCAAATGAAAGATAGTATTTACGTTATAAAAGTTCTACCATTTGAGAATTCGTATGAATTAAACAGATGATTAAGAGGATTCTTGTGTTTTACATACTATTCTTAAGATATCTAAATGTCGACTGAATAATTAAATAGCTAGCCAGGAGCATATTTCAACCTAATAAAGACATTGAGATAGGTTCATCATCCTGATAGAATGGTTTGAGTAGGTATGTTGCAGACAAATGTACAAGAATAATGAGACGATTAGAAAAATACTGCACTTGCTTCAAAGTAATAATCGTACCAGTCTCTGTCAATATTTGGCGTGAGGTTCAGTCAGATATAACACTAGCAAGATCGCGCTTATACCGATGAACCAACTTGTAATAATGGTCTGTCTTTCATTTGCGATTTTCCACCCACTCAATATCATGTTCTGTCCCCTACGCATTTATAACAGTTAGAAAAACAACAGAGGAATTTTGGGGACGTTCCTTGCCTTTAATATTACTGCAAATTCATCCTTTTGGTCTTTGAGTTATCGGGTTCAAAATGTATTGACTCACATACGAAATTAAGAATTCATGATTATTATAGAGATGAGCTAAACAAACTGAAAGATGTATTAAAGCAGAAAAGATCATAGCTCACCCAGATCTTCAAGAAAATTGCAGTCTAAGAATTTGTCAAATTATACAACTGGTGGGTAGGAGTATGGAGGCGGCCCCAATGAAAATGATCCCAACAGTTCGGAAGAATCGCGAATACACAATAAAATAATTTGTATACTAAGTACATAGAAACACATTGACTATATAGAAAATATTGAAAATAAATGAATACTAAATATTGGTATAGATCCACACAATAAAAATATACTATTCTTCTAATTAATATAACGTTTATATTGATACGGTATGTAGTCAGTTCCTATACCAAATCACAACGCAACAATACTAATAAGCGAATTAAACTAACTCCAAATAAACTTGCTATATCTCTTGCCATTCTTGACAAAATTAAGTGAGAATCTTCAAAGGGTAAATAATCGTATCAATAAGTATCTAGTTAGACCCAATGCGAAGCAGATTCATGGTGTTAGAACTTCAATTAGACGGCTTGATGCAACCATTTCAATATTGCCTAAGAAATGTCGAAACGAACCGGCCCTATCAAAATATGTTCAACAGTGCAATGCACTTTTTGAGATTACTAGCGAAATTAGAGATTTTGACAT
>JAICFW010000137.1 GCA_025923455.1 Nitrososphaeraceae archaeon | reverse complement strand
AACAATTTCTAAAAAAGTTATTAATTCTTTGTTGTCCTATCTTCAATATGGAATTTCTGAAGATGATTCTGCTTACCACTGTGGTTATCCTTTCAAACATACTCACTGCAACAATTTCTGCTAGTATACCTGACGATCACTTTCCATCATTACCTGGAGAATTCCTTTTGTTATGAACCCAAAAGCAGTGCGAAATGGAACAAAAAATGACTTAGTGGCAGAAGGTAAATGTACAAGGCCATAGATTAGGAATTTTTTACGATGTTTTAAAGTATACATAAAAAAAATTAATTACACTGGGAATACTATATCTCATCTTTCAGTGTTCTGAGGACTTTCGCATTTGGATCGATTGGATCCAATTTTTCATTTAAATAATCGATAAAGTTAGTCGCAGTTACAATGCCTACAGTCTTGTTTCCATCCTTAACTATAAGGTGTCGCACCTTCTTTTGTAACATTAGATTTGCGGCCATCTCTACAGACGAATTGGAATCAATTGTAGTTAATGGTGAGGTCATTAAATGCTGTATCATGAATTCTTTACTTAATACATCGTGGGTACAAACACCTCTTGTGATATCGCGTTCAGTAATGATTCCTATTGACTGTCCATTTTCATCAACTATTACAAGAGAGCTTACATTTTTATCCAACATTTTCTTTGCAGCATCCTTTGCACTATCCGAGGTTTTAATGGTCTCTACTTTCTTTGACATTATGTCGCTTATTTGATTCATAGAGTATATACAACAAAGTTGAATATATTTTTGATTCCAAACCAGGAATAAGACTTGTTAAATGCTCGAGGGCTTACTGACCATCGCCATGCTAATCATGCCCGGTATTCTTGTTGTTGCACTTAACTTGAAGTATGAATTACCACTACTACAAGACCAAAAATTTTGAATTGCCCAGGCAACTTGTCAACGACTATCTCCTACCTCTAGCGGATTTGGAGAACGGGGGTGTATGTGAAGATGATGCATGCTGTCATCATTATACTTTCCTCCTACTCCAAGATCCGTATTGATCTCTTATACCATGTAAAAGATAAGAACTTTTTGAAACTTTGTTACTAAAGAATTACACCTTATCGATATCGGTACAATTTCCATTAGACTCAATCATATTATTTATTGTAAGTATTGAACTAGACTGGAAATCATTTGAATTACTGTTAGTCAAAGGGAATCTAGATAGATGGTCATAATTGCAAACTGGATAAAAATTACTAATTTCAAGTACTTTTTGCTTACCAAGCGCATTAAGACAAGTTACGTTCCAGAGACACCTATCACAAATTAGAAATATTCTTTCATTTTCATCAAAATTTTTTCTTTATTTACTATAATTTTAGTTAAAGCCAATCCATGAAGATTTTACCTGAAATCATATTTAAATTTCGATTAATTCTGTTAAGGTATATAATATTCTCTGGTTTATTTACAAACTGCCATTGCAAAGTCAATCCTAATTTATAGGAATATAGAAATTTTAATTAAGGTTTGTGAAGCGATCATGGATTGTAATGAGCAAAGATAATTTTAATCCCGAAGAGTTCAAAATGAGTCAAAGACAGAGTTGGGATAGCGTGGCAGGAGGATGGCAAAAGTGGTGGAAAACGATAGAAAACGGTGCACAAAAAGTCAGTGATAAATTAGTCGAACTCGCAGAGATTAGAGAAGGACAAAGAATTTTAGACATAGCATCAGGTATTGGCGAACCTGCAATTACCGCTGGGAAAATTGTAGGTCAGAAGGGACATGTTACTGCTACAGATTTATCTTCAGAAATGTTGGCAATTGGGGAAGAAAGAGCAAGATCTCTGGGTCTACAGGATATCATGGAATTTGTACAGAGCGATGCCGAAAATCTGAAACTAGGGAAAGATGAAAAATTTGATGCAATTATTTGTAGATGGGGATTAATGTTTCTACCAAACCTGGATACGGCATTGAGTAATATACATGACAAATTAGTTTCCGGAGGAAAATTGGCAGCTGCTGTATGGTCCGAACCAGCCAAAGTTCCGTTTATCAGTCTTTCCATGGATACTGCCAGAAAACATCTAGGTTCGTTACCAGGTCAGGGATTGCCAGGGCCATTAAGCTTGGCCGATGTAGATTCACTCAAAAAATCTTTCGCAAGGGCGGGGTTCGTAGATATCCAATCTGAGAGGATTCCGGTAATCTTTGAATTTGACTCTGCTGAGGACTACGTTAAATTCAATCAGGACATTGTTGCACCACTTCATACAATCCTATCTAAAGAGACTGAAATCAAAAAACAGCAAGTATGGGATGATATTACTGAGCAAACCAAACTGAAATATTCAGATCGTGATAGCGGACGCGTTAAATTTGTTAATGAAGCTATATGCATAGTGGGACTTAACAAATAGTCCACATAAACAGGGTCGGAATTCCATAATTCACCTAGTTGTATCATGAATTTTTTAATCCTATACTTAGTATCGTATGTTTTTTTACGCATAGCCGACTGATATTTGGATAAAAAAACATGTTTTGCAGCTAATGTATTTGTTTCAAGTTCCCATCATTTAATACGCCTGAGATCATTCCTGATGCTGTAGGCAATGGTTCATCGACTATCGTGTTAGTAAAGAGGGGTAAAATGGTGTACAACCCAATTAATATGGCGACCACGCCCAAGATTATTGCAATGATTATTCTTTTCTGATTCATTGATTTTAGGACCTCCATCTAATTATTAAAAGGTTAATTTTGCGCTGCCAAATAAAGTTGAGAATGCCTTACACCAAATTAGTACTGTATTGTGATTTGATAGATCTGTACCAATAGGAATTTCATAATTCTGATTTCCGATATTACCTTTTAATCTTCCAAGATTTACAATGTCTGATGCCTCCTTTCCAGTTGAAAGATAAACATAGAGATCCGGACCATTCGTAGTTTTTAGATTTTCCAATCTCAGGAATGTT
>JAICFW010000136.1 GCA_025923455.1 Nitrososphaeraceae archaeon | reverse complement strand
TATTGATCTGCCTAGTTTGAATGTATTATTCATTTATTCTCCTGTCTCTCCAGTTTCCTCACTCTGTGATCGAGGTCTCTAAGATGACATCCAAAGCATTTGAACTCGTCTGTTTCGGTGTTGAGATTGAATAGTTCTTTTACTTCCGAATTGCATATAGGACATTTCATTTCTAATTTGTTATTTGGTCTCCTTTTTGTGCTTTTTGTGCTTTTCCCCGTATTTCGTTAATTCGTTTATAATGTTCAAAAATTATCGACATTAGAATTGAATGTAATAGTACAGGTTTACATGATCCAACTCCAGGAACATTATACAGCCGTGAAATATCCATCATTTCATCAAATACTTTTCTTTCACTTTTGTCTAATTGTTCTCTGAATACTTTCCACTTTCTCTTTTCTCTATCTGATGCAAGTCTATAAGACGGAACAGTTCGGCCCATAACAGCAATTAAGCAAATTATAATTTAAAATAACAAGATCCGATAAGGGTAGGAGGGTCGTGGCCGGATTAGAAATTTTAAATAAAAAGTAGGGAACTAATTTATTGATGTATATATAGAGACAACTCAATCATTATTGTAGTAGATCTCTTAACACTATCATCGTTATATTTCTAAGCTTCTTGCAAATTGATTCTCTTAAAGAATATCCACGCATCATAAAATTAGCAAATTTAGAAAATAATTCCAATGGATGTTAGTTATCATTGAATAAAAAATTTATAACGAGAGAGCCAAACAGAGTGATGGTAAGTCAATAGATTGATGCTATTACGACATTCAATACTACTAAAGGTATTTGGATTTGTTGCGTTTTTGCTTATCACCAAAGCAGCTATTCACCATTTTCAATTAGACTTTTTTGCCATTAGCCCTCTTGTAACTGCGTTTGTAGGTGGAGTAATTTTTATCATTGCAATAATTCTTGCAGGGACTTTATCTGATTATAAGGAGAGTGAAAAAATCCCCTCAGAGTTAGCGGCCTCGATTCTTATTCTCTATAAGGATGTTAGGCTGACAAGCACCGATAATGAAAAGATAAGTGCCATGCGTGATAAAATAAGAAAACTGCTAATTACCATTAATTCAAATTTTAGAAGTAATGTGTGGAAACAAACGGACGTAAATTCGGCAATGGATAAGATTGATGAAGAAATTGTATATCTTGCACATGAAGGAACGGCTCCGCAATTTATTGTGAGGTTGAGAAATGAGCTTGCGATGATTGATAGAATCTCCAATCGCATCGAAACAATAAAGGAAACTACATTCATTCCTGCAGCCTACAGTGTGGCACAATTAGCTGTGAGTGCGGCGATTCTTACATTACTATTTACGAATATTGATCGATTTATAGACGGTATAATAATGACTGGTGTCATTTCACTGATTCTAATTAGCTTGATACTACTGATAAAGGATATGGACGATCCTTTCGAAGTGGGCAAGAAAACCTATGCAGATATAGATCTCAGTCTTATGTACAAAATAGAAGAACGGATCAAGACTTTGTAGCTATTGTTGAATTTCTCCTAAAATATACCTGTTATACAAAGGATTCCAAGATGAAATTTCAAGTTCCACATAATCTTTGATAAATAGCAATTTGGGATATCGATTCATCATAATAGTTCCTCTCTTGAGAACTTGCCAGCTAGAATTCTACCGGGTTTTGATCTATAACCCGGAACGCCTACTCCAACGGCAATCATGACATCCTTGTCCTTCGCATGAGGTGAAAAAAAATCAGATACGGCATCATCATAAAAAGTGGAGCCTGAAGCGCCAATTTTTTGATCATAAGAGGATAAATAAATTCTACCCGCTAATATGCCCGATTCAAATTGACACAATCTATATCCTCTATTTCCTAATTTATCCAGTATCAATTTGATGTTAGACATGATATAAAATACGGCACTTGCATCACTGAATAGAGATTGTTCTAGGCACAAATATCCAGACATATCCCTTCGAATGTTTACTTTTAAGAGATCAATTGATTTATCTTTTCGATTAAAAAAATACGCTCCTTTCTGGATGTTAGTTACATCATTTGCAATAAAATAGATATCTATCAAAGACTTTTTTTCACCAAAATCTGAAGGTGTGGGTTCTGCTATACTGTATAGAATGTTTGAAAGTTGTTCAAATGTTATAGGCTCTCTTGAAAATTTTCTGGTAGAACCTCTTAAAAGTATGACTTCAGATAGTGGTTTCGAATTGCTCGGGATGGGCTCTATTTGTTTTGTAAATAATTTCCCAGAATCATCCTTTATTCCTTTAACTTCTTGCATTGATTTTATAGAATGAACCCATTGACGCACTTCATCAGTTGAATTGAGTGACGACGCATCATGTAATTTCCAAATCTGATCATATTCAACTTCTTTCCCATGTGAAATAGGAACGATATCCGGAACAAATCTAGAAGGATGCTGGATCTTGCCAGGCTCTTGTTCAGACAAACCAATCCCAATTGGTGCAAGAACGATCGATGCTTCCTTGTTTTCTTCAAGACATAACAATTCATTTACAAATTTGTCTATATACCCAGTAATCAGTTTGGTATTCAAACCAAAGGACGAAGCGGTAGCAATAAGGTTCGCAATTATCACACCTGAATCCCAGAACCAGTGTCTGTATGATCGTGCCTGATACTTCCAAGCATTTCGCCAAGCTAAAGAGGTAAGTATTATTGTGAATGGTGAATTCTTTACTGCTTGTTCAAATCCCGCTGCTTCAGATAAAAATTGTCTATAATCCCCTCCTCTCAATCTTGTTAAAGAGAACTCACCGGGGCAGAAATGGTAAACACCTGCGTGTAATCCATCAATGTTTTCGGATACAACATAGACTTCTATCGGATATAGTGCACCAGTGGCAGGTGCTGCACGCATATAATATTTCCCATGCGGAAACTTGATTTGTCTTGTAATTCCTGAAGAAAAGAAAAGCAAAGACGATAATAATTCCGTATTTATCTTAGGATTTTCTAAAGCAGTGATTTGATTTGTCTCTTTCATGGTAATTACGTTCAGATCCGGTAATGGAAAATCAATCGGGAGGGGAGTTGATGGAATACTGGTATAAAACTTGAATGGTTTTGGTTTGTTATCCCAATCTAGGTAATGATTGGACAGTCTAATACTCATCTGAGAATGCTTTGTTTCTTGATGATATTCTAACGCATATTTGATTTCTTTATTCAATTTCGTTTAGTTAATTAAGACAAGCGTATTATAATAATTGATCCGGAGTCTATCGGGAAACTCAATCAACTGTTGTCATACATAGTTGGTTGATTGAAGTTTAAGAACCAAAAAATAGTTATTTTAACGGTTTACCATTCTCCCAATATCAATTGGTAGTAAATTGGAGAAAATTTATATAGTTTATAAGAACATTATTTTCAATGACCCTCTCAATAAATTGTAAAGACGCCGGAGATCCGGTCTGTACTCACACGATGCATGGAGAGACAGAAGAAGAATTACTTCAGAATGCAAAAGAACACGGAATTAAAGTCCATGGATACACGGAAGAACAATGGAATGAGGAGATTTCAAAGAATTTAGAGCATTTTAGAAAAATTATAAAGAAAACTTGAACAGACATTCGATATTAACGGCTAATACCAAGGAAACAATGGATTTTTTGTCGTTAAATATCGAGTAACATTACTGGCGTAGAAGGCCATGAGAAATTATATCCTCATTTAGTAAAACAATTGATGTCAATATACCCAACACAAAATTAATTTCCCTTAATATTACTTCATTTTTGGACAAAAGTTACTTGTAATCAAAAAAGTTAATATTGGTATTGTACTCACATGAAAGCTAAAATGTCTGAAGACGGTATTGCTACTCAGTTACTTCAGGAAAGTGTTGGGAAAATAGTGCTTGTTAAATTAAAGGGAAGGAGGTCGGTAAAAGGAAAAATCAAGGGTTTTGATAAACAGATGAATATCGTAATAACCGAAGCCACAGAGGTAATAGAGCAGCAGTCAAACAACGATGACAATTCAGAAAAGGGTGAAGAGCAGGAGCAAGAAACTCAAGTTGGCGATGCATTAATACGTGGAGATAATGTGATTACGATCGCAGTACTATAAGACATATGATATATTACGCGAAATTTTGACTACACACCATATCAAAAAATTACTTTCTATATCTAATGTGTTATCTGATTATCTATATTCCGTTTTTTGGAAACAATATTATTTTCTCAAGAATTGATAATTAACTGAAAATCTTGATCGCATCATCGAATTCTGCAGTCGTTAACGGCGCTACTTTTGCAAGTTTGATATTTTCTTTTATATGATTAAGTTTCTTTTGTCCAATTAATGGAGCTAATACGTTTGGAGTTGATCTGGTAATTTGTACTATCTTTAGTAGTTGATCATCATATCCCAAATAATCTGGTATTTTGGCACTAAATAATTTTGTCTGTAACAATGGTACACTTGTGAAAACTCCAATATCTAACTTATTACAAGCTTGCAAAATGGTTAGGTTACTATCATTTCCTACTGATTGGTTCTTGAGCATGTAAGCTTCTCTATACGCTAGATTGTACGGTAGTTGAATAAAACGGAATCCATGATTTTTTCCTCCCACTTCCTGCGCTATCTTCACCATCTCTTCTAATGAGAGATACTCCCTTTCATTCTGAGGAACTCTAAAACAAGTCCACGTAGCCATTCCATAATAATTAATCTTGTTTTTAGATCGATACTCTTCATAAACTTGAAAGACCTTGCGTATCATTTCATCAAACTGTTTTCTGTCTATATCCTCAACCCAGCTCTCGTACGCATTATGAACATAAACAAGATCAATAGTATCAAGTTGCATATTTGTCAAGGATTTATCGATACATTTGCGGATATAATTCGGGTTTAATACATTATAACCGGAGCTGATGTCTTTTGGGTCTATGATTCCTTGTGAAATATACATATTTTGCATATATTCAAGAACATCAACTGTTGGAAAATCACCATCGTTGGTAATGTATCCGTTTTTTGTTGAAATAAAGACTTGATCCCGTGATACAGCTCCATCTTCTATTAGTCTTTTCATTGCGTTTCCAATATTCTTTTCTGACTTCATAGAACGATAATTTATTGCAGTATCAATTACATTCATAGCTCCTGATTTAACTGATTCATAAATTGCGTTCTCTAAATCCTCATCTTCTTCTGGTGTAATTTGACCCAGATAAGTTCCCATTCCCAAACTTGATAAGTTGAGGTTATCAAATGAACGAAAGTGTGAGTTTGGAAAACCATTCTTGAGAGCATTTTCCATATATTTTTTTGTACCTTGGGGAGTTGCGTACCCACCAATGGCACGATATTCACTAACCAATGTTATGGGGTATTGATATCCATTTTATATTTTAATTGAATGCTTCTAAGCAAATAACGTTATATTTTAGATCAGTCTTTTTCATATTAATGGCCAATACGACTAAAGACTATTTTGATAGTCTTTCAAAGGAAATATTAAAAATCAGTTCGTCGATAAGATGGATTGCAATATCTGATTCTGAGGGTAAAATACTAAATATAACAAGAAGAGAAGGTCTAGATCCGCTGATGAACCGTGAGGAAAACCAGGAATACACACTAAATGCAATAGCGCGACACAAATCAAGGGTAAAATTCGAAGACAAGTTGGGCAAACTGGTTTACTCCTTAGGGAAATATGAAAAGCTTGTAAGGATTGTTACTCCGATAAATAACAAATATTATGTTTTACTTACAATTGACGTCGAAGAACCCCATATTGATTCCATAATGAGGGAACAGCTAATTCCAAAAATACGTGACAATACGAGATATTTTGAATAAGAACTCGGACAATCTACAAATACTAATTTGAACAACACTTGAGTACGAATTATGGTTATTCCTTGGCATTATTTTAGACGTCTCCTAAATACTATTTTTATAAATCATAAGGTTTTAAAGAGCATCGACCATATTTGAAGCGTGTACAACAGAGATAAGATTGAAAGTGCCAGCAGGTTAATTGACTCTGAAATCACAAGAGTCCTTTCTAATACCTCGTTGATAGGATACGGTGGATGTGCAGCATGTCACGTATTGTTCGAGCTGATCAAAGCTTTATCGTTAAGTGAATCTGATGCCGGAGACTTGCTATCTCAAGCATTGTTCGAAGATCCACAGCTAAATGATAGATTCATCGAAATGGTGGAAAAAATACATATGAAGGAAAGAATGATGGGAGTTCAATTTTCAATTAAGAGTAGAGAAGCAAAGGATAGATATATTGATGCAAATATGAAAAATGTTATCTCTGAGCTATCTTTTGATATCAAACAATATGGAAAAGAAATAGTTCTGAGGAAATTATTATTATCACTTATTACAGTACAACTAGCACAAAACATAGGTGTAGATCATCATGCAGCCACCGAAGAGCTTTATTATTTTATGAAGAAAAATAAAGACTCTGACACTTTGATACATGAATTTATCAATAAAATATCTAAAATAAGCAATGGTAGCTTTCGTGATTAGATATATCACAGCATCCAAAAATCAAGATTATTTTGGCATTTGGCATTTAGAAAATGAATAACAGTTTCTATAGGAGCCTTTTGATCAAAAACATAATAAACAGTCTTTATTTTCTCAATCTATGGAATATTCAAAGCTTTGCGAGTCTATATTCAATCTGAATAGCGATATACGTTATGTAGCGGTCATTGATGATACGGGATTGCCTGTTGTCGGTGGAATGAGAGGGGGTTTAGATTCTATAATGGATGAAAATAACGAAGAATTATACCTAACACATACTGCATTGCGTAAATCTATGCGAGAAAGGTTTGATGACAATATGGGTAGATCGAGATTCGCATATGTTGAGAGAGAAAAGATATCAATTCTGACTTTTTACTTGGACAAGTATATCTTACTTGTAACAATGGAACCAAATATCAATTCCCATACTTCAATTGACATTGCAGAAGACATCTTGGATATGATAAATGGAAAAAAACAATGAACTATTTTGATGGTAGTACTTGCAGACAACAACATTTTTTTAAACAGTGTTAAACATGACAGCAATCTTTAATTGTTCAATTTAGATATCGGCTTTTCATTCATAATCCTTGTACTTGATTTATTTGGAACAGTGGTATTTGCCGTAACAGGTGCTCTCCGGGCAATAGAACACAAGTATGATATTGTAGGCATAATAATGCTTGCAACCGTAACAGGAATTCTTGGAGGAGTAATCAGAGATACAATTTTGGGAGTATTCCCTCCAAATAATTTTTCAGACACTATTCACATTGTATTGACAACAATAACTGCAATTGTCATTTTTTTTCTTTATCATAAAACGAAAAAATATGAAAATTTATTCAATATTTTTGATGCTGTAGGCCTGGGAGTATTCACCTTTACAGGAGTCTCAATTGCACATTCCCTGTATAGTACTAACTATGTACTAATCGTGATTTCAGGCTTGTTGACAGCTTTTGGTGGTGGAATTTTAAGAGATGTATTTGTAAGAGAACCCCCGATCGTTTTTACAAAGGAAGTTTATGCAGTGGCAAGTTTCATTGGTGTCATTGTATTCCTTATACTGGTAAATCTTAGTGTGCCATTTGAGTATACCGCGATAGCTGTAATTTCCGTTACAACTGGTATTAGGTTGGTATCTATCAAACTACATTGGAATTTACCTAAAGTAAAGATGTAGATTATTCTAGTTATCTAGATGAAAATATTTCATCCAATCTTTCGAGAGCAATATTGTTCCGCTTACAGGTAAAATTATTGTCATATTTTAATCATAATCTTACCTAATTGATCTCCTTTTTCTAATTTATCGTGAGCCTGTTGTAATTGTTTTAATGGAAGTACGGAATCAATTTTTGGCATTATATTATTTTCATTTACAAAGTTAATTAGTTCCATCAACTCCAACTTTGATCCAATTAAAATACCAAACAGTTGAATTTGCTTTGAATAAAACGTTCGTATCTGAAAGTTAGCTTCACTTCCAGATGTAGTACCGCACATTGCAATTTTCCCACCTTTCCGAACAGAATTAATACTTGTATTCAGTGTCTTCTGACCCGCATTATCCACAACTGCATCAACTCCTATCCCCCGAGTTATTTTTTCTATTTCAACAGTTATCTCTTTCTTTTTTCGATTTATTACATAATCAGATCCTATATCATTCACGAAATTTAGTTTAGAATCGTCAGATATAGTACTTATGGTTCTTATTCCGAGTGCCTTTGAGATTTGAATCATCGCCATACCCAGTCCACCTGAAGCTCCGTATATCAAAACTGTATCATTTTCCTTTAGTTGTAGTTTTTTAACAATATTCCATGCAGTCAAATATGAAATTGAGAGTGTGGCAGCTTGTTCATCGCTTATTTCACGAGGTAGTGGTATGATATTTTTTTTAGGAACAGTTACATATTCTGCATAACCACCATTGTACTTGCTTAAACCACCAATTATAGAAAAATCTCTACAGAGAGTTTCGGTTCCATTCTTACAATTATGACAATCATTACAGCCGATTCCAGGGTATACGAGAACTCTAGATCCTTTAGGGATTTCTGCATAATCTTCCTCCACTGAACCTACAATATCGCTACCACAAACATGGGGAAAGCCAATAGTTATACCTGGAATTCCCAATCTTGTCCATATATCTAGGTGATTCAAACCGCAGTATTTTACCCTAATTAGAATCTCAGATGGATTAGGTATTGGAGTTGGAAAATCTTGTTCATATCTCAATACATTTAGATCACCATGACTGTATATAGGAACAGCTTTCATAAGTTACCAGATTTCTATAGTTAACCTTGAATATTATGCATTTCCTTTAGATCATCTTTAAACTGAGATAGGTCATCTGGAATTTCTGCCTTTATAGGATCTCTCAATGAATATCGCTTACCATTTTCATTTGTTGATTCTCTTTTTGTTGTCCATATTAATGAATTAAAATCTGTAATGGCTTTTGTAAATTTACACATCTCTTCATAGTCATTACTCTGAACTGGAAACTTTTCTAAATGAATACTTTCTTTAGAATATATCGTAGTCCATAATTTTTCTGTAATAAATGGGCAAATAGGAGCTAATAGTAACAATATTACTGAAAAACATTTATGGAGCGCATATAATGCGGAATATTTGTTGTTTTGGTCTTGATCGTTGTACGCGCGTGATTTTACTAATTCTAGGTAGTGGGAAGCGAAAATATTCCAAGTAAAATCTCTTATTTGTGAAGCTGGAATAAAGAAATTATATTCTCTGTACCCCTTGATGCATTCATCTACCAAATGAGACAACTCTCCTAAAATCCACTTATCCGAAGGCAATAAATCAACTTCGACTTTTCGAACGAATTCAAATGAGGAAACAAATCTTCCAATATTCCATAATTTTGTTAGAAATTTTTGTGCCTCTGCAATCTTTTGTTCAGAACACCTAAAGTCCTGACCATGATTTGCTTCAATTGCTGACCAGAATCTAAAGGTGTCTGCTCCATGCTTGTTGATTACAGGAAATGGATCAATTACATTGCCTTTACTTTTACTCATCTTTTCTCCATACTCATCAACCCCATATCCCATAATCCAGACATCGCTCCAGGCAAGCTTCTCTGTCAATTGATAACATCGTAACATTGTGTAATACATCCATGTTCTTACAATGTCTTTAGCTTGCGGCCTTATTTGTGTTGGATATGTTTTTGCAAAAAAATCTTCATCTTTACTATATTTGGTCACAAATAGGGGTGATATACTAGAATCCATCCAAGTATCAAAAGTTCTATCATCACCAGTAAACTCACTATGACCACACTTGACACATTTATCAAACGGCGCTTTATCCTTCCACGGTCTGTAATATTTTCCAGGTTCAGGTAGCATTGGTTCTTTACATTTATCGCAATACCATATCGGAATTTCTGTACCATAAAATCTTCTTCTAGATATCGGCCAATCTATTGCAACCGAGTCTAACCAATTCAACAGTATCTGTCTGTGAGATTCTGGATAAAATTTCAGAGAAGATGCAAATTCTCTAAGTTTGGGAAGAAAATCAAGTTGTTTAATATAATAATCCTGCATTGGTATTATCTCCACTGGGGATTTACTTCTCTCACACATCGGTATCCTATGCAAGATCGATTCCTGCTTTACAATGTAGCCTCCTTTTTCCAAATCATCAATAATTTGCTTTCTTGCATTGTCTACTGTAAGAGTAGAATAACTACCTCCATTTTCATCTATTTTCCCATACTGATCTATAGCTACAATTTCTTTTAAACCAAATTCTCTAAATACCTGCACATCATTAATGTCTCCGTAACTACAAACCATCACGGCTCCTGAACCAAATTCTGATTTTGCGGAATGATGGGGTTGGATTTTGACTTCTCTATTAAATAGAGGCAAGATAACTTCCTTCTTATGCATTTTCTCGTATCTGGTATCGTTAGGATTTACTATGACACATTGACATGCAAAAATTAATTCAGGCCTGGTCGTAGCAACAATCAAATCTTCATTTTCATTTTTTAACCTAAATTTCAAATATACTAGATTTGTCTTTCTTTCTTCATAAGTTATTTCAGCATCAGCAATTGTAGTGCCACAGCTTGGACAATAGTTATTTGGTCGATTTGCAGAATAAACAAGCCCTCTACCCCATAAATCAATAAAAGTACTCTGAGTTAACGTGCGATATTCATTTGAATCAGTCCTGTAATAGTCCACAAAGTCTGCACTTAGACCGATACTTTTCATGATTTGGATCATTTCTTTTTCTAGATCATCTAATGAAATTCTACAGAGTCTAAGAAATTCTTCTCTATCAGTCTGTCGCATTCTAATCTTGTGTTTTTTTTCAGTGTAAATCTCAACTGGTAGTCCATTCCTGTCTATGCCAATTGGAAAATATACATTATTACCAAACATTCTTGATGTTCGAGCTATCATGTCAATTTGCGCATAATGTGCTGCAGCTCCAATATGCCAAGGCCGTCCTGATGGATAGGGAGGTGGGGTATCAATTACATAATTTTTATTATCTGATACTTTGAAATCATAGATTCTTTTATCATGCCAATTTTGCAAAATAGCATTTTCAATATTTGAATTCCATGTCTTTTCGTCTATTTTTTGTTGCATCTTTAGGTTAGAACTAATCCACTAGACGGCTTCTATTTAAGTTCATGCTTCAGACCCTTTTTGGATTAACGAAAAACATGTAATCCGATCCGTAAGGACAGATGCCTCATCATTATATCCGTTTCATCATAAAGACTGCCTATTTACCTGATGCTTGCCAGAATATGTGCCCCTTTATTCACACCTTCGTAAATATAAACACCAAGAGCTTCTATATTTGGAGGCATTTTGGAGGAAAGCAGTTCTATTATTACGGAGGAAAGATTCTCTACCGTTGCCTCTCCAGGCATCAGAAAGGTCGTGTCTTTAGGAAGTTGTAGATTAAAAAATCCGCGAGGACCGTTAAATGAGACGTAATAGTGGAGACGATCTTCTTTGTAAACATATTTCTTGTTGATAAAGAACTTGTGATCTAAAGTTGAAAGGGTATCTTTGATGATTCTTTTTGCATCACTAAAATCGATAACTAGATTGTCCACCATTTTTCCAATGATCTCTACCATAACAGTAGAAGTGTGACCATGTAGTATAGAGCATTTTTCAACGAGAGGTAAAATATGAGCATAGTCAAAAGCAAGTGATGAATCTTCTAAAAATATTGAACCGATCTGGTGCCCTTCAGAATCGATAAAGGATATTGTTTCAAAATCACCAGATTTGACACCAAATTTTGATTTACCAATGCCTATGATATCAAGATCAGGATTATTCTTTTTTATCTCATTGAATTTCTCTAGGTCTTGCGCGGAATCTAATATTTCAATGTATTTGTTATCAATCTTAAAGTCAACGAGGACCTCGTTTCCATTCATTAGCTTTATCTTAAAATCATATTCATAGTCGTGCCCTAAAAATGAAAGTAATCTTGAGAAAGATAATTCTGTCTTGCTCCTCAGCAAGTTTCCTTTTCCATCGATATATTTGAGATCTTCGTCCAGAATTGTCTTCTTCATTAATTTTATTTCAAAGAATCCAGATATATACAAGTTACTTTTCTTGTCAAGTCAATTTCAATAACTCCAAGAAATAATTCATTCGTATGCGCT
Source organism: Nitrososphaeraceae archaeon (assembly GCA_025923455.1). Lineage (GTDB taxonomy): Archaea > Thermoproteota > Nitrososphaeria > Nitrososphaerales > Nitrososphaeraceae > TA-21. The sequence goes on along the minus strand of JAICFW010000136.1, from coordinate 2,818 downwards.
GGATTAAACCCGTCTTGTTCATATCAAATCAAATTCAAGTATTCCCAAACATCAACCAAATCAGGATTAATTAATTACAGCTGTTAACTAACTGAGTAGACATAGCTAGGTGCAGATATGATACAGACTAGAAACAAATTATGTTTGCCTCTATCCGTTTCAACACATCATAACATTATCTCATGTAAAAGATTTAATCTTGTAGATACAAAACATTAGATCCTATTGATTAGTAAATATTTTTATTATAACAAAAGTTATATGAATATATCGTATGTTGTTGCTTAGTTCCGTTAGAATTCATACGAGTATATTTGAATCAATTTTTCTAGTATTGGGATGATTTTAGAATAGTAAAGTAATCCCCCTCCTGGGAAAATTATTGTCTTTTGCTGATTTTGGTTTACTGTTAGTCCTACTTATCGAAAAGTCAGTTGCCCATACTAATAAATACATAAATGAAATTATTTTTGGGTATACTATATTGTACAATTCTGACCTAATCGATGCATTGTTTGCAACTGTATCTGATAATTTGAGAGGAATAAATAAGATTGGAATTGCCTTTTCAGGCGGGATAGATAGTACATTACTTGCAAAAATTTGTAAAAATATGAACATCGATACCACGCTATTGACTGTTGGTTTTCCTGATTCTAATGATATAGAATTCTCAAAGTCAATATCACGGAAAATAAATATGAATCACAGAGTTTTAGAAATAGATAAGCATGATTTTTCAGTATTTTCTAAAAAAATAAGGGACGACATGACGTGTAGAAATTTATCTCATATTGAAAACTGCATTGCTTTTAGTTATGTTGCTCAATTGGCAAGTGATAATGGTCTTAATGTTGTACTCACTGCCAACGGTTTTGATGAACTGTTCTGTGGCTACCATAATTTCAGAATCATATTTAATCAAGGCAACGATACTATTAACAAGACTATTGAGTCAAAGATATTGAATGAATTAGAATTAATTAGTGAAATAAAACAAGCGGTAGAAAAATATAATATTAGAATCATACAGCCATTTCTCTCAAATGGATTCATTTCTATCGCAATGAAGTTTCCTATTTATGATAAAATAGTTAGCCATGATGATCTTTTACGAAAGCATATAATTAGAAAAATTGCATTATCCTTTGAGATACCACCAGAAGTAATCATAAGAAGGAAAAAAGCGCTACAATACGGTTCTCTAATCCACAAAAATTATAAAGAAATTGATTAATGCGGTTTGTAGTTTTTACGTATTTGCTCGGTCCTTTTTATGACGTTCTTTATTATTCTTGTTGATGCAGCCAGATGAGTGTTAGGATCAAAAATTGTTTTCAATTCATTCTTGTTTAAATATTCTCCAATAGAAGGATCCTTCATTATCGCATCTTTAAAGTCTCTGTCATCAGCTAAAGTTTCAAAAGCAACACGTTGTATGCTCTCATACGCATTCATTCGAGGAATACTCTTCTTTACTAGGGCTTCAAGAATAAACTCTGCAAAAATTCTTCCCTTTGTCTTATTTATGTTATCTAAAATTCTTTGACTACTTACTGTTAATCCTTCAATTACCTTTATCATATTATTTATCATTTCATCCAAAAGAATGATTCCCATCGGAATAGTAAACCTTTCATTTGCGGAATTCGAGAGGTCTCTCTCATGCCAGAGTGAAATATTCTCTTGAGCGATATTTGAAAAGGAACGAAGTATTCTTGCAAGTGAAGATATTCTTTCACTCTTTATGGGATTCCTCTTTACTGGAACTGCACTGCTTCCCAATTGTCCTTTTCTAAACGGTTCTTCTACCTCTCCAATCTCAGTTCTTTGTAAATTTCTAATTTCTGTTGCCATTTTATCCAAAGAACTTCCTATTAACGAAATTATGAATTGAACTTCTGCCAGTCTTTCTCTGGGTATTACTTGTGTAGCTGCCTCTATAGAATATAGACCAAGCGTTTTGGCTACCTTTTCCTGTACATCTAGGGCCTTTGATCCCATCAAGGAACCTGTCCCAACCACTCCCAATGTTTTACACAAAAGAAATCTCTTCTTACCCTCTTCGATCCTCTCTATGTGATATGAAAGCTCGTTTGCCCAAATCGCAAATTTTAGTCCGAATGAAATTATGCTTGCGTGCTGTCCATGAGTCCTTCCTACAGAAGGTAACAAGTCATATTTTCTTACCCTATTTAACAATAACGAAATTAGCTCGAATATTTTTGGTTCAATTACTTCAAAGGCGTCTTTTAATTGCATTGACGTAGATGTATCTACAACATCGTTACTGGTTAATCCGTAATGTATCCATGGTCTTGTTGTGGGCGAACAATATTCGCTTATTGCCTGTACTAACGAAGCTGTGTCATGCTCACTTATTGATTCAAGTTCCTTGATCTTTTTTGTTGTGATCTTATTTGATTTTGCTATTCGTGCAATTTCTCTTGAGGCGTTTAGGGGAATCATTCTAAGTTTGCCTTGAGATAATGCAACTTGTGCTTCAAAATTAAGCTGATATCTGAGTCGATTTTCTTCTTCAAAAATTTTCCTTATTTCATTGCTACCGTATCTTCCAGAGTCAATAGGTAAAATTGGCATCTACTTTATGAATTAGTAAACGTAAGATAAATATTATTATTTTTTGATAAAAAAATTCTAATTAATTTAGAGCTAGTGTATAATTTCAACAAAATTCTAACCCAAATTAAAATATTTTATTCTTATCTCAGAATAATATTTATAGTGGAAACCTTTACAATCCGCTAATGAATCGTAGTTTACTACTCGCAAGCTCATTGATAGCTAGTTTCTTGCT
>JAICFW010000135.1 GCA_025923455.1 Nitrososphaeraceae archaeon | reverse complement strand
TATTGAAAATGGAATTAAAGATCGACATTCCACAAGATATAATGTTGGATAAGAAAAGACTAAAATCAGTTCAGCGGGGTATTCTGAAAGCAATATCCAAAGGACCGTATGAAGAAGGTTTGGCATTCAAAATTCTAAAGGCAACCTTTGAGGATTACTACAGCACCATTGATCTGCCTGAAACGAAAAATCAGCCTATTCCTGGAGAATCTGGATTTTAGAAACTTTTACTCGTGCGATACAATAGGTATTTTATTGGACTAAACCAAAAATTTATAAACTAATTTTCTTTAAGAGGACGTTCCATATGTCGTCATGTCTGGACCATGCCAAGGAAGTCCCGGGTGTCCAAATAGTCTCGAGAATACCTTAAAATATATCATGATTGTTGACGACGAACCCGATATTCTAGATCTACTTCAGGGTTACTTGTAATCGAAAGGCTGGAAGATAAAGGCATTCATTGGTCCCGGTATAGCACTTTCAAGTATAATGGTTGAACCCAAAGTTGTATTCTCTAGTATTAACGGATATACGGATCCCAGAATGTCAGGTATAGAGTTTGTAAGAAAATTGAAAAATATGGATAATAATATTAAGATAATATTTATGACAGCATTCGAGACGGAAATAGCTGAACTTAGAGAGTTGAGCGATGTGGAGCCTTTGAAAAAACCCATTGGCCTAGAAACCCTGGTAAGTTTAATCAAAAGACTTAAAGATATTGAGAAAAATGACGACGGATTTTATACGTGTTCTCAATGTGGAGATAGCGGTCAAAGCCCTGAAACTATAAAGCACAGACCTACCTGTCCACACTATTAAAGACAGCTATCGAGAGCTGTTTTCAAAAATAATAATTAGACACTTATCAAGCCTAGCGTTTATTTGCAGAGTAACTAGATATAAGAGAGATTACACAATTAACAATGGTAGTAGAATATAATGAATAAGTTAGTTCATGACAACAATTGCTTCTCCGGAATGGCTTCTGCATGGTGGTGCGTGTAAGGTTTGACAGTTTGTGAAAAATGTAGTAAACATGAAGAATATCACTCATGTTCTTCTTTTAATCAACACCTATGTATCGATTGCTTTAATACAGTTCATTTTGGTATTAATGCGCCCAGATCAGGTAGTTCAATAGTATATAGCAAATGCGTCTTTTGTGGGGAAATATATGGTAGTAATGTTAAGGTTCATGTTTGCGATAAATGTGCTATAATACTGACTTGGATATCTTCTATGAATTATCTAGCTGCAGTAAATAGGGTTTCAGAGTTGATGAGGACAAGCAAGTTTGACTCAAAGCTAAGGAATGAAAACTATTGTAAGGCAAATTTTGGAGGACATGCAACTCAAGTAATTATGGACGCAGTAGACAGTTTAAGAATACAGTAACAAAATTCCAAGATTTACAGATTTAATGCAAATGTTGTCGAACTTTAATTCATGATGAGCAGCATGTATCTTTATTTTCACATTTGCAATTTACAGGTTCTTTTAGACATACAGGGCAAATTACAGCACCGCATCCTACGCATGTATTATCTACCTTATTGCATGCCCAATGACTACAGTCATTCACGTTCATTTCTAGTTCTCATATTCGTATCCATACAATATAAAATTCATTATATTGTTTCTAATAGATTGCTTAACACTAAAGAAAAAGATGAATACCATTTAATGGAACCCATTGTTGGACAAGAAAATTAGATGTTCAAAGTTTACAGCGTCCTTCTAATCAACACCTGTTCATTGGCTGACTAAATTTCAAGCAAAATTTTGGCCTTTTCTTTTCCTACCAACAATTCACTACGAGGAATCTTGAGATGTTTCATTCTGATACCAATATCAACGTATTGAGTAAACCCGACTCTAAACTTCATTAGATCTAACGAAAGACAAGAATCAACACAGCAACCCGCATCTGTCCTAAATGGCACTTGCTCAACAAGTCTTCTTGACAGACGCGACAAAGCGAACCCTTGATGCAACACAGGAATTATGACATCGGAATCTTTTACTTTCGATAGCAACGATTCAAAGTATGCTATCTTAAACCAACGGTAGCCTTCATACGTTGCTGCGCGGGGCGGGTCTGGAGGCAAAAAAGCCGAGATGTTAGTATCGATATTGGTATCATCGCGGCCATTGTTATTGCACCAGCCAGATATGGAATCATAAGACTCGTCAGAATTTACTATTGCATCAACATCTTCTTGAGTCACAATAAGATCGTCAGGCAGGATCATAAAATGAGTATAGTCGCTTTGCAGAAAGAACTCTCTTGCTTTGATGTATGCTTCGTCTTGTGGAAAATATTTAATCCACAGTTTAGAGATCCCATTTATCTTTTCGATGGCCTTGTAAAACTCTGGGATACTACGAGGATTAAAGATTACTAATAAGGGCTTCATTGCTTTAGTCGCTATATGTAGTTCAGCCAAGTAGTTTTTTACTATTTCTCGAGATTCGTCAACTGAGAACATTACATTAAAAACTAAATCATTATGAAGCTTTTAATATTATTTTTTGATAAGAATTTTGAATATAAGCAAGTCTTAAATGAAAACTGTATAATTGATAAAAAAAATTAAATGGTTGTAGCGAACGACAAGTATGTATCTGCCAGTAACTTTTCGTTTATAGCGCCCAATTTATTACCTGATTGTATGTTTTTTTCCATTTTATCCAGCTCTTCATTTGCCTTTTGCTTGTAATATTGCACTGAATTCTCATGCATATTCCGAAAACTTTCACTCAAATTTTTCATCAACTCATTATAATCAGATGATAATTCATGATGGAGTTGTCCCTCTAGCTTATCTTTCCTTGCAATTAATTCGTTTAAATCGTTTGACATATTATTACTACGCATTCGTAACATATAAACATGTCTCCAACCATCAAGAGAATTTGGTTGATGTCTATTTCCAACACATAGTAAAAATGTGTCATATTCCCCTTATCAGAAGACTGAACCTTATTAACAAACAATATTCATTATATTTGTGCATATAGAATTAATTTTCTGTTGCCAAATACTAGAAAACAATATTAAAGCTAAATAAGTGTCTGTGACAATAAACACATAGATAGATATACGATTAGCGCGTATTATATACATGTATGATTCTTTTTACGGAAATAATCCTCGTAATAACAAAGAAAGACCAATCCCAACAGTGCGACCAGTAAATAGATCCAAGGAGCAACTCAAAGAGTTTAAAGACATTCTCTCAGACCCTACAACGTCTGAAAGTTCAAAAAAGAGGTTTATGGTTGAGAAAGCAGGCGGTTATTGTTCTATGTGTGGTGATATTGCAACTCAAATAGCAAGTTATGACATGACTGATGCCACGCTTGTGGAAAAGTATTGTGACAATTGCCTATCAAGGGGAATTAATTAAAATGGCCTATTTTAGCAAGATTAACATCCATTAGTAACAAAATTCTTGTAAAAAAGTCATTTTATGTAAATACTCATAAATGATTGTTTGCCATAGGATATTAGTTGAAAATAAAACCGGGTGGTAAATTAACAAATTACCTTACAAAATTTTATGAGAAATATACCAGCACCATATCCCTCAATAAGAATCTGCTGCTTTCAGGTTCGGTCGGTTTTATTGTTAGTTTATTCGTTGCATATGTGTCTACGAAAAATTCCAATGATGATTTTACAACTTCTACATTAACTGTAATATCCGGATTTATCTCTTCCAAAGTAATTTTTGTTATTCTTTTTCATCTTGATAATAAGAAGAAATATACAGGAATACTAACTGGCAAATTGAACTTTGATATCCTAAAACAAATAGTAACAAAGATGATATTTGCTGATGCTATTTTTGATATTATTAATAATGCATTAAGGTTCTTTATTCTACTTGAATTGTTGAGAATAGAATATCAGCCAGTACAAGCTGCTACAGTAGCATCTATTATAGCATCATGTTTCTCTTATTTAGCTATAAATTTACTCGTAAGACGCTTACATGTATTTAAATTTAGGAAAAAGTTATTCTAAATAATATCGTCAAAATAACCATGAATTTCAGAGCAATCTGAAAACCAGACTTTCAATCCTTATATGAAATGTTGCTATATGATATCTATGGTCGAATTAATAAACTGGGATGATATTAAAAAGAAGGAAGCAAGAGGATTGGATGACTACGATTTAGGCGAGGTGCAAGATCTAAATGAACAATTTGTAGAAACAAAAAGAGGAGTTGTCGATAAAGACAAGTTTTTTCTGCCAAGAGACAAAGTCGTAAAATTCGACGGAAACAAAGTCTGGTTCAGTGTTACTAAAGACGAAGCAAAGGCTTACAAGCGTGGTTAGCCCATAAGATTATCTCTAACACAACATTTTTTTAGCATGAATAGCTTCCTGGGGTAAAAGGTCTAATTTTAGAGCTTTTCCAATATTATTTAAGTTCCATTCTTACGACTTGTAAAAGTTCAATAAATAAGAAGCAATTTATGATAATTTGTTGGACCATTTTCTCAAGGTTACATTAAAGGGAATGGAAATAATATCAGGTGAAAGTGATTGAATAAGATTCTATTCATGCTGGCTTTAGTAATAACATTTTCGCTACTATCAGCTCCCAGCATTGTTGTAGGTGAGATTAAGAACGAGATTAAAGTAACTCCTCCTGTCAATTGGGAATCGAGTCCTAATAATAATTCTACTTCAATGGTTTGGTTTCAAAATTCTACAAAAAGTGTCTTTGCAATAATTAAGGCTCCTGACAACTTGGGAATTCCATTATTCCTTGTTGGTCCTTTTATGACTGGGTATTTAAAATATAAAGATATATTGGAATATTCAGATAAGGTAACATTTGGTCACAGTAATCTCGGTCATAGATATTTCCTGAATCTCTCTTCTCCTTCAACACTCTTAAATTCTTCCTCGGGCCTAATACCAAAAAATGATTTTTTAAGTGAGATACCTCAAGGTTATGATGTTCCTTTTAAAGGGATGTTAATTTTAACACAGAAACAAGATGACTTGTTTGCAATAATATTTCTTAATCCAAAGGAAAAATTTGATTCAATGCTAAAGGAGATCCAGCCAGCACTTGACTCGATTGAGTTGACATCTTATACCGTCATGGAAAATTGAACTCAAGTTTAATTTGGCAAGGAAGTTTTAGGGCCCATACTTAAATCGAGAATAGAAACCATTTTTACCTGAAGAATCCCATTCAAATCCATAATCATTATAGGTATGTTTGGTAGAGCGCGCTATTACAGGTTCATATCCAGGAGCTACAGTGAAGGATGGATTTGTTACCAGACTATCTTTGTTGGGATCGTTTCCCTTCAATGCCTCTATCTCTAATTCCATATATTCTGGCACCCGTAACCAACGACGTTTTCCTTCTATTCCATATGTTATCGGGGCAGACTTTATTCCAACCATCTCTCCAATGAGGTTAGCTGCTACCGCAAAGAAACCACCGGATTGCCCAGAGAATATTTTAGACAAAGCATCATTTTGTTCTTGGTTTGCATGTTCGTCCAAGTAAAAAGCAGCCTTCATCTTTGGTCCTGTAAACATGTTTCCAGGCGCGACAAAAACAGCAACGGCATTTAGCCCATCAAGTTGTGTTTGTTGGAAGTGGCCTTTTTCTATATGCCATGCTACAACAGCATTGCAGAAACCTTTGTCAGGGTCCTGCAAAAATATACATGGACAAATTATGTCACAGTTGCAACCTTCAAAATAATCACCTTCAACTTTCCAGTCATTAGCATTACTACTAGTCATTTTTCTCATAGTAAAAAAACGACCTTTTAGATTTAAGGTTTATCTTGTAAATAGGTTTCCATATATTGTTTGATGCCACATCGAAGGTGGTATCGGTACCTGCAAAAAATGTGATAATAATCATTTTATTATTATAGTTTGTACTCTTATTACTTGTACCATGAGCGACGAATCTGAAAAAGAAGTCATAGAGGAAGAAAGAGAAGAAATCAAAGATGAAACCCATGAGCTAGAAGACGCTGTACAGGACGAGCAAGACGAGAAGGAAAAGGAGGAAGAAGTTCCAGAAGAGTCATTATAAGTGAACACAAACTCATTTTTCAGTTCCTAGTATAGAACTAAATTCAGTAAGAGGACCGCTTTTGTGGATCTCGAATACCCAACTATGGCGGTCTTAGGGTGTATCAGCAGAAGTACTATTATCATCAGCCGACTCGATTAATTTTCCAGCAGTCCAGCCCGCAATTATCCATCTAAGTTCTTCGGCCTTTTCACCGCCTCCCTGTAATGAGTTACAGTCAGCTAACTTTATGTCAGCACTCGGGTCTTTGGAAATTGCTTTGCAAATTTTTAACATTTCGCTTGGGTTACTTTGTTGGAATGCTTGTAGTGCTTTGCCCGTTCCTGAAGGGATTGTTTTTTCTCTTTCTAGCTCTTGTATCCCGGAACTAAACCAGTTAGACAAAGATGATGGTAGTTTGGGATTATTCGATGTAGTTTGAGGATCACTTGAGGGAAGTTTAGTCTCATTTGACATTGTCTCTTCTTCTGGTAACACAGGACATTCAGATTCTCCAGGACTAGAACTTGTAGCAGGAGTGCAAGGAATACAAGGATTGTCAGTGCCAGGTCCAGTACCTTTTAGACAGAAATTACCTTGTTGATTGTTTTCTTTGCTACTAGAATCGTTATTATTTTCTTGTGCATTAGTCTGGTTTTCCACAGCATCTTCAAACATCTCTGTAATAGACTCGTCTACCCCTTCTGACGGTCCCGTTGTTGAAAAAGAGCTGCCAATTAGCGCCGGATTCAAATATAACGCAGTAACCAATACTACAACAATTATCAAATTACCTGTCGTGATGGGCTTCATAACGAATCAATATATCAACGTCTATTTAAGTTTCTTGTACGTACAGCTGTCAAAATCAGTTCGACTGTTCCGATCATATTGTTGCGAGCGACTTTCTTTTTTTTCCAATCTTTCTCTTGTATTTTGCAAGTATTTTACTCTATTTTCAATCTTTATTAAGGAACGATTGAAATTGCCACACAGTTTATCAGGACAAATGATAAAGTGTGCTCTAAAGGATAACATCCTTGCACGCATCACCTACACCATCGCCATCTGTGTCTTTTTGATCGGGATTTGCAGCCCATTTACAATTATCTATTGAATCAACTACCCCATCATTGTCAATGTCGCCACCTTCACAGGCGTCACCCACACCGTTTCCATTTGTATCTAGTTGGTCTGGATTCGCTTTTCCACAATTGTCTCTCGAGTCGTCTACACCATCTGTATCAATATCAATAAACATTGTTGGAGGCGTCTTTGGAGTATAATCCTCAACAAAGAAACCTTTCCAGTTTTTTTCATAGGTATCAAATTGTGTCGATACAAATCCCTTTTTACTATCAAAATACTGGTACCAATAGTGTAATTTTCCATATTGGACACCCGGATACCATGAAGCCTTTATTTCCATACCCGGTTTATTGTTGTCCCATATGAAGAAAGTGTATGCATTATATGCTTTATCATAATGGTAACCATATGCTACAACCTGATGACTTTTTGTTATTGCGCTATTATGGACCAGCCCTAATACAACCGGTCTCTTCTGGTCCAATATCTTTGTCGCCTTGATAACTTCTCCATCAGTCAATGGTCTTACGCCGGGTAAACAACCTGCGGTACATTCACCGAAAATGGTACCCTTATTCTCAGTTGGCCCGTAGAACAGATAGATGTATCTGGGTATTTCTTCCATATTACTCACTGATGAAGCAGGTGAGAAAGTCAGCCCTATACTCACTAGGCCCTTGAGTATTCCAAGGAGGCTTATGTCCAGGCTGTCATGAAGCCTTTGTAAAATATACTCTGACAAAGGAGCGTCGTTTGATGGAGTTGGCAGAGCTGCTGGATTTCCTGGTTGACTCGCGCCAGTTGGAGTTACATCCCAACCAGGAATTCTTTGTTTAGCATACCAGTAATCTAGCGCTGCATATGCCATTCCTCCACACCGTCCAGCAGTTGAAAATTCAAGAACTCCTCCATCGTAAATAAAGTCAGGAATGTATTTGTCTGGGATTACGTGATAATAATTCGTATAGGTATTTTTAAATTTGAATCCGTGAGTATAGCTAAAATCGGTGCGTACAGTCCTAGTTTCCGAGGTTGAGCTAACGCTTGTATACTGGAATGAATCGCTTGATTGTGCTTCTGAGTTTTTCATTGTTGTGTCATCCAAATACAGTAACGCAAATGAATTAATCATACTCCAAGGATGAAAATTTCTAGCAATGTTAGACGTCACGGTTGTTTCATGTTCGTTCGATAGCGCGTGAATATTTTCAATAACCAGACCCGTAACAAATGTAAGTATCACTAAACTGAATAAGCTGATTAGTGCTTTTTTCAATATTTCACTTTTTGCCGAGTGGTATAAAAGGATTTTGTAGTTTTACTGTTTAGTAATAAAACTGGGCTAGTCGAGTCTATTGATAATAAATATTAGAATTTGTTCACCACTTGCCTTATTGTCATATTGAATCAGTGAAACTTGTTTTTTGGTTGTTTAATAATTTGTTAACAAATAGAGTCAATAAAATAATTCCTTGGCGAAGGAACAGCAAATATCATTTCTACTATGGTTCAGTAAGTCCAAGCGCGTCTATTTCCTGTATGCTAGTCCATCCATCATTTGAACTTGTGTCAATTATTGTAAGTTTAATGTACTTTCCGTTAACTTCTTGGTCAAATGGATAAATCTCTTGTTCCGTCGACTCATTATCATTGGCCCCTTCAAATACCTTTTCAAAGTTGTTACCATCCTCAGATATTTCTATTTGAAATGAATAATCCCTTTCATCTCCCTTGTTCCATGTAACTGCTACACCACAAACAGGATTAGGCTCAGCAAGATAGATCTGTATCCAGGGATCATTTCCATTATTAGACCACCAGGTCGTCAAATCACCATCTATTGCGTCACTAGGAGGATGGTAGTCGGAGGGATCGCTTTCAAAACCACTGGCAGTTACATTTTCAATGTCCAATTCAGTGCAGTTCGGGTTGATCGTACCAGTTTCTGTTTGGTTGTCAGCACTCGATTGTCCTCCTGTTTGATCACCATCTTCACTCGATTGTCCTCCTGTTTGATCACCATCTTCACTTGGGAATTGTCCCTGCGATGAAGCTCTTTGGGAGAAATCTTCACTTGGGAATCCCTGTCCTGGAAATCCTTGTGAGGGATCTTCACTTGGGAATCCCTGTCCTGGAAATCCTTGTGAGGGATCTTCACTTGGGAATCCCTGTCCTGGAAATCCTTGTGAGGGATCACTGGGAAAAGTTCCTTCAGGCATAAATTGATTTGAAGGTGGAAAAGCTGCGGTATCGTTCGTCATGAAAGGATAATCTTCGCCTCCAGTGTTTAGGCTACAAGGAGGTAACAATTCCATATCGGGTCCAGGTAGATCAGAACACGGTACAAACGAATCAACTATACCTAGGAGTGGCTGTCCAGCGAAGTGACCATTGGTCTTATTGTCATCTACAGAAATAGATATTATCTTGCCGTCATTAATTGTAACTACTGTCGGAACTTCAAACCATGTGGTTCTGCCATTGGACCCGACATCTGTAAATCCTTCTATAGTTTTTTGTTTATCGGTTAAATTCATTGGAACCGCTTGTATATTGTCAGAAACTGACTTGAAGTTTGTCAGATCGTGAGTGTGCGCATTAGTACCGCTACTATTGTACCAAGTCATTTTAGTATCAAAGGAAGTAACATTACCGTTGTTCACAATAATGCTCCAGTTGCCAGCAGCAAGCCATTTTCCATTTGGCACGTCAATAACAGTATTTATTTTTCCGTTTGCTACAAACCCGGAAGCCGACTCTGATGATTCCAGGTTTTCGTTTGAGGCAGATAAGTTAGGTATTGTAATATTGTCAGTATTTGTAGGGAATCCTAGATCGTTGCCTGCTTGAGAGAAAGCAGTTTGGTAACTTTGTAAAAAAAAGAGAAAACTGGTCAAAATGAGCAGATTTAAAGTAATTATAACAACTGATGACTTGTGTACCGGTAAAGATCCTATTTGTAATCCGTTCATGAACTAATTAAGGCAGTTGATTATAGTTTTTAAATGTTAGGCAAGTAACTCCTCGTACTATAAAAAGAATTTATTTTCTGAAATGCAGTAATACATAGTAATATCGTTAAATTGAGATTAATAGAGACTTTAGCATTGTCGAAGAAACCAAAATAAATAATCGAATTGTAAATTTGATTATAACCCCGTATTGACATTTTCATCCTATATTACTACGATGTTAAGAAATCATCATAGAGTTTAAGTTTTCAGCTTGAATGATCATAATGATAGTAATAGTGCCGATGCGAAATAGTCATATGAAACCATTAAAATACATAAAATCGAACATTTGTGCAATAGGAATGTTGGTAGGGATTCTAGTCATCAGCAGTTTGTTCCTAATACCATTGGAAGAACACTGGTGAAGTATTAATAAGTATCAAGCACGAATTGAGAATGTTCCGAATAAATATACAATGGTATGCCGACGAACTAGAATTCGCTGGTCTAGAGAAGGAAACTTTGATTCCAGATTATCCGCAATATGTATAGGAATCCAGTAACAAGACTAATTTTATCACTTGTCCCGATTAACCAGAAAAATTCTCGATTGAATTTACCTATAGCCTCTTAGTTGGAACTAAATTGTTAACAACTTGCATCCTAACATCTACAAGTAAATTTTAGAGTTTGACTAGAACTGAAATGACTTTTTGAGCATGAAAAGGTATTCATAAGGAACCTATTAACAGGCAAACCAGTAATGCGAAATGCAATAAATACGCTGTTATCGCTACTCAGACGAGATGAGCGCGCCGTTGTTAATATATACCAAGCATTCATGTCTTATGCGAGAATTTTGAGTCGGACAAACATGATTAATTTTGGTTTTTGGACTCAAGAAACTACGAGTATTAGACAAGCACAGGAAGCATTATGCACGCTTACAGGAAACATGGCTGAACTTGACACTGCAAAGAATGTATTAGATATAGGAAGTGGCCTCTCAGGTCCAGCAGAGCAATGGAACCTAGAATACAGCTTTCCTAATAGTCTTATTTGCATAGATGTTAACTACCAGGCATTGAAGATGTCGCGCGCAATCTATAGTAAATACGGTTATGACAACGAAGTGCTAGGGGAACCCTCAGTTAATACAGAGGTTACTAATAAACAGTATATTACCAAACAGAATGGTGTTATGTTGCCAAGAGTAAATGCCACGGCAACATGTCTTCCAATTGGCGATTCTAGTACAGATAGAATTATCGCGCTTGAGTCAGCACAACATTTTAAATCTTTTTTAGAGTTTATTAGAGAATCACACCGAGTATTAAAGAATAATGGATTAATAGTTCTTGCTATACCAGTCATAACAAGTCCACAAGCTAACGGAATGTCCAGAATTAAGATACTAAATTCTTTAAGAAATATCAGAGTACTTGGAATTTTATCATTAACATGGGCTTCTGAGCACTATGAATTGGAACGAATTAAATCAGTTATCTCACAAGAGCAGTTTGTAATAAAAGATATCCTTAGTATAGGAAAATCCGTATATATCCCACTGACAGATTTTTATACTCAAGACCGAAAAGAGTTCAGGAGAATTGTTTTGGGCAAAGAAAGCTCATTTTTGAAAAAGATTACTTTAGATATTGTCGAAAGAATAGTTTATCGATCAGCGCTCAAAATGAAACAACTATCTCTATCAGGGAATATAGATTATGTTCTCATAAAGGCAACTAAACATTAGTTCCTGCAACTATCGCTTTAAAGTTGAATGCTATATTGACATGTTAATTTTAAACTTTGGTTATCTAATTAATGTTATTCATTTCTGGTAACGTCGCCTGTAAGATAAACGAAGATTACATTTTTGAAGAATGGGAGCTTACATGAGTAAATATTGAAATGTATATAAATTAAAATAAATGAACCTTCAACTCTTTTAAAGTATGTTAACTCTAATGAATGTATGCCTAGAATATCGTATTTGGATTTTTCTGCGGATGACCCAGAGCGTGCAGTAAGCTTTTACAATAAGGTTTTTGGTTGGCAGATCAATAAATGGGACGGGCCACTGGAATATTGGGAGATAAAAACAGGCGAACCAAATGAACTCGGTATTGATGGAGGTTTGTCTAAGCGCGACAGGATTGGGCAGTGGACTACACCATTCGTAAATGTTTCATCGATTGATGAATATACTCCTAAAATAGAGACTAGTGGTGGAAAAATTATTGAATCTAAAACGGCGATACCTGGAATTGGCTACACGTTGCTCTTCAAAGATACGGAATGTAATTTAATAGGATTGTTCGAAGAAAATAAGGACGCAAAATAGGACCTCAATGACCAGTAACATCAGGATTGTTAGTATCGTAGATGATGAGCTTGATATCACCCAGTTGTATCAAGACGCCATATATGGTCACATTAATGGAATCTCAGTTGTTTGTTTTAATAATCCCGTAACTGCCCTAGAACATTTTATTGAAAATAAAAAGGAGTATGCTCTTGTTATTTCTGACTTGAGAATGCCAAATCTGAATGGGTTAGACTTACTAAGCAAGATCAAAATTATCAATCCAAATGTCAGAACGATACTAGTTAGCGCCTTCAATGTTAAAGAAGACAAAGTTTTTCAAAAGTATATGAAAGATGGAACTATAGATTTATTCATCGAAAAACCAATTCCGATTGATTGGCTGCGTCAAAAGGTCAGAGAACAAGTTGAAGCATATGAAAAAGAGAATGAATAAATGAATAAAACCAAAATAACGCTCCACGGTCAGGTCGTGAAATCAATTATAGTTTTTATATTCTAATTACAACGACCGTCTGTTAAAATTTCCATTACCTTAATCCGTACCGTTCGCAATTGCTTTACCAGTTCCTTATTCTATACTTTAATCCTTAAGCAGGAACAGTAAATCAAAGGCTATTTTTTCTGCAGTATTTTGGGGAATGTACAACATACTCCAGAGTTGCATTCATCACAACTCCACGAAACGTACTCCTGGCAGACAATATATGAAGAAAGAGGACTCAATTTTTGTTACAAATTATTACTATAGAATATTACTCATTCTATGATCAGTATTCGAACAATAAGCATTCCTTAAAAATAAAGCAAATTGAATACTATAAATGGACATTGAAGGCATGTGGCTTTTTAAGGCTATGAACCTCTCTATTACCAAATTCGAAACTTGTTATTATAAATCACAAGCTATAGTTAGAACTACACAAGGTTTGTTACACAGGTTTATCTTGATCAAAGTAAAATAAAATCCCGGACAATGAGTTATTATTCAAACGAATTAGCTGGTTCAGTTGAAGATATTAGTTTATCAGAAATCGTTCTTCCAGCTAGTCTCTTGCGAAGTACTTTGAATGGTGTTGAAGAACTGGCCGAATCTATCAAAAATGTTGGTCTCTTGCAGCCCATAATAGTTAGGTTAAATGACGCACATTGCTTTGAAATAGTAGCTGGCTACAGAAGATTCAATGCATGCAAGAAAATAGGATGGAGAAAAATTACTTGCCATGTAGTAGAACTGGATGATAAAACAGCTTTTGAAGTTTCTCTGGTAGAAAATGTACAGAGGCAAACACTAAATCCAATAGAGGAAGGTCAGGCTTTTAGAAACTATGTGAATAAATTTGGATGGGGAGGCGTTTCAGACCTGGCAGAAAAAATATCAAAAAGTCCGGGTTATGTAAGCAAACGAATAAGATTAGTAGAACTGCCAGATTGTGTAATAGATCTATTATCAAGATGTGAAATTAGTATTTCAGCTGCAGAGGAGTTACTTCCAGTTTCCAGTAGAGATGAACAAACTAAAATAGCGATTGTAATTCGAAATAAAAAACTATCATTGAGAAAAGTACGCAAACTTGTCAAAAATATTAACATTATCGCTGACTCTGATTCAATGTCATCTAGCCATGATCATAATGCGTTATATACTAAGGATAGAATTCTCAAATCCATTGACAAATCAATAATTACACTTAGAATTGCAGTCAAGAAATTGGGCTCAATAATGGAGGGAGTAGAGGATGATTGGATTTTTTATGGTATTTTATTGTATCAAAGGAACATTTTAATTTCACAGATTGATCAGCTTATCAAACAAAAAAGGAAATACAAGAAACCTTATTTTGATAGGCATTTGAGAGAATGTCTTTCTTGTTAGTAATATCAAGTCTGCTGTCAAGGTTGAAGAATAGTTTCCTCATTTATTCTATGGCCAGCTTTGATAACATATTTCCACATTAGAATTACTTGTTACTAAGAGGAACTAACTCTTTGTCAATCTTTGTCAACGAATTCTTGAAAAGCAGGATCAAACCATTTTTCCATTTCTATGTTACTTTCCAAATGTCCTTTATCATTCCTTGTTCAAATGCGCTTTTCATCCACCGCAACCATCCAGTCCATTCATTGTCACTTAGGACATTTCTTTCGCGCATATGAAGGACGTGTGCAAAGGTGAATAATATATTATAGGCATATGCAACATCAGATGACCAATCTGATTCAACTTTGCTTACTACCCTTGTCAGTTCTGGTCGGTCGATCATCAGATGGGTAATCTCATGAAGTCTTAAATCTAAATCACTCAGTACTTTGGTTTCTATATCAACAGATAATGCCGCCATTTGTTTTCTCGAAAAATACAGCACAACAAACATTGTGGCAATAATTCCTATTGCTTCTCCCATGCCGAAATACTGTTCTAAACCAATTTCAACCGTTTTTAAAGCAACCCCTCATATCTCATACAAATTAAGCAACAACTGCCATCTTCGTCAAAAAGATGAAGTTCTTTTTTATGTTTACACTAACTGAATTTCTCCGATTTTCTAGCCACTGAATTCTAAGTTTCTACCAAGGATATAACCATTAAATAGTAATCTTCTAGACATTCAATTTGTAAAAATCCTTGGGCTTTTGAGCATTCTTGATAAAGATAAAATTTTTTACTTTGTAGAAATATGCAAATTGTTATTCTTCTTGTATTCCAATACTATTAACGAGGTCATTCCTTTTTTCCAGTGCGTCAGAATCAGTAGGATCATAGACAAGACTATCGTAGTATGAAATAGCCTCATCGTATTTGCCTAGAGTCAAGTACGGGTCTGATCTCAATGAGAATACCTAGGAAATGAACAATTAATAACTAGATAGAACAAACAGTTCAAGTGTCTGGAGGATTTATTGATAATTTTTCTACTCATTCAAAGGAATATTCTTTTTCGAGACCGACTTATCCTGACTCGTTATTTGAATTCTTAAATACAGTAACTCCCCAAAAGAATCTCGCTTGGGATTGTGCAACCGGAAACGGACAGGCAGCTATAGGCCTTAGCAAATATTTTAAAAAAGTGATTGCAAGTGACGCAAGCAAGAATCAGATTCTGCATGGGTTTCAGAGAGAAAACATAGAATATGAGGTATTTGAAGCTGAAAATGCAGAATTGGACAACGATTCTGTCGATATTGTGACTGTAGCTCAGGGATTACACTGGTTTGATTTTGATAAATTTTATTCTAATGTGAAAAGAGTTGGAAAAATTGATGGAATCATAGCAGTTTGGAGCTATGACATGCACAAAATAAATCCTCAGATAGACAAAATTACCAACAGGCTTGATGTAGATGGGGAAATTCTTGGTAGCTATTGGGATAAAGAAGCAAGATATGTTAAAGAAAAATATAAGACAATTTCTTTTCCATTTAAGGAAATTTCTGTTCCTGTATTTAAGACAACATTATATTGGAATTTACATCAACTTTGGGATTATATGAAGACTTGGTCCTCGGTAAAGAAGTATTATTCTGAAAATAAACGGAATCCATTGGATCTAGTTAAACTCGAAGTAAAAGATTTGTGGGGAAACGACTTTGATAGAAAAGAAGTTACCTGGAATATAAACATGCGTGCAGGTGTTATAAAATAATATAAAACTATTTTATTTCACCGCAGGGCTAATTTGTTGCCCATACCGACGTCCGAAGAATCATTTTATCTATATATTAGGATAGTCACGATCTAAAATACAAATGAGCTACAACAGAGAGAGGGGTAATAGCCGTGGTAGGAGTAGTAGCCGTGGTAGGAGTAGTAGCCGTGGTAGGAGTAGGAGTTATGATAGCGATGCCTCTAAGAGGTTAAAAAGACAGGGCCCGCCCCCAAAACCCGTTGACGTTGGCAAGACATATGACGTAGACATTAATGAAATTACCGGAAAAGGTGATGGTATTGCTAGGGTGCAAGGATTTATAGTATTTATTGAAAATGGAAAAATAGGAAACAAGATTAAGGTAAAGGTTACTGAAGTAGCAGACAGATTTGCTAAAGCAACAATTGAGGTCTAA
>JAICFW010000134.1 GCA_025923455.1 Nitrososphaeraceae archaeon | reverse complement strand
GTTCCCCATTGCATTTGGAATCATACGAGATCAGTTTCCAATTGATAAACTAGCAATAGGTGTGGGTGTGTTCAGTTCGATGTTCGCAGCTGGATCTGTAGTTGGTTTAGCACTGGGGGCAAATATAATAGAGAACTTTGGTTGGAGAACTACCTTTTTCACAATTGTATTTGTAGCCATTGGCTTATGGTTTATCATAAGGCAATATATAGATGACAGGCAAGAATCTGTGAACCTGAATGATTCGCCAGAGCAACTTTATACTCCTACTTCTTTTGATAACAAGATTAATGTTACTAATGAAGAAACTAAAAATGACAAGACTAAGAAAAATATAGATATGAAAGGGACTATAACACTTGCAGTTACTGTAATTTCGCTACTGATGGTTCTTTCTTATTCACAGACCAATAATATTGGAAATTATCAAATTGCTATATTCCTATGCGTAGGAATTGCTTCACTAGTACTATTCGTGATTGTAGAAAAGAAATCTAAATCACCTTTGGTTAATTTCCAATTAATGGCCAATAAGACAATTTTATCTGCAAATATCATCCTGGTTATTGCGTTTCTATCAATGTTTACAATTTTTCAAACCATACCTGTGTTGGTAAGAAGTCCTGAACCATCTGGATTTGGGGAAACCGTCATATCAACTGCAAATATTCAACTTCCATTTATGATTGTGTTTCTTCTATTTGCGCCTTCTTCAGGTTACATTGTATCTAAACTAGGTAACATAAAGCCAACAATAATAGGAAGTATAGTTAGTGCTCTAGGATTTGCTAGCCTATTCTTGTTTCACTCAAACGGGATACTAGTTGCAGCAAATTTGGCGATAATTGCTGGAGGCTTGTCATTGATGCAAGTTGGTGGTTTTGATATTGTTCTACAATCTACACCGAGAAAATTTAGCGGAATATCTCTTGGGATGACTGTTCTATTTAATTTGGTTGGAGGATCAGTCGGGCCTGCCGTTGCAGGAATTTACATGCAGACAAATCAAGTATTAATAAATGGTCTTGGTTCTTATCCTTCTCCTGATTCATATAACTTGATCTTTCTAACAATTGCGGTTGCCTCACTTATTCCAATAGCATTATCGATTTACATAGGAAAAAGATCTCATAAGGTTCCCGTTGAATAAATCGTTGCCCTGTTGTCCCTGAATCTCATCGCTGCCTTGTAGTCCCTCAATTATATCGTCCCCGTTATGACCTGTAATGTCATCGTCAGTTGTTGTACCATTCAAATTGTCCCTCCTGTAGTTCCTCTTTTGTCAACTGCCCATGACTTTGATAAAGTAAAAATCCTTGAAAGCAGGTTGAAAACTACACACAGTACAATATTTGTTCTAATCAAATTCCTCCATTATTCAACCGATAAATATCTGCATACTATTTAATTTTAATAGATACTAACATGGACATTTAGTTTAGCATACAGATGGGAGGTCGATAACACTAAAGAAAAGTTAAAAGCTCATTTCTAACACTCCTGTGTCCAAGGTTTTAACTGTAGGTTCAGAAATGCCTCTCTCCCGTTCTTGTTTTCAAGAACTTCTGTTCTAGAAAAAAATAAGTCTTTTCTTAGGCTAATCAATATCGTGTTTTAAATTTATGAATTCAAATAAGATTTTTTTAATGTAACATTAGGATTAAAAATTAGAGTTATTTGTTTATCTCGAATTTATCCAATATCTTTCCAGAATGGGAAATGAACTCTCCTGAAAGGGTATTGTTACTCATTGTTATTTTTGTAATGCCAAAGTCTTTATCATTTTGATATACCGATTCTGATAATTGTCGTTTAAACTTATAGTGAGATTCTCCACCAGTTCCAGATTGTATAAAAACTGTTGGTTTATCCGGATACATTATTCTTTCATAATTATGGTTGTCTCCCGACATAACTAGATCTACTCCGTACTTATCAAACAGTGGTTGTAAAGCCCTTCTCTGTTCTTTATCCCCGTCATGGGTTGATGGACTTGTGTATATCGGACTGGTCGCTACAACAATCTTCCATGGTTGCCTTGTTGCGTTGAGTTCACTCTCTACGTATTCAGCATTTGAAGAAGGTGATTTTCCCGAGTTAACCAATATTACTCTAGCCGGTCCCGCATCGAATCCAAATGCCAAGGAGGGTTGTCCGAACATCTCTGCGTATGGATTTGAATCATGATCCCCTTTAGCTCCTTTCATTGGAATTCCTGCCTTCTTTAATTCATCCACCACGGGTTGGAATTTTTGTATGCCTCCATATGCATAATCGCCTAGTCCTAATGCTAGGTCCACTTTATTATCAATCATCAACTGTACAGTTTTTTTCCAATTATCGTTACGAGCAGAACCCCAGTCACCTGCTGCTCCAATAGTATAATTTGACGAATTTAGGATTGAATTTAAAGATATTTCACTTATAGCTGCATAGCTATTGTTGCTGTTACCATTATTTTGGGTGTTACCATTGATAGTTACTCTTATGTATTTTGCATTAGTATCAGAAATGTCATATTTTTCAAAATTGTGTGTAATTCCGCTACTTTGATAACTGGCTAACCTAGAAAAATTGGTTCCATCGTTAGATGCGGATATAACAAAATTATACTGCCTTTCGTTCCCATTATACCAAGCGATATCCATATTGCAGATATTTTTTATTGTTCCTAAATCAATTTGTATCCAAGATCCTAATCCTAGGCTTGACCATCTAGTATTCAAATCATTATCAATTGCATGCGAAGGCGGGTGTAGAGTGTCAACTCCACTACCATTAATTTGAGTAACCGAAACGTTTGCACATGTTTGTGAAGAGTTAATAGGAATTGATTGTCCATATACGGAGAATGATTGGGAAAAGGCAATAGCTATAAGAAATATTATGATAAAATAGAGAAACGGGAAGAAACTTTGTCTTGAATTTCTATTTCCTATTGCACATAAAAACTCATTGACGATATACAAATACCCTGATATCTGAAAGAAATAGATAAAATAAATGTATGGGCAATCCCAGCCCAAATAGAAAACCTCTCTATATCCGGTGTTCAGAATATTAATAGGTGTTATAATAAGTTTCACCGTATACTTAGATGTCAATTATGGTAATATCTAGAGTTTTTGTAGTATTCCTAATTTCAATGCTATTTATGTGGATAATTTCTGAGAACTACGGTGAATCTAAGGTGATTTACAATTATGACGAATTTACCATTTCACCAAATTTCTACTCCTTGAGCACCAGTAGTGCCATAATTTCTAAACAGAATATGAGCACAGCAGATGTCCAAAACGATTTAGAAAAAGCTGTAATTATTATGTTTGATAGAGGATACGAAAATCAATTTACAACAGCCAAACCAATTCTAGATAAATACGGATTCAAAGTATCATTTTTTGTCATTTGTAGCTTTGTTGAAGGGTCCGGTTACCATAAACTGGATAATGGAAGCGAGGCAAAACATGAGGGAGATAATGCAATGAGTTGGGATCAGGTAAAACAATTACGCGATGAAGGGCATGATATCGAATCTCATGGGAAAGAACACAGAGACTTGCGGATCCTATCTTCTGAAGAGCTCGAAGACGAGATAGCTGGGTCGAAGGAATGTCTAGAGGATAATGATTTGAAATCATCTTTTTTCCAATTTCCAAACAACAGAGGTGGTGATAATTCTACCGTACTTAAAATGGTATCAGAATACTTTGATTTTGGCTTAGCTGGTCATTCTAAACTCATGTTTCTAAATTGTGATGGATGGGTAAATCATGGCTTTAAGACCCAGAGTTATAAATACCAATATGACTGCAATCCATTTACTGCTGATGGTGCACCTACCCGCACAAATAAATTAACTATTAGGGAATGGTCCCATGATAGAGAACACTCCAGTATAAACAACAAGAATCCTACACTAGCGCCACACGGTCCAGAAATTTCTGATATGATGTTTATTGAATTCGTCAGAGTAGTAGAGGCACAGAACCTATACAATAGCAAGGCAGGAAAAATAGTAGCGGTTCCTATAATAGGTTATCATTTCATAGGCAATTCTACCAGTTATGATACCTCGGAAGAATTGTTTGATAGGGAAATGAAGTACTTGTATGATAACGGATTTAAGGTACTTAAGTTCAGCGACCTAGGTTACAACAATACCGGACATCATTTTTACATTAAATAGTTGGAAATACTTGTGGAGTTTTAGTTCCAAACACAATATCGTACCGCTGGTAGTAAAGGTCATATCACGGGCTTCCTAGTTCGCATACGATCCTAGTTTATCAGGACCATCAGGGACCGTATAATGCGAATATATGGCAGAGCAAATTGACGCCTAAATAGATTAGAGGAATCTGATAAAGCTATATCAGCACTAATCACTTTTGTATAAATAGATACGTCAAGGGGTTTGCCTCTGGAATAAAAGCTCCTCACAGAACTATAAAAAACTGTTAGGTTTATAGAAATAGAAAATAATTGAATAAAAAAGTTGGATTACTCGGTGAGAGTTGAAAATCCAACAGCAGTTGAATTGGTATCCTCTGGTTGCTCCTCAGACTCTGCCTTTTCCGTATTAATTATTTGGCCTCTAATTTCACCATCAGGTTGCGCCGCAGTGTGAATGTTTACATATGTTTCACCTGAATCCATTGCAGTAACTAAATCCTCCAAGGTCTTTCCTTCCATTGGGCCCTTAAGGCTTGAGTCACTCAAGTTTCCCCTGATTGTCATTCCGTAAGAAACATCATTATTCTTGGTTGTTTCGGTGAGAAGATCTGCTATCACTTCACCATTTTCGCCTGCTTGGCCACTATAAATGTGAGCTCCGGTGGCACCTGATATTCCCGTAATATTGATTCTATACTTTATAGTATCATTAACAGGTGGTGTAAACTCAGCCTTTCCAGTGGCATTTGATTGAACAGGAGGTACTTCGTTTTCTCCAGTCAAGATTGCATCATAAATACGCTTTACTGCATATGTCGTATCAATTGCGGGTAGTGCAATTA
The DNA here is from genome assembly GCA_025923455.1 of Nitrososphaeraceae archaeon. GTDB lineage: Archaea > Thermoproteota > Nitrososphaeria > Nitrososphaerales > Nitrososphaeraceae > TA-21. The sequence continues at coordinate 20,484 of JAICFW010000134.1, read as the reverse complement.
AAGCCGATAGGGAAATAGCTAATCCCAGAATACCCGGTAACAGAAATTTAGAATTCATCTTTTATTGTTGAGATTCAATCACTAAAATACGTTGCGACGCAATAAGGTAACCGGTTACTAGTGAGAGTACAAAAGACGTGGTGCTAAAAATCTACAATTACCGACGTGTTTTGAAATACTGAAAACTATGGAGCATCATTTGTTTTATAATGGCAATAGATGTTGCATATATTCTATAAAATATCCTATCATCCGATTTTCTTAATCCATCGCATCTCCCTAACCTTTGATACGGTCTGTTTGTTGCTTCTGATTGCAAGGTGCCCATAAAGTTGGATACTGGACTTTCTCATGGTAGTTCGTATGTGCTCGCTTACGTTTTTATTAGAAAAGATCTTTGATAAAGAATGTTTATGCAAAATGCATATTCTTCTGCATTTGTTTTGTCAGTTACTTTGATTATTTCATCTCAAAATTTTCTGTTCCTGAATATTCCAGTAAATGGCCAGACTACAGTATCGCAGATTTCTCAGGAGAGTTACGATAAGATGAAGAACTGCAGTATCGATCTTAACAAGAAACCCACATCAGTTGAGTACCTTACTCACTTTAATTGTGGGCATGTATCAAAAGATGAAAGTGGAAAAACAGTAAGACAATTTACATTAATCGTTGAGGAAGATCAAAAGATTCCTATTACTTATGAAGGTCACATATTTGAGGGCTGGACATTTAATGGTACTATACCCGGACCAACCATAAGAGTTACGGAAGGAGATTTGGTTCGGATTCGTGTGATTAATTCTAATGACAATATCAATGCTCATTCATTTTATTCTCAGCCAGTTAATTTTGGTATGGATAACGGGTTCACTAAAAGCGGACAGCCAGGAGGTACTATTTCTCCAGGTAGAAGTTTCACCTACGAATTTGTTGCACAACCGTTTGGCGTTTATCCCTATTACTGTCACGTGGAACCTTTGGCAGATCATATCAATAGAGGATTATATGGGATGATTATTATAGATCCAAAAGAGCCTCGTCCCCAGATGGAAGAGATGGTTATGTTGCTTAACGGTTATGATCTGGATTTAGATCTCGAAGGACCCACCAAATTGCCTCCAGTTGCATCAATTGAAGGATCACAAACCAACCTGCCTACTAACTCTGATAGTAGCAATATTACAAAAACTAACATCAGCGACATGACCAACGTTTCAATTACTTCTAATAATGAAGGAAGTACCAGCGAGGAAAGTAACGTAAGAGAAGAAAGAGTTAACGAAATTTATACCGTTAATGGAAAAGCATTCGACTACATGATGAATCCAATCGTGCTACATACAGGCAAACCTTATCGAGCATATGTCGCAAATATACTCGAATTTGACGCCGTTAATTCGGTTCACGTTCATGGGGCTATGTTTGATTGGTATTCTGCTGGCACGAATAAAACTGCCGACTTTCTCACAGATATAGTAACGTTATCAAGAGGAGATAGAGGGATAATGGAATTTACATACTTATTTCCTGGAACCTATATGTTCCACGCACACCAAACGCTGTTTACCGACCTGGGTTGGATGGGACTATTTGATGTAAGAGGTAACCCCGTTGAGCCCTCGCGAATTGATCCAACGTAAAAATCATTTTCTTATCTCTCTAATCAGACTATGCCTGCATCGCGAGTTGCGAGACTGTAGGAAATCTAATTAAACATTTCTATCAAAATTGACGTTAGAAAGATTTGAACACTGCTTTTGCGTATTTTAAAATACTTGGAGATACCTCCTATTGTATGAACTTTCAAGAAGGATTGATTTTTGTAAATATTTTAGCAATTGCTGTATCACTCTCCCTGTAGCGCCCTACATAGTAACCACACAGGGTTTGGCAATATCAATCCCTCATGATCATGTTAAAAAACTCAATGGTCAACATGAAACTATCGACATTGATAAGTTTACTGGTGACGCACTCCCGATATTAGAAAATTCAAATACAGCAAACTCTCCTTAAATCTGTCCATTAATAGTCAACTGTGTCAATACATCTGGGATATGAAACTATTTTGTCGTTAAATTCAAATAAAAGATCTAAAAGTACTGTTACTATACATATGTAATTCCAATTCATAATGCTGTCGCTTTTGAAGGCATTGAACTCATACAAAGCCAAGTAAAGATAGTTATTAAAACTAAGCTTTCAAGCACGCTGATAAAATTCGAACTTTCTTCCATCCCAGTAACAATATTTCCTTTTTTGATTCTCGCTTAATATCCTCATCTTCCACTGATTCTATTCTTTCCAATATCCTTTCTCTTACCATTAGATATGATAACTAGGGTTTCTTGTTACCTAATCCAATGATAGTCAATTTCAAAATTAAATGGATTATCTGATACTTCAGAAAGTCCTAGATTTTATATTCTTTCTTCACTTGATAACTTGGAACTATTTTACCATGTAAGAGATCCTATTTTTGATACATCTGTTCCATCTTTATAAACTTTTCTATTATTGTATCAAGTCTTGAATTTTCAATAGTTAAAGTTTCCATTCTTTTACGTAGTTTATTTTCTTCATTTATTGTTAACAAATCTACAGCATTCAGATAATCTTCCTTTACTAATTTGGTAGAGTTAGTGCATTTATCGGATATAGTTCCTTCGGATCCAAGAATGGTAACAAACTTGTTGGGTCTGTTTGGTTATTGTCTTTTGACATCTTTGGATTTCAAGACATAAATGAGATTTTCATAACACGAAAGATCATACTCTTGATTTTGCGTGAATTTTGTAGATTGTTTACGGTATAAAAGCAATGTATTTTCATACGGGTCCAGTGGGGCTGTTGTACTCTTTGGGGGATGTAGTGGCGCTTTAGGTCCATCGTATTATCTAATCCATTTTAGTCCAGCAACATTATATTGAAAAATCATAACTTCCAATCTAATATAATGCAATTAAAAGGAGCCAAACACGAATTAAAGGCTATTGAATTGAATTTCCTATTCTCCCAAGCTTTTGGTAGCAACCTCAACTTGTCCTCTTATTTCGCCTTTTGGGTGAGTTGGTGTATTGATACTTACGTAGGTTTGTCCATCGGTTATCGCATTGATTAAGTCGTGTAATGATTTACCGTTCATGGCGCCCAACAGCTCAGAATCAAGGACTGCTCCTCTTATGACTACCCCTGTTTGATTTTCCATTTTGTTTTTCTTGCTATCCTTCAAAAGATCTGCTACGGCCTTCCCATTTTCACCGTCTTTTCCCATATGCATATACGCACTCGTAATATTGGATGTTCCAATTATATTGATCTTGTATTCTATCTCCGATTCACTTCGCGGTACGGTGATTGAAATTTGACCCGTTACATTTGTCTCCACCGGTGGAACTTGCTTATGTCCAGACAATGTTGAATCATATATTTTTCTTATGGAGGAAGTCCAATTTTTGCCTTCAAAGGATTGACATGTGTCTCCAGCCAAAAAGTGAACATTTCCACTATCTGAAACATAAACATTTCCAGAGGAATCAAGGGCAATATCATGAGGGATAAGGAATTGATTATCGCTACATCCGAGCGATCCCCATTTTGTAACAAATTCACCTTCATTATTGAACTTCTGGATGCGAACATTTCTTGTGTCTACTACATATACATTACCAGATTTATCTGTTGCAATACCGTGATCCTCTATAAAGCGACCATTACCCGATCCGAAGGCTCCCCATTGCGTAATAAAATTGCCTTGATTGTCAAATTTTGCAACCCGAGAGTTGTTTCTGCCATCAGTAACATAAACTGAATCACTTGAGTCTGTGGTTATATCATGCAAATGAACAAATAACCTGTCAAAAGAATAAGAATTCCATTTAGTCAAAAACTTCCCGTCGTTGTCAAATTTTTGAACTTCAGGATTATCCTGATCACTTGTATACACATTATCATTTGAATCAACGGCAACTCCCCAAGGTTTAATGAATTGACCCTCTCCTGTTCCTTTACTTCCCCACATTGTAATAAAATTACCTTCACTATCAAATTTCTGAATGTTACATTTTTCTGCATCACTTACGTAAACATTTGCATTGGAATCAACTGTAATACCATGCGCATGTAAGAATTGTCCTGGCCCTGTTCCTTTTGTACCCCAAGCAGAAATCAGTGTGCCGTTACTATCAAATTTTTTAACATAATGGAATCCTGGAAGATCGTCAATAATAGGGCCTACTGTATCTGAATTATTTTCCACTAAAACATTCCTAATGTATAGGGATTGATCTTTGTTGTCTTTACAATTGAGACTCTTTGCATCTTCGGATGTTTGAGAATATATTGATTGAGAGCTCAGTATAGACAAACCAGATAACACAAGTGTTAAAGACATCACAATTACAACGAGCTCTAAATTAATATTCAGATTTTCTAATTTTGGAATTTTCATAGAACCGTTATCACCATGTTACAGCCTCAGTCAGGGTCATCATTAATGGAGTTTTTACTTGCCAAATATAAATTTAAAACTAATAAAATTCAACGTTTAATAGAAGCGCATAACAAATGAGATATGATTTGGAATAGTTATCAGGCGTCGGGTGTCTTAACTTTTGCAAAATCATGTGTAATTAATTTAAATTGAAAAGATACTTCACTTTAAATACCGTTTTCTAGTAATAATGAACAATCTGCAAATTGCTCTCACTTACTTTGACGACAAAAAGAATTATCGTTATATTAAAATGAAAAGATTTCGACGTCTCAAAGCTACCTGTTGATAAATAGCACTCAGACAGGTCAGTTTATCTCTTATAGAAATATTTTGGATAATTTCAATATTTACAAATAATCATTGGAAGGATAAAATATCGGACTAAATTTAGAATCTTTTTGATAATCATTGGTAAATGTATTCTCCTTACTGAACATTTATAAGAAAAACAAATTTTATATTCAGACACGTAATCATGCTTAAAATGGGAACTTCAGTTTTAACGTTTGCCTTTTGTTTTGTAATGTTAACGCTGGCATTGACACCAGATCGTAATAATCATGGTGAATCTGTAAACGATAAAGATCGTCTACGGGATCCCACTATTAATATTTACTCTTCTATCCTTAATACCGGAATGTCAATACAAAATTCAGATGCCGCAGATGGTAATCTTAGTTCCAATCCACAAAGGGCGGTCATTATTATGTTTGACAGAGCATACGACACTCAATTTACTAATGCTAAGCCAATTTTAGACAAATATGGGTTTAAGGTATCGTTTTTTGTCATATGCAGCTTTGTTGAGGGGTCCGGTTATCATAAACTATCAAATGGAACTGAGTTACGCAGTAAAGGCACTAATGCCTTGAATTGGGATCAGTTAAGACAGTTGTACGAGGAAGGACATGATATCCAATCACACGGGATGGAGCACAAAGATCTAAGACAGTTATCTTTGGAAGGACTGGAATACGAGATAGGAGAGTCAAAGGAATGCCTAGAGGCTAATGGTTTCAACCCAACTTTCTTTCAATTTCCATCCAATAAAGGAGGGGATAATGTTACAGTAATTAAAATGGTATCAAACTTCTTTGATTTTGGGCTGGCAGGTCACTCCACGCTAATGTTTCTAAATTGTGATGGCTGGGTAAATCATGGTTTCAAGACCCAGAGTTATAAATATCAATATGATTGCAACCCAATCAGTGCTGACGGCAAGCTAACTCGCACTCATAAATATACATTAAGAGAATGGTCCCATGATAGAGAACACTCCACTCTGAACGACAAGAATCCTACACTAGCGCCACACGGTCCAGAAATTTCTGATATGATGTTTACTGAATTCGTCAGAGTAGTAGAGGCACAGAATCTGTACAATACTAAGGCAGGAAAAATAGTAGCTATTCCAATAATAGGTTATCATCAAGTACATAATTCTAGCAGTTATGATACTTCTATCGAATTGTTTGATAGAGAAATGAAATACCTGCATGATAACGGATATAAGGTACTAAAGTTGAGCGATCTGGGTTATAATAACACGGGAAATCACTTTTACATTAAATAGCGAAATATCTGAGGTAAATCACAACAATTTGCAAATTTAGGAATATGTTTCTGGATTAGGTTTCCAACTGGTATAATTTTTTAGGATCCGATGATCTCTTAGTATTGGAAAAAAATCTTCAGATAGGACCTGACGGAAAACTGTACATTGTAAGCAACTCAGAACATGATGGTACGATATTCAAAATAAGTCAAAAAGATTAAGAACATTTTTTAATTTCCTTTAGAGCTTTCCCGAAGACTGGCTCACATTTTCGATGTTTGCATTAAAATATGTTGCAAAGAAACGGTTCTTACAATGTAATTTTTAAATTAAATCAATCATATCGGGAAGCAGATTTATACATTAGGTTTGAATCTTATGGTAGCATTGATGCTCCTAACGTTACTAGCAACACTCCTGGTGTATTTTTCACTTGCTCAACTTGCGGAATCTTCCTCTGGTTGTATAACATACGACTCTACAAAAAAGATAGTCACAATTACCTGCAAACATGCAAATTTTACCGACATTTATCATGCAGTAAATGATCCCTCCGTAATACATAGGGAGGCTGCTCCAGATGATAGTAATGTCTGGGTATTAAATGCAAACATTAAAGTTGCAAATGATGCAATTCTTTATGTAAATTCTACAGATACTTCATGGCTCAAAATACTGGCAGATGGAAAAAACGCATATCTGATGCATATAATGGGTAGTCTAAAAATTGATTCGGTGAAAATTACTTCATGGAATCTGGATACAAACGATTATGCAACCACCGAAGACTCTGATAGAAATGGCCGAGATACCAAGGTTGGTACTCCTAGGCCTTACATTGTAGTCGAAAAAGAAGCAACAGGCACAACCGATATTACCAATTCAGAAATAGCATACTTAGGATATGAAGCTGGTTATGGTGCTGGACGCACCGGACTTAGATACCTCGGAGGCGATGGTAGCATAATTAAAGGAAATAACATCCATCACCTGTGGTTTGCACTATACACTAGAGGCGTAGGAGGGATGGTTATTGAAAATAACCATATTCATCATAATGGACATTATGGACTTGATCCACATACAGCGACTCATGACATGATTATACGAAATAATACCGTATATGATAACGGTTCGATTGGAATCATCTGTTCTCTGGATTGCTATAACATAATAATAGAAAATAACAAGGTCTATAATAATACGAAAATGGGTATAATGTTTAGCAGAAATATGTATGATTCTGTGGCTAGAAACAATATTGTCAGTGACGAAGATAGAGGTATAGTAGTATCGGAGTCGCATAACAATGAGATTCACAATAATACAGTTTTGGATAGTGGCAGTGGAATCGACATAGACAGGCAATCATCCCAGAATACAATACGTGACAACATCATAGTAAATATTCCATCTTTATCTGCTGTCAAGGGACAAGATCAAGCATTAAAACAGAATTCGTTCTACTCTAATGCAGTAATCACATCTGATGAGCACAGAATCAACCTTAATCAAGAAAAATCAATTTCAAACGCGACTTCCAATGTTACGAGTGCAGAACCGTTAAGACAAGTTTCGGTAGATAGAACAATAACCGTTACTATACCATATATTACAGTTATGGATGCATTTTATTATATCTTTGGATGGAAGTAAACATACGTATTTGTTGACAATTTTCTGTCAACTACGATGATAACGAGAAACAAATTGGGTCGGAAAAAACGTTCTGTTATTCGGTTACTGAGATATTTTATATGTAAGTCAAATTCATCTAAAAATCTGCATTTTTAATTTAATGACTATTTCTGAAAAGAGTATGTTTTCTTGTTGTTGAAATTCTTTTACCGTAGACCGTATAAAGTCTAGTAGACCAAAATTTCCTTTTTGGCTGGGATGATAGTAAACTTGAATTAATTTATAAACCACATTCATAGTAATTTTTTCTATTGTTAGGAACGATCGACAATGAAGATCCTGGTCTTAAAAAGTATGATCACTTGATTTCACAATCGCCGAATTCATGATCCCCATCAAGTGGATTGAAAGTCGATATTGTATCAACCCCGGGTCCGCATCTAAAGTAGTCTCCACCAGGACCGCCCCTTAGCGTATCATTTCCGGGTCCTCCGTACAAACGATCATCGCCTGGACCCCCATCGAGAATGTCATTACCTATCCCACCGTACAGTATGTCATTCTCAGTTCCACCAAACAGCTCGTCTCGATCGGCCTCTCCATTCAATTCATCGTTTCCTGCACCTCCATCTAAAATGTCGAAGCCACCACCGCCTGATAAATAATCATTTCCGTCTGAGCCATTCAATAAATCGTTACCCTGTTGTCCTTGAATCTCATCGTTGCCTTGTAGTCCATCAATTATATCATCCTCATTATGACCTGTAATGTCATCGTCAGTTGCTGTACCCTTTAGGTTGTCAGGTGCAGGAGTTCCCGTTATGTCGATGGCCCATGAGGTTGACAAAGTTAAACTCATTAAAAGCAAATTGAAAAGTACACATTGTATAATATTTGTTCTAATCAAGTCTCTCCACTTTCCATCCGATAAATGTCTGCATTCTATTTAATCTTATTAGATGCTAATTCTATATCATATGTGGATATAATCATCAATTCTCACTATAGTCGACTTTAATTAGGCAGTATTCGAAATATTTTGCCCTGCCCTATAGCTACCACGTATAAGTAACCGTCTGGACCGACTGTAAGGTCGGTGATACCACCAAATCCAGTAGCGAATATTACATCTTCTGCTCCAGCGTTGATAGGGTTCTGAATATACCTTTTTGCGAGGGCTTGAGGAAGTACAAGGTCATTCCTTTCATCATTTAACTTAAAGTGATATATCTGACCGTTATGAACACTCCCAACAAATATATCGTTTTTATATTCATCCCCAAACTTATCAGAGTCCAAAAATACTATTGCAGTCAGTCCTGTACTTCTATCCCAAACTAACTTAGGCTCTTCATAATGTCCCCTCTCGTCAAATGTGACTAGTTCGTCCGTATCAAATCCCTTTTGAGATGTTGAAAATCCATAAATTTCATTCCATCCGCTATTGAATCCAGGTTCAACAAAGTTAATTTCATCACCATCTTGTGGTCCATTCTCTGTTTCCCACAAGGAACCTGTGATTGGATCAAAATCGAGACCGAAACTATTTCTTATGCCGTAGGCGTAATACAATCGCAAAGGCATAGAATCTCCTAAAATACCTTCAGTCGGTTGACCGTCCTGAGTTATCCTCAAAATTCCGCTGCGTCCGTCCGCAGTGACTTCTCCCCGATCAAAATTTTGCGTCTGCGTATGTTGAAAATCGCTCTTAAAAGAACCATCTACGTCTCCGACTGGAATGTATATATTCTGATCAGGGCCAATTTCTATTGCCCCTCCGTTATGCCTCGGTCCAGGATCAGCCGGTAAATCCAATAGAAGTTTGGGATTTACAAGTTTGTCGTCTACAAATTCGTATCTGTAAAGTCGATTTCCTATCGGCGGTTTTCCTTTTCGGTCATCGCCATCGTTCCCATTAATCTCTGTAAAGTAAAGAAATACATACGTAGTGGAACCGTTCCTGGCAACTGCAATACCAACCATTCCTCTTTCAACTGAGTTTCCTACATCTACGTCGAGAATTGGGTTGTCTAATAAATTTCCATTTAAAACGCGTACTACGGTTCCCTTGTCTTTCTCCAATACAAGAAAGTCATCAAGTCCGAGAAAAGCCATAGTCGTAGGAGTCTCCAAACCTTCGATTACCTGTTCCACCTTGAGGTTAGAATCTACCACATGCGCATTGTCTGGACTTAAACTAAATGGTCGTTCTCTTAATATTTCTTGTCCGTAAGTCTGAGAAAAATAAAAGGTGAAAGTGACGATCAAAATAAGAGCACTAATGACTAGAATATTTTGCTGTATGCTGGATAGAGAAGACAAATTTGGATTCCGATTTCTAAGAATTATGTCAGCAATATTAATTTTCGTTGGTGAAACTACTTGCCACATGCAGCAGTCTACAGCGTCGGTTTAGTATCGATAGTAGTTTCTTCATAGTTTCTTCGATAATTACATTGCAGTTAGCATGATTCCTAAAATATTACTAAAACACCTAGGTTAAACTTGTAAATTCCGACGTAAAAATAAGAACTTCGCGATGTGAGGAATAGATGACGTATCTTCAGTTTGCGGAGTTCCTAGCAAAAAGAACGAAGTTCTCAATGAGACTGCGATCTATATTAACTGAATTTCGGTGAGACAAAAGAAAACGACCAAGCATATGATCTGTATCATATATGATAAGTTAATTTGTTTGACTTGTGTGGAATTTTAATTGCTATTATCAGTTCTATCTATTAACAATCGAAAATAACTTTTAACAGCAAACGAGAAGCATAATACAAAAAGTGGAGAAAAATGCTATGACGACTTGTAGGTGCACGTAGAATATGACATAATGGTTACCAATTAAAATAATATTGTAAAAAGGATGTTTATGTGTATTGTACTATTTATCGCTGTCAATTGTTGGGCAGGTTTACCTTAAGGCATTTCGCGCCGTCTGTACCGTCTATGATCTTTTTACAGTATACCTCTTCATAGAAGCACGGAGGATCCCCGTTAACGCACCATTGAGTGTCGGCATGTACAGCAGTCGGAAAGGCTACTGCAATTATCCCAACAGTGAGTGTCAAAGATCCCAGGACAAATAAAATTATCGGTTCCATAATATATTATTCTCATCGTATCATATTAAGTACAGCATAGAAACTTGACTTGGTCTAAAATTACAGAAAGTCACATAATTCGCTCAAGCAAATGATAATCTTCAAAGAGTAAAGTTTTTACCATGATTGTTAGAGGCGTTAAGATTGTTTGAAGGGTTATAAATTAGATTAATATTGAATTATGTTTACCATGAAAATACTAAGAAGCAGTATCTTCCCTTGTTGAATTGACTAGGAATTCACTAGATAAATCTGTCTGCGCGGTGTATGCGTATGAGCTGGTCCTTCCAAATATTAGCAGAAGTACAGGATCTTGTTACTGATTTGTACTCCCATTATTCTTGTGTTTAATAATACGAATATTTAACAATTGAGGAGGCGCGCTATATAATGAATCAACAAAAAATGGATATAATACTGATCAAGATTATGATAAAGTTATGAATCTACCAGGCGCTTGGGTTTTTATGGTTATTGCGATACTTTGTATAGCTCTACTGAGTCCGGCTATTCGGTTAACCCATGCTGTACTTTACGAAAATGGAACATGCACTAATACTAATCTAACAAAGGTGGCCAATCAACTCAAGAATACGACTCGATCTTTGGACGGTTTTTTTACAAATTTGACCAGCGACAATAGACATTTAGCAGAATTAATGTGTAATGATATACTAAACAGAACTACTATAAAGTAATTTAATAATCCTAGCTCTGGATTGCATTACACTAAACGCGCTACACTTTCAATGGTATGATATATTTTGCTAATGACTAAGTCTTAAATCTAATAATGAGGATGCTATGATATGGTTGATAAGAAAAATAACATGTTCTACTCATTTATTACTATCATTGTTTGCTCGGTAACCTTGCAAATAGTTGATGCAACTCATGTGTCTGAACCTATTCTCACCAACGATCCGAATACAAAATATAAAATGAATCAAACAATCTCAATAAACGGTTGGGTCAAGTACAACGATCAACCTGCTCCATATGTTTTAGTATTGCTAAGGTTAACAAATCCAAATAGCAATGAAATATTTCGAGATGAAGTTAGGAGCAATTCGAACGGCAACTTTACATCTACTGTTACTTTGTCAGGACTAAATTTAACCGAGATAGGCGCATATAGAATAACAGCTGAAAGTCAATGCAGAGATGAGCACAGAAGTATCTGTAATCGTAATACTACCTCAGATACGTTAATGTTAACTAATTAGATTAAAGTAATGCATATTAGGAATTCTGTGAAGTCCTACTAACCTCTATGTCACGTAATGCTAAATATTCTATTGTTTATACTGCAAATTATTTTCATCTAGCACTAGATTATGAATGTTGTCAGTATCCGATGTTTTTCTATGCGCACATTCTGTTCCTTCAGGTAGATATAACTCATCAGCAGATACTCAAGCAAAGAACATATCGTTCTCTTGTATGGAGCCGATTAGATATCCTTAGCATCTTTTCCATCGGAAAGCGATATCCAGACATTAATAGTGGGATCCATTATTTGGCCACCAGTGACAGTTTGGAGGGAACCGTTTGGATAAAGTGTTCACGCCCAACGAACGCAAACTTATTGTATTATTTTTCTTTTTTTAGTCGAAGTATTGTAATAATTACAATTATACTTAAATTAAACATCCTAAAGTCCCTGCGTAATCTTTAATAGTTATTGAGACGATAATTAAATAAATTAAACTTTGGATAAAGATTCAGATAACGAAAATTCAAAACCGGTTATTTCCGATTCAAGTACCAATAAAGGATCATTTACATCTCATATAAATGAAGGATTTCGTGCAGGTCAAAAAATAGCCAAGATATCTGTTATTACACTCGTCAGCATAGGTGTCGCAGAATTGTTGATGGGATATATCAGTGGAAGTGTAGTAGCTACAGCCGACGGAGTTGATTCAATGTCCGACGCTATGATATCTTTTATAGTATTAATAGGTTTGCGATTTGCACGCAGACCAGCAGATAGAACGTTCCAATTCGGTTACCATAAAGTGGAAAGTTTTGCCGCAATGATGGCCGCAATTGGAATGATTGCAATAGGTATCTTTATTGCCTATCATTCCTATGAGGGATTTGTCCATCCAAGAGAAATTCAGCATCCTATACCTACCATGGTAGTATTAGCTATTGCCAGTGGAATATCCTTACACAGAGCACTTCAGATGAGAAATATAGCAAATAAATACAATTTACTTTCATTAAAGACAGATGCGAAGAATTCAATTAAGGATGGCTCCGCGTCTATATTGGGCTTCTTGAGCGTATTGATAGCGACTCAATTTGGATTTTTGCAGGCTGATGCCATAGGAGGTATGATAATTGCCGGATTCATATTCTCAGTGTCATATGTTTCTTTGAAACAATCATCACTTATACTAGTAGATGCATGGTATAATCCAATTAGTGCAGATTACATTACAAAACTAATCGAGCAAAAGTTTGAAGGAGATGTTACTGTGAGATCTATTAAATTGCGTCAAACCGGCGTTGTTTCTCGAGCAGAAATCCATGTCGACATGGATGGTAAAAAACCATTGAATGATGTCGAATTGGTTTTGCTCAGTACTGAGAACCTAATTAAATCAAGAATGCCTAGCATGGATATAGTTTTGGTTATCCCTCACGCACAGCGAAGGTCATAAACTAGTGCATTATTCAACATATAAATCCGTATATACCTAACCCAAGTTGCTTCTAATCAATAGTATCGTCATTGCAAGTAGCCATACTGAAACTACTATCAATCCTACGGAAAGAATTAAGGTTCCCGTAATAATCTTAATCAAGTATATAATAATTTACTCTATTGACTATTTGCATATTGAAATAATTCTAAAGTTCCATTTCTTTCACAATGTAAATAAAAATAAACCATTGGGACGAAATCAATGTCAAAATTTTCTCATAGATTTTAATGATGTTGACCATCTGTATCCAGAAAATGTAATTTGGCTTCTCAAGGAAAATAGACTTTTTCATTATATATGCATGTTAACATCAACATCTCACATCACTATTGATGATATGACTATGATTGACTATGTTGTAATTTTTAAATTCGGATTATGTAGAACTTTGTCTGCACACATCAACCTATTAGATTGCTGTATATAAAAATTCACCTATATACTCTAACTATATTAATTAATACAAGTCGGAATACCGAATGGTTGAATTCTTAATTTCACAATGCTCAAAATAATTAAATAAAAAAGTTGGATTACTCGGTACTAGTCGATTATCCAACAGTTGAATTGGTGTCCTGTGGTAGCCCCGTAGACTCAGCCTTCTCAGTATTAATTATCTGGCCTCTAATTTCGCCATCAGGTTGCTGCACCGTATGAATGTTTACGTACGTCTGACCTGAATCCATTGCAACAACCAAATCCTCCAAGGTTTTTCCTTCCATAGGCCCTTTAAGACTTGAGTCACTCAAGTTTCCCCTGATTGTCATGCCATAAGAAGTATCCTTGTTTTTGGTTGTATCGGTGAGAAGATCTGCTATCACCTCACCATTTTCGCCTGCTTGGCCACTATAAATGTGAGCTCCTGTTGCACCTGATATTCCTGTAATGTTAATTCTATACTTTATAGTATCATTAACAGGTGGTGTAAATTCAGCCAGACCGGTCGCACTAGATTGAACGGGAGGTACTTCGTTTTCTCCACTTAATGGTGCATCGTATATACGCTTGACCGCATATGCCGTATCGACTATTGAGAGGACAAGGAAAAGCGACAGCGATATTGCTAGAATCCCAGATAACAGAAATTTCGAATTCATCTTTAATTGTTGAGAATCAATCACTAAAATACGTTGCGACGTAAAACGGGTCACATAACATAATGTATAAGTTACAAACAATCTTCGGTCAACGAGTACTCATTAATACCATCAAGTTTTGAAAATATAATTATAGTATTATTGTTTCTATCGTTATTGACAACATCCTGGTTTATTCTTCTCTTGCTCAAGCTACGAAATTACATCCGGTTGTATAACATACGACTTTATAAAAGAGATAATCATGATTACTTGCAAACATGCAAATTTTACCGACATTTATAACACAATAGGCGATCCTAGTTTACTACATAAAGAAACTATTGGAGATAATCGTCGCGTATGGCTTCATCTGCGGTTTGCACTATACACTAGAGGCGTGGGAGGGATGGTTATTGAAAATAACCATATTCATCATAATGGAAAATTATGGACTTGACCCACATACAGTGACTCATGACATGATTATACGAAATAATACCGTATATGATAACGGTTCTATTGGAATCTTCTGTTCTCTGGAAT
The DNA here is from genome assembly GCA_025923455.1 of Nitrososphaeraceae archaeon. Classification (GTDB taxonomy): domain Archaea; phylum Thermoproteota; class Nitrososphaeria; order Nitrososphaerales; family Nitrososphaeraceae; genus TA-21. The sequence goes on along the minus strand of JAICFW010000134.1, from coordinate 5,344 downwards.
TGCTATGACATAATAATAGAAAATAACAAGGTCTATAATAATACGAAAATGGGTATAATGTTTAGCAGAAATATGTATGATTCTGTGGCTAGAAACAATATTGTCAGTGACGAAGATAGAGGAATAGTAGTATCGGAGTCGCATAACAATGAGATTCACAATAACATAGTTTCAGATAGTGGGAGTGGAATAGACCTAGATAACGAATCATCTCAGAATACTATATATGGTAACACTGCAGTAAATATAACATACTCTTCTCCGTAAAAGCAAATGTTCATACATTGAAACAGAATTCGTTTTATTCCAATGCAATTACTAAATCCGACGAACAGAGAATCAATTTCGAACAGGAAAAACCACTCTCAGACCTAACTTCCAATATTTCCGTTGTACAACCATTAAAACAAGTTTCTGTAAATAGAACAATAAACGTTACTGAAGCATCAAATCCAATCATGGATGCATTTTATTATCTTTTCGGGTGGAAGTGAATAAGAGCATTTATTGGTAATTTCAATTACTACTCGGTAAAGATATCAAAATATGACCTATAATAAATTTTAAATTATATGAAGTATTCAGGTAAAGAGGTAATGAAATTTTGAAAATTACTTATTGTCGTTCAATATTTTACATTAAATTTTCACCATTATTTTTCATCTCATTTTTAGTATTTATCATAGCGACAAGTTTACTTTTGTTTGCAGATGGTAGTACTAGCGAAAATAATCGATCTGAATCTAGATCAGAGGATTTTAAGAATTTTAATCTTGTCGCTGCAGGCGATTTTGGGTGTACTGAAGAAGCAAAACAAACCATACAGGGTATGATGAACAAAGACCCAGAATTAGTAATAGCATTAGGAGATCTGGCGTATAAGAAAAAACCATATTGTTGGTTTAATATTATTTCACCGTTAGCCAACAGTGATAGATTTAAGATTACCTTCGGCGCACACGATGTCTCTCGTGGAATTAAAGCGTATACTCAATATTTGAATTACTTTAATCTCACAAGGCCTTATTATTCATTTGACTATGGAAATGTTCATTTTCTGGCAATGGCGACTCCAAAAAATAAGTTCATCCCGTATAACGATACTTCAGAGCAGTATAAGTTTGTAAAGAGAGACCTTATGGATGCTCATAAAGATAAGAATATTGATTGGATAATAGTCTATACGTTCAGGACATTCTATTCTTCAAATACAACCCATCCAGGCCTAGATGAGTTACAAGATGCTTACCATCCTATGTTTGATAAGTATGATGTGGATGTTGTCCTACAAGCTCACAATCACAACTATCAGCGTACATATCCGCTTTCATATAACCATACCAAGCAATTTACTCCTATAGTTACAGATAGGAATGATGAATACTATACCGATATAGAGGATGGACAAATATTTCTAACAGTAGGTACTGGAGGTAAAGAACTGTACAATTTCACAGGCCGGGCGCCTTACGTTGTCAAACAAATGATGGTCCATGGTTTTCTAAATATCGACGTTACCGAAGACGGGACAAAATTGGTTGGATCTTTTTACGATGTACCAGGAGGAAAAATTATCGATGAATTCTCTATCAAAAAATCTCGGTAACGTCTTGTTAGGGGCTTATTCCTGTCAATTGAAGGTTCAATACACCTCTTTTAAAGTTCATTAATATTGTCAAGTGATCCTAATTGCCTCATAGGGACTATACAATGTCCAGATATAATAGCCTCATTGGCGTCTAGTAGGACTAGTGCTCCAAAAGTATTACCATCAATCTATGTAATTCTCTTTAGTAGTGTTTCCTTCTCTTGAATTTATATCCCATCCTTATCTGCTAGAGCTCTTGCATGCGCGTCAATTTCAATGTCTATTGAATCTGCATAAGTTGTATTGTGAGTATTACTCTTTCACCTGATTAGGGTCGGGTGTTCTAAATGCTTAAATGTGTAATGAAAATAGGCATCCAAAAAAAATAGTGAAAAAGGAGACGATTAAAATATAAAATAAGCTATATATTCTAAGATTTATTATGAAAAAATAAAACGACTTGCAACAGTTTACAATCTCTTTAAGCAGCATAAAATGTAGGAATATAATATGAGCATAATGAACAAGGAGTATTAGAAAATTAGAAAACTAAAGTCACAATTATGTGAATATCCACATGATCTTTCTTACTATATCGATTGTCTCATTATTTTATTTATTCTCTTTGTCATTTTGGTCGGATTATATGACACTTGCCAAGAACCAAGACCAAAGCATACCCGTACCTTCATTAATAGACCCCGATCTCAAAGTAGAGTTAGTGGCAAGCGGTTTTGAGTTCCCAACAAGTATGCCCTTTGTGGATGAAGATGATATTCAATTACTAGAAAAAAATATTGGAAATGTATATAGAATAGTTAATGGTAACGTTACGCATCAATTACTACATCTTGATGTATCTTCCAAAGATGAAAGGGGATTATTAGGAATCGTATTATCAGGAAACGATGATTCCAATAATAATGATACCAATGTTTTTCTTTACTATACACATTGTCCAAAGGTAAAAGGACAGGACAAAGGATCGCAAGATTGTGGAAATTACGTATACAAATACGGACTTGATAGTGAGGATAATAAACTCGTAGATCCCAAATTGATTCTTAGTCTACCTGCTTTGCCAACACCAAGTCACCTTGGAGGCATACTTCAAATGGATAAAGGTAACAATCTTTATGTGACTACGGGTGATTTGCAAACAACAAAATTTAACCAGAACCAAACAGGTTTTGATACTAGAGCGCAGAATATTATAAATGGAACAGCTCCTGATGGTCGTGCGGGAATATTAAGAGTAAGTCAAGATGGAAATCCTGTCGATGATGGATTACTTGGTAACGATTACACCCTTAGCTTTTATTATGCGTATGGAATAAAAAACAGTTTTGGTATAGGCTTTGATCCGGTTACCGGGAATTTATGGGATATAGAAAATGGTCCACAATTTGGAGATGAAATTAATCTAGTTGAACCAGGTTTTAATAGCGGATGGGAGAAAGTGCAAGGTGTTTGGAAATTAAACGATACGAGGGAGAAAGAGAGTATATTCAATGATTCTGAAACAGTAGAATTTGTTAGTTTTGATGGTAAAGGAAAATATAGCAATCCCGAGTTTGTATGGGGCAAGCCCGTAGCACCGACTGCCTTGGTATTTTTAAATTCCGATAAACTTGGTCAGCAATATAAAAATGATATGTTTGTAGGATCTGCAAAAAAAGGAACGATTCTTCATTTTGAGCTTAAGGAAGATAGAAAATCATTGAATTTAACAGGGGATCTTTCGGATTTAGTTTACAGCAAGAACGATGAATCTAGTAAAATGATATTTGGTGAAAATTTGGAATAGTTGCTGATTTAGAAGTCGGACCTGATGGGTATCTCTATGTAGTTTCAGCGCTTAAAAAGTCCGAAGGTGCAATTTATAGAATAATACCTAAGCTGAATTGATTATAGATAGGCGCTGCGGATAGTAGTATTCTTATTTTCGCAAGGAAATGCGCTTCTGATTACTTGATAAGTGTTGAAAAATTCACATACTCAAAATATACTCAATGCGTGGATAAATTAAAGTTACAAAAAATCTTAAAATATGAGATTAGCTTACTTCAAGTCTCAGCCAAGCAGTGAGAACTAATTAAGTGATATCATATCTACTTTAGGCAACCAAGTCTTTATACATTCTTACTTTTTTCATTCTATTTTCTTTTTGTATGATCTTGTCTGCCCAACACACAATGGGAAGCTAGATGGCAAAGTTAGTAACGAATTTCAATAGAATAGATGGAAGACTAATTCTTTGATTTATAAGTCAAGGATACAATTGAAATGCAAACCGTTTGAATCGGGATATGAAAATGTATTGAACTAGATTTATTCAGAAAATATTACATTTTATGATGTTTAAAGAAAAGAAATTTATGTAAAAAAGAAGCCCTCAATGTTTTCAATGGATATGCTGGAAGAATCTAATTAATTAAATATTTCTCCCTAACTGAAGCCTTCGGATCGTTATTCACCCATTATTTGTAAAGTTACTGTTCGGTTTCTAGATCTCGTATCCATTTCTAATAACACTACTTGTTGCCATGCTCCAAGCGTCAATTTACCGTGTATGATTGGGATAGTTATGCTAGGTCCTATCAGGGAAGATCGTACGTGAGAATGACCATTTCCGTCGTGCCAGGTGTTGTCATGCTCATATTCTATGTCCTTTGGGACTATTCTAGATAGCATTGCGGGAAAATCATGAATAAGTCCTGATTCATATTCAATAGTTGTTACTGCGGCTGTGGACCCCGAAACAAAAATAGTAACTGTTCCATTTTTAATTTTGCTCTCTTTTACTATATCTGATAGCTGCGAAGTCATATCGATCATGTCACCTTCACCTTCTGTGTGCATCTTAATAGTATCGGATACAACTTTCATATTTGGAGGGTTTGTATCACTCATTTTTTAGTAACCTTTTGGTTCTCCAAAAATTCCTTTAAACTCTTAATATTATAGTCCCACATTCCTACAAAAAATTCATCATTTCTAATGCCTTTTCTTTGTTTAGGGAGTAAATTCTGTTCTTTCATATCTTCTTTTCAAATATCAAGTCCGAGTTACTAAGAATTCGTAAATGAACCGATACAGCGGGCATTGTGAATTGAAAGTGTTTTAAGATTTCAGTAGGGGTCATATCTCTTTCCTTTAACAATACTAGAATTTTACGTCTACTAGAGTCTGAGATTACCTTCCATTCAGATTCCATCAATATTAAACAATTAATTAATTAATTATTTAAATAATCATATAACGATAAATACGATAAGAACCAAAATAATATATGAAAGCAATAGAAAAAATCCCAAAAGACTATCATTCGATTACCCCTGTCTTTGTGAAAAATGGAGATGAAGCAATAGAATTTTATAAAAATGTTTTTGGTGTTGAAGAACGATGTCGTATGAAAGCCCCGGATGGCAGGGTTGCTCATGCTGAATTAAAGTTAGGCGATTCTGTTATTATGCTGTCTGATGAATACCCCGAGATGAGTGCCATTCTCCAAAAACAATAGGCGGAAGTCCAGTTTCCATGTATGTGTATGTAGATGATGTTGATTCGATTTTCAATAAAGCTATTTCCGCTGGCGCCAAAGTACTAGATCCCGTCAAGGATCAATTCTGGGGAGACCGTCAGGGTAGACTTGAAGATCCATTTGGACATCTCTGGTCAATAGCAACGCACAAAAAGGATCTTTCAGAAGAGGAAATGAAAACAGCTGCAGAAGCTGCTTTCTCTGAAATGTCA
>JAICFW010000133.1 GCA_025923455.1 Nitrososphaeraceae archaeon | reverse complement strand
TGTAAATACATTGAATTCAAGACTGCGAGAGTTGGAAGTACAAGGCACAACTATCAAAACGATTATTTTCGATGCAAAGTTACAATATAGGAGTAATGATATCCTTGAAGAAACATATCAGGAAATCAATACAAATTCTACGGAGTTGTTAGATCGTATTCAACTGGAAAAAGATGAGATAAACAGCTTTCTGTCAAGAATTACTCAACCATATTCAGAGATAGTCACAAATGCATCAAAAGACAAGAACATCGATCAAACACAAATAGAGGAGCAAAATGTTGACGAGACGGGAATGGAAACTGACACTAGTGACAGCGAGGATATCAAGGAACAGAGTTCAACGGTATTTGGTGATTCTCAAGACGATGAAATGGAAGGCAATTGGCTAAATGAAGTACTTACTAAGGATACGGCCTAGTAATCTGTAACTGAATTTTGACGAAATAGCACCATCTATTATTTTTCCAGCTTTTTCAAAGTATAATATTCAGATTTTTAAGTGATAACAAACTAAGTTGCACTGTCAATGTAGTTATGTTCTAGATTATTGTGCCAATACATTAAAATAAATAAGTTTAGTGTATCTTGATATGAAATACAGAAGTAGAACAGAAATAGTAGCAATGATCTTAGAAGCAGCAAATGGCGGTGCAACAAAGACCAGAATCATGTACAAAGCTTTTCTTAGCTATGCTCAATTGAGGGAATATCTTTCTGTACTCATTGAAAATAATTTGCTAGAATATTTAGAAGGCTCACAAAACTACAAAACTACAGAAAAAGGATTGAATTTCCTAAAAATGCATAATGAAATTGGTGAACTGTTACAGACCTCTATAAAAGAACAAAGAATATAAAAAAGTTATTTTTTCCCCCTTTTTAATCTTTTTTTTATTATTTATATTTAAACGTCTGTCATTTCTATAAGATTCATATCTAAAACCAGAGTTTTATTATAAGTGATAACGCTACGTTAAATATCACTAGTGATATATATGTTAAAATGGTACTTTGACATTATCAGTGCCAAATCTTTTCATGAAATGCGGAATATGTAAGGAAGAAATAATTAGAGAAAAAAGAAGAGAACATCTAAGATTTCACAAATTGGATGATACACTAGTGGAATGGTTAATTGAAACCGATGATGATTTGATCTCACTTTACGAAAAGCATTAGACTTACTTAGAATATCCAACTTGATAGCATCTTTGAATATTATCACTATAAACAAAAGAATTAATTTGAACGGATCCAGATACTATCACCATGTCAGAAAGTCCTCAAGTATCATGTCCTTATTGTGCATCGAAATTTAGCAATAACGAAGAGTTATCCAAACATATTGATAGAATACATGGTGATTCTGGTTTGTTAGAAGGCGACCGAAGACAGTGGAAATAAAAGGAAATAGACTATTAATAAAACAAACACAATTCTAAACTATTCCTCCAAATTTGTTATTGTCATATCGACGTAAATTTAAGGAGATAGTGATCCACACTATCACCTAATTTGACATAGAGTGAGCCTATTGTAAATCTTATGCCGAATTACCACATTATCACATCTTGGTATCAAAACAATATCAAATTTTTCTAAAACATTCTTAGATATGACATAAGAACGATATGTAATTTGGTATTATAATAATAAAGAGTTATATCTCTGATTCACCATAATTTACATAGATAGAAATGAGTTCCCGACTGATCGGGAAAAAAAACAGACTCCAGAAACACGAGTATTTGAGAAACACTACCGAATTGCAATATAAGGAGTGTAAATCATGTAACACAAGATCTCAATTTGCTTGTGTTGTATGTGGGTTTTGTTGGAGCTGTCATTGGAAAGTGGAGCAATTGGCCAAAGTCCCAAAGTATCTACTCGAGGATGTAATTAGTGAGTAGTATTGGAATTTTAGTATAGGAAATTACAAAACAAAACTAATAATATTATTAATCAACAAACTGTAACCTGAAATGAGGATTTAGTCCACGTTTCTTATGATCTATTTTTTAATGGTGAAATGATCCTTGTCACTGTTATCCCTGTTCTCAAAAAACCTCGCATCCAATCTTGTCCCATTCTCCAGGACATCTATATTCAAAAACCCATGTCTCAGAAATTGAGTTACAACATAGGGTGCTTGATTAGTAAATTCATAAAGATCCTCCCCTCCAGTACCGATTGTTACAAATATGGGTCCTTTAGTATCATATTCGTATTTCTCTTTTTGTTTATCTGTAATTATGGGGGTAAAGGTTCTCGTGTCGTTATAATTTAGTGGGTATGTACGTTGATAATTATGGTTGTGTGCTTGCAGTACAACATCAACACCATATTTATCAAATAGTGGATGGTATAGATCTTGCAGTTCATCAAGACCTGGATGTGTTGTATTAGAAGAATAAAAAGATCTGAACGAGTATACAATTATCCAATTTATGCTCTTATTCTCATATGCCCTTTTGAGATCATCTTTTATAAACTCATACTGTTCTGAAGTTTCATTATATGGTATCACTTTATTTTTGGCAGTTGCCATTGATAGAAAATGAACATTTCCATATTCAAATGAATAGTAAGGGCTATCCATGTTGAAATGTTTCATATATTCAGTAAATTTCGCAGGATACATTTCATTGTCACCAATTGCAATTTTTAGTCGACCATCTGTATCTAATGGGGAAACAACATGAAACCAACAGTCTGCTGTCTTCTGATAAGATAGGTCGCCCAATCCTATGACCACTTCTGGCTGTCGAACTAACATATTTGTTATCGTTCTATTCGCATTCTTACCACAGCCAAAGTCTCCAGCTGCAACAAAATTAAAGTCCAAATTATCTCCAGCGACTGAACCAAATACATATTCTACAAAAATTCCAAGCGTTATCAATGCGAACGAGAATAATACCACCAAAAACAGCTGGAAAATATTGTTTCTGGATGATTTAACAGTTAATAAGTCTAAATCTATTTACACTCCTTATGTCTGATGCAATTTGATGTATTTGAATCTGATCTTGTCATAAATTTAGAACCAAAATGCCGTAGGACCATTTAAAGTTGATATATGTGTTTAGTGTTAATATATCATGTCCAAGTTAGTTTCTTCGAACGGATACAGGATAAAGAAAGTGCTGGAATATCAATGTGGTTGCAAATATTCCTTTCAGGACTATACCAA
>JAICFW010000132.1 GCA_025923455.1 Nitrososphaeraceae archaeon | reverse complement strand
AAGTGCCAGAAATAAACGCTACTGCCAATGTTACTGCCCCAGTTGAAGTGCCAGAAATAAACGCTACTGCCAATGTTACTGCCCCAGTTGAAGTGCCAGAAATAAACGCTACTGCCAATGTTACTGCCCCCTTGATATCTCCAGAAAGAAATGAAACTCTTGATATTGTGAGGAAAGTGTTAGGAATAGACTAACCTTATCTTGCCTCTACTTGGATTTTAAAAAATATAAATAATTAGAGGGGTTAAACTTTAAGGCAAGTGCCAAGCCAAATCATCCATTTATAAATACTACAATCAGCCTAAAACCCATCTCATCCTACTATTCTACTTATGCCGTATTCTTGTCAGTTTCCATTGGAAAAACTATTGAACTTTAATTCAAAGTAAATCTAAGATACTCTTTAATGGTTAGTTCAATTATCAGGTTTCTAATACTGCTGCGGAACTATCATGACTCCTTTTTGGCCGTTAATGGATTAGATACTATAGTATATAAGAAATAGATGTATTGGTAAACGATGATGGCATAGATGAGGAGTACATTTGATCCCACTTGGCAAAATGAGTCTTACAATTATGATTCAGCCTGCATCGAGATAGCTAATAAATTAAGTCTACTTGGGGAACTCTCCTTAAATGACATTTATTCGTTTATTAAAGGCGCCTCGTCAAAATATCGCTTAGCACGAACTCCCAAATTTCCAGATATAATAAAATATTTACCAATTGACAGTAATATTAGAAAAACAATGATGGTTAGGCCTATTAAAACTGCATCTGGTATATTAGTAATTTCGGTTATGGCAAAACCCTATGACTGTCCACATGGAAAATGTATTTATTGTCCTGGAGGAAAGGAATTCAATATTCCTTTAAGTTATACCGGAAAAGAGCCGGTTACAAAATTAGCACAAAAATATGAATTCGATCCAAAATCACAAGTTGCTTCTAGATTGGAACAGGAAGTTTCACGGGGACATAATGTCTCAAAAGTAGAATTAGTTATTGTTGGAGGCACGTTCCCTTTTATGTCTAATGAGTATCAACGAAACTTTGCAAAGGAATGTTTTGATGCATTGAACGGTGTAGAATCTGTGTCATTACTGGAAGCACAAAAATTAAATGAAACAAGTAAAATTCGCTGTGTGGGATTTACTGTCGAAACGAAACCCGACTATTGCAAGAATACTCACATCGATTTGATGCTTGAACTTGGTTTTACTCGAGTTGAGATAGGTGTTCAATCTTTACAAGAAGATGTTTACAGAAATATTAATCGTGGTCACATTATTGATGATGTTTATGATTCTTTTCAACTTGCAAAGGACTCTGGATACAAAATTGTTGCTCATATGATGCCCGGATTGCCTGGTTCTACTCCTGAAAAGGATCTTGAAGATTTCCGCAAACTGTTTGAAGATCCCCGTTTAAAACCTGATATGCTTAAAATATATCCAACGTTACTGTTACACAATACTGGATTGGCTAAACTGTATGAAAAAGGGCTTTACAAACCATATCCTGATGATGTGCTCATCGATTTGTTACTTGAAATGAAAAAAACTATTCCCCCATGGGTAAGAATAATGAGAATTCAACGTGAAATAGAATCTGAATATATAATTAATGGTAACAGTGGTAGTAATTTACGACAGATACTGCAACAAAAATTAAAAGAACAAGGGTTACGGTGTAATTGCATAAGATGTCGAGAGGTGGGAATGAGAAAACTTGGTCGTCATGATGTTAATATAAATCTTAAACGAATTGATTATGATTCCTCCAATGGTAAGGAAGTATTTTTAAGTTTGGAAGATTCTGACAAAAAAGTTCTATTCGGGTATTTAAGATTAAGAAAACTGGCCAAACCACATCGAACAGAATTGAAAGAAAAGGATGGAACGCCGTCAGCAATTGTTCGTGAATTGCATATACTGGGGCAATTGGTCGATATAGGGAGGAACAGTGATTTTCCGACTACATCTCAACATAAGGGATATGGATCTAGATTGATAGAAAAAGCAGAAGAAATTGTAAAAAGTGAATTCGGTACGAATTCAATCTCTATCATAAGTGCAATAGGTACGAGACAGTATTACAGGAAATTTGGATACGAATTAAACGGACCATATGTATCAAAGAAGTTGTAATGATATGAAGAGAGAAATCATAGGAAAAGGCACTTGGATTGATAAACTGGCCTCTACTATCATTGAAAGAGAAAAGGATATCGGAAGATCTCTGGAGTTAGTTTTAGTTGAGAGCGGCCTAGGTGCATCTGGTTTTCCGCACATAGGTAGTCTGGGCGACGCTGTTAGGGCCTATGGAGTTTCCTTAGCCATAAAAAATTTAGGCTATGAATCAAAGTTAATTGCATATTCTGATGATTTGGATGGACTAAGAAAAATTCCGTCGGGACTGCCTGAATGGTTGACTGAATATATCGGTAAACCCGTTTCTAATATACCAGATCCTATAGGTGAATGTCATGAATCCTACGGAGCTCATATGAGCAGTTTGTTACTTGATGCGTTGGACCGACTAGGGATAAATTACGAATTTCTTAACGCCGCAAAAGTCTATGGAAATGGTATGTTATCAGATCAAATAGATAAAATCTTGACCAACGCTCCTAATCTTGGTAACAAAATTGAAGAAATTGTAGGACAATCAAAATATAAAGAATCTCTTCCATACTTTCCAATTTGCGAATCATGCGGAAGACTTTACGTAGCAAACGCTGAAAAATATATAAGAGAAGAAAGGAAAGTTAGTTATATCTGTAGTGGAACTAAATTAGGTAACAATGAGATAAAAGGATGCGGTTATACAGGAGAGATTCCAATAACTACTGGCAAGGGAAAACTTGCATGGAAAGTAGAATTTGCTGCGAGATGGAGTGCACTAGATATTCGGTTTGAGGCATATGGCAAGGACATAATGGATTCGGTAAGGGTAAATGACTGGGTATCAGATGGTATACTTGCTTATGCACATCCATTCCACGTAAAATATGAGATGTTTCTTGATAAAGGGGGTAAGAAGATAAGCAAGTCTATCGGCAATGTGCTGACTCCACAAGTATGGTTACGATATGGAACGCCTCAATCTTTATTATTGCTTTTATTCAAGAGAATAACTGGGACAAGGCAAGTTAGCGTTGATGATATCCCTACCTTAATGGACGAGTACGATGATTGTGAGGATATTTATTTTGGCAAGAGAAAAGAGGCTAATGAAGATAAGCTCATTAAGACAAAAGGGTTGTACGAATATATTAATCATCTTAGGGGCTCCGAACAACCGCATCAACATGTTCCTTACATGCTCATGGCTCAACAAGCATCTTTTTTTTCAGGAAATGAAAGGATAAAAAAAATCTTTGACAGGCTGGTAAAATACAAAGTTGCAAGTGAATTAACTATGGATCTCGAACAAAAAATTCAATTGGCGTGTAATTGGACAGATGACCATACCTCCATTGAAAAATTTGACGTACTCCTGACTGAAAAGGAAAAGCTGATAATAAGAAAAATATTGGAGGATCTTAAAATTGAAGATCCCGATTCCATTCTGGATGCTGAAAAAATACAGCAATTAATTTACGAAACTTCGAAGGAAAACGAAGAGCAACCTAAAAAAATATTTAAACTGATGTACAAAATGCTAATAAACGCAGACAGTGGACCAAGACTTGGTGGTTACATTACTGATCTAGGAAAGGACAGAATTCGTTCTATCCTTGAGCCCTATGTTTCTTGATGCCTAGGACTCGGCAACACATATCTAACAGACTTGAAATTGGGGTTGTAGAAAGTTGACTTCAACTAACATTGAAAACATCCATTAGATTGGAATGGCAAGGGCCATCCACTGATTCTCAAAACATATAGGCAAGACATAGAATCTAGTATTTGGAGGTCACAATTAGATTGTCACTTGACTTTAAGAAAATGATTGACATATTATTGGAACAGAAACCGGATATTAATTTAGAGCAAATAAAAGAACTCATAGAAGAAAAAAAGAGAAGGATAGGAGCGGGTTACTTGACTGATCAGGGTGCCTTGTTCCTTGTGGCTGCTGACTTGGGCGCTACGTTTGATAATGTTCAACGAACAAAAAGGGGAATTAAGGATCTGTATATTGGTGCAAGAGATTTAGATTTAACCGTGAGACTTCTTAATAGTTATCCGATAAGGACTTTTACAAAAAAGGATACAAACGAAAATATTGAAAATAGAACTATATCTGTTTACGATGCCGGTGGGAGCATAAAAGTAAGGCTATGGGACAATTTAACTCACGTGATTGAGGATAATCAATTGAAGCCAGGGGATTTGATACAAATAAAAAATTGCTATGTAAAAAGTGCCCTAAACGGAAAGCCAATTCTAAATATTGCGGAGGGCGGTAATATATCTCCTTATCAAGGTAACGATGCTTCTATTCCGGATATAGATGGCATAACATCAAACATAGATGGCATCAGGTCGGAAAAAGAGAACGTAGTGGTATCCGGACTAATCAGTTCTATTCCCAGGATAATAGAATTTACTGATCCGAGAGGAGAGCAGAAAAAATCATTACAAACCATGTTGTCAAATGATACCGGAGATAGAAAACTAAGGGTTGCATTATGGAACATTGACGAAGATAGCTTACCAAAATTTTTTCAAATGAATATTCCGGTCAGAATCATAGGAGCTCGAATAAAGGAAGGTAACTTGCAATATGGTAATGGAGACTATGAGATTCACGGTGACGAGAGTACAATTATAGAATTGAAGGAAAAACCCCAAGACTATGAGGTTCATTCAATTAGAATAATAACTGAGGGAAGAACAGAGAATGGCAGTGTAAATTATGTTGGTATAGATAAGGATAAAAAATTGGTTTATGTCATCCTTCAAGGAGTTTCAGATAAAGTAACTCCCAATTCAATATTGGACTGTATACCCAGCCGGATATTTGG
>JAICFW010000131.1 GCA_025923455.1 Nitrososphaeraceae archaeon | reverse complement strand
TCTCCGGTAATGCCCTTACATATGCCGCATAAGAAATATTGTTCTGACTGATGCTTAAAATAAGTACATAAGTTGAACTTGGAAGCAAAATTAAGAATGCAAAAACAATGATTTCCCTTTGCAACAATAGAAAAATTTCCTGTCAATCTTTTATCTGTTTTGACTGAGCAGTTGTGTCAGAATCAGTATTTATTAATATTTCTCATGTTATTCGATTAAGCCAAACCATTGTTGATTGAACTGCTGTGAATTAAAAAGGACGCCTAATATTCGATTTTAGAATAAATAGAAAGATAGATAATATGTTTATTCATATTTATCCTCTAACTCATGACACCTAGTCTTATTTCCCTGTCATCATTAGATGACAAGTATGTAAAAGAGAAAAGCATTACAAATTCAGAACCAGAATGGTTGATGGAAATAAGGAATAATGCATTTTCAAATTATTCTTCTCTACCACACGAAGTTTCACCACTATATAAGAAATATTCTGATGCTAATCTCCTATATCCAGATCGTGTTTATCTTTCTCAAGGGACTAAGACGTATGAACCAGAAGAATATCTTAGCGAAAGAATAAAAGAGCTTGAGAAAGATACGAGCATCTTAAAAATAGGTTCCACAATTATTCATTCCAAAATTTCAAAAAAGCTACAAGAACAAGGAGTTGTCATTTCAGATCTTAAAACTGCGATAAAGGAACATGCTAGTATTATTAAGAGTAGTATACAATCAAACCAACTTGATTATTCTGAAGACAAGTTCCTTGCATTAGAATTATCTTGTTTTGACTCTGGTATTTTTGTGTATATTCCAAAAAATGTGATCATAGATGAACCAATTAGAATAATTGATGTGCTTGCGCCGGATGGAACATCATCTATAACAAGAAATATTGTAATTGCTGAATCAAACTCAAAAGCAGGCATAGTACAAGAATTATACAGCAATAAACAATCTGATGATAGAATTCAGCAATCGTTGTTTGAGCTATTGGAATGTTATGTTGGAGCAAATGCGGAACTAGAAGTCGTGACACTTCAGGCAATGAATGAAAAGAATTCGGTTAATTTTTCGAATAGAAAAGCGTTCATTGAAAGGGACGCAAAAATGTCATGGTATATGGGTCTTTTTGGTTCTCAACTTTCAAGATATAAAATTGATAATATCATGAAAGGAGAAGGAGCAAGCGCTGAAGATGTGGAAATAATTTTTGGTACTAATGACCAGTCATTTGATGTAACATCAAACCTAATCCACCATGGACAGAATACAAGAGGCAGAGTTTTATCAAAGTCAGTAATGAAAGACAGTTCCAAATCTCTTTTTAAGGGAATGATAAAAATTGAGAAAGGTGGAAAATCTGCAGAGTCATATCTTGCAGGGCATGCCATACTGTTGGATAAGGGTGCAAAATCAGATACAATACCTGGGCTAGAAATTGAGACAAACGAAGTTAGGGCCACTCATTCTGCATCTGTTGCCCAGATAGATGAAAATCAAATCTTTTATCTTATGTGTAGAGGACTTAGTAACGAAGAAGCAAAAAGAGAAATTGTAAGTGGATTTCTAGAACCATTATCTCGTAAAATGGGTCCTACTATAAGAGCATGGGTGAATTATTTGATGGAAAATAAATGGCTTGGGAAACCATTAATGCTCAAAACTGATGAAGCGATGGAGCACATTCTTGAAGTCGAAAAATCCAGATATAGAGAAGCTGATGATATATTCGAAAAACATTATAAGTATAGGTAGACGACTTTACTAGCTGTGATAGGTATGGCTGCATGGGTCAAGGTATGTGAAGTTAAAACGCTCAATAATGGTGAGATGATAGACTTTGATCATGATGAAAAAAAAATTCTAGTAGCAAACATAAACAATAAGATCTATGCAACTGATAAGATATGCACTCATGCATACGCTGATCTTTCTACTGGATTTCTAAATGAAGATGAAAAGACTGTTACTTGTCCACTACACATGTCAAGGTTTAACCTAGAAAGTGGGGTCCCCGAAAATTTACCGGCCGAAGAACCTCTAAAAACCTATAGCACAGAATTGAGAGACGGTTGGATCCACATTTTAATTTGAAAAATGAGTCACACAGTCTCGTTTTCATGCTCTACTTTTCTCGGTCTAATGGAATAAATTAGTAATCCAATGATTATGGCCATAATAATGTAATTTATTGGAGGGGTTAGAATCATTGAAATTGTTCCTATCTTTGGGATTACATATACTACTTTTCCAACATAGTTTTCCATAAAAAGTGGAAAGTCTATGCCAGGAATAGAATATGGATTTGCATCTCCTTTTGTCGTCACAACTTCTTTTCCCAAGAAGGTTCCAATTTCAGAGATCCTGTGTACAATTACCTTGGGCTTTCCGTCTTCTGTCGTTGCTTCCGGTGCTCTAAAAACAATAATGTCTCCAACTCTAAGATTATTAAATGAAGTTTCAAAAGAGTTATTCTTGATTATTACAATATCCCCAATGTTAATTTTTGGAACCATACTCCCGCTTACCACAACGTAAAATGGATTAAAAGATCCAAAAAATGTGTATATAGAAAGTAGACCTCCCCCGACAATTATAGCAACGCCTATCAAGCTATATATCGTGTTTTTTTTCATTTTAAATATATTCATGTTATCTACCACAATGACCATTAAAACTTATTGATCGGTATAGATGACATTAAAAAATATATCTAACAAATCTGTTTACTTGTTATGGATAATAAAGAACAAAATCAAGTTGCAAGAGAGGAATCTATCAGGAACAAAGAAAAATGTCATAACTTACTCTTATTATCTCAAAAAATCCGTTACGTTGGCATGATTAATAATTTTGGTAAAACCATTGCAGGACAATTACGCCCGGGTCTTGTTCCCTTACTCAATGTTGAACAGGCAATCAATGAACATTTTATTGAGGCAACTCGCAATCAGCTCAGGAGAGCATTTGATTCCACATTAGGTCCCACAACATACACTCTTACTGTAAATGAGAAGGTGATAACACTGACCTTTCCATTGCAATTAGGAGGATATTATTACGTAACTTTAGACAATGATATTGGAAAAGAGGATCTTGCGGGATTGATAGATTCTCTTACTCAAAAAATTAGGACTTTTTAGAGTAGAAATTGGCCTACTTTGCAAAAGCCTTTAATCTTTTCTTAAATTCTACATCTCTCAAAATTGAAGGATGACCAGGATCTGCAAGTATGATTTCATACCATATGTTTTTACCGTCTTTGTATAGAAAATAAGACCCAATAACCTCCATATTTGGATACTTATCATTCACTCTTCTTTCAGCGACTTTTTTCATACTATCTGTTTGTTTGATTCTAACTACACCCAAATGTTTAGGTCTTCTTCCAGATGTTGGACGTTGTTTTCTCATACCACCCCTTCCAACTTTCGTACGGACTACGACAATGCCTTGTTTTGCCTTGTATCCCAATTTGTGGGCTCTATCCAATCTACTAGGCCTTTCGATTCTGTGTATGGTCGGTTCCTTTCTCCACGTCATGGCTTTCTCTTTTAGTTCCTCCGAGTTGGTTTTCCACATTTTTGTCCACATTTCAGCCATATACTGATGCATATTACAAATAACTCCAGTTAAGACCTTAATATCTGTATTTTGTTAGTCAAAGAATAGATTTGGCAAAATACAGGTTGAATCAATATTTCATCTATTTGACAGTAATGTCTGAATTACTTTTTCTGCAATAACAGTTGAAGCAAGCTCCTGTGCTTCTTTGGTCTGCGCAGCAATATGAGGACTGCAAATCATATTTGGCAGATTCAATAACTCTGTGTTGGTTGGTGGTTCTACTTCAAAGACATCAAGAGCCGCACCGGCAATTCTATTCTCAGTTAACGCCGTAAATAGTGACTTTTCGTCTATTATTTCTCCCCTCGATGTATTAATCAAGAAGGAAGTAGGTTTCATATATGACAGTGTTTCTGAATTAATGAGATGTTTGGTTTTTTCTGTCAGAGGTACATGACACGTTACAAAATCGGAATTTTCAAGTAAGGTCTTCATATCTGTTTTTATCATACTTACTTCCCTAACGTAATCTTGATTGATTGGGAAGATATCAAATCCTATCAAGTTCATACGAAGGCATTTTGCAATTCGTCCCACGTTTCTGCCAATATTCCCCACTCCTATAATTCCCAAGTATTTTCCTCTTAGCTCGCTACCAAGAAGTTCTTTCTTTAGCCACTTGCCTTTCTTTAATCCATCATCGGCTTTGGGAATATTCCTGGACAAGGCTATCATATGACCAATTACCAATTCTGATACGGCGTTCATTGCGGCCTCAGCTGCGTTTAAAACCTTGATTCCTTTTGATTCAGCATATTCCGTATCTATATTATCTAATCCGACACCAACCCTGGCAATAATCTTGACATTTGGGGCAGCATCAATTACCTTTTTTGTTATTTTTGTTCTGCTTCTTACTATGATCACATTGGATTCTCCGACGGTGGTCAGTAAATCATCTGGCTCAATTTCAGGTTTGTAGTCGACTATCAATCCTGCCTTTTTTAAAATGGTTATACCTATCTCATCTATAGCGTCGCAGACCATTACTTTGCCCTCAACCTGCATGACATATGCAAATTACAGGTCTTATAATTTGGTTGCTAAAGGGGACTTAGCTGTAACTAGAATTGGAAATTATTTCTGCGATCACTGAGTCAACGTAGTACTTGTGTTTGTCTTGAAAATTATCAACCTCCCATGCGAAATGACTCCCTCCGGTTGTTGTTGGTCCTGTAATCCCGATACTGTTTCCTATGTTGTTGAGTTCTGGATTTGAACCATACACTTTTCCATCAGGATTTACATAAACATAGTTGGGAGAATTGCTAATCTGGTTCTCAGAAATGTTAAAGGTGTTTGCCACTCTTAAGATAGCCATATCCGAAGAAATTGGCATTCTAGATAGTGAAGGTCGATTTTGAGAATCCTGAAGACCAAAAAAAACAATGGCAGTTACCAATATCCCAAAGGAAACTGTCAACAAGATTCTTTTATTTATCAACTTCGTTCCACTATGTTATAATATGGGCTGTCATTTCACATAGTTTCAAAACACTCACATCTATTTGAAATTCAAATTATTTTGAACCTAGAATATTTTTCTTCGAGAGAGCACTGTCTAATTCTTCTTTTGTCATTAGTCCCTTTTCAAGTATCAATTCTCTAATGCTTTTATTGGTGGCCATTGACTCCTTGTATATCTCTGATGCTTTAAGGTATCCTATGTGGGGATTGAGCAGAGTTACTAGAATTGGACTCTTTTCCACAAATGACTCAAGTTTCTGCTCATTTGCTTTTAGTCCATATATCATATTATGCGAGTAAATTGGCAGAAAATTTTTTAACATATCAGTCGATTCTAATATGTTTTTTATCATGCCTGGTAACATTACATTTAGCTCAAATTGACCTGCCTGCGCAGCCATAGCAATGGAGACATCATTTCCTACGATAATAAAACAAATCATGTTAAGGCATTCAGACAGTGAAGGATTTACTTTACCAGGCATTATCGACGATCCGGCATGTACGGCAGGGATTGTAATTTCTGATAGTCCCGCAGTAGGCCCTGACGCCATCAACCTGATATCATTTGACATTTTTATTAACTCGATTGCGATATTTCTTAGGGTAGAAGAACACATCGTTGTCTCAAATTTGCTTTGCAAAGAGAAGAAATAGTTTTGTGACGGCTTTAAATTTAATTCAGAGATCTGGGAGAGATATTTGACCACTAGTTTATCATATCCTGTTGGTGTATTAGCCCCCGTACCAACTGCTGTACCACCAAGTCCCACATATTCTAGGTCGGCACATGCATCCTCAATCTTACTCAGACCCCTTTTTAGTGAAAAAGCATATACATCAAACTCAGCGCCCAGTGTAACTGGTATTGCATCCATCAAGTGAGTTCGACCAATTTTCATAACTTCTCTGAATTCCTGAGCCTTTTTTTCAAGCGACAGTATGAGTGTATTAAGCGACTCTACAACTCCTTTCATATTCATTAATAACGCAACATGCATTGCAGTAGGAAAAGTATCGTTACTAGACTGTGACATATTTACATCATCGTTAGGACTTATGAATGAGTAATCGCCAATACTATGATCACTAATTTCAAGAGCTTTGTTTGCAATTACTTCATTCATATTCATATTAAATGCAGTTCCTGCACCTGAATTGATAGTATCAACTATGATTTGATCATGCAATTGTCCCGACAATATATCATCACAAGCCTTTACTATTGCATCTGACTTTTCCACTGGGAGCGTCTTCAAATCTCTGTTTGCCAGTGCCGCAGAACGTTTTATCATAGCAAATGCCTTTATCATGTTCACATGAGGTTTCTGACCAGTTACTTTGTATTGGTTCGAAGCTCTAACGGAAAATGGTCCATAGTAAGCATTAGATGGAACTTTAACCTCACCTAGAGAATCCTTATCAAGACGATACGGTTCCATAAATACGAAAACCAGCGTTGATCTAATAAATCAATCGACTCTGCACCGAGGACTCACTATTCGCAATAATCGATCAGCTCTAATTCATCAGGCGTGTTCTTGTGATGTATATTTTTACACTCCTATCACCTTGACGAGGACTTTCTTGTTGCGACAACCATCAAATTCTCCATAAAAAATTTGTTCCCACGGTCCAAAATCAAGTTTACCCTTAGTGATGGCTACCACTGTCTCACGACCCATTATTTGACGCTTTAAATGAGCATCGGCGTTATCTTCTCCAGTATCATTATGCGAATATTGTTTTGTGGGTAAATGTGGTGCTAGATTCTCAAGCCACTTCTCAAAATCCTGATGCAAGCCTACTTCATTATCATTAACAAAAATACTCGACGTTATATGCATAGAATTGACCAGACAAATGCCTTCACTGACCTCTGATTCACACACAATTTTTTCTATCTCTGAAGTTATGTTTACCAATTTGAATTTCTTTTCCGTGCGAAAAGTCAAATATTTCGTAGTTGACTTCATGTTAATGAAAAATTAAGTTTAATATTTAAATGGTACACGGGTAGGAAATAAAAAAACTCTTATTAGATCTATTAACATTTCAAATCGCTAAAGCATGTTCAGTATTCAAACTTTTACAAGATCAAGGTTACTCTTTTTGATACTCTCGGCCACAATAATTCTCTTAGTAGTGGGTTTTAACCCGGGCAAACATAATATTACTTTGGCGCAATCAGACCAATTCCCTCAATTGCAGAGTACTTCCAGAGACCAAGCGATCTTACAATTTCAAATGCAATTTTGTGGAATGAATTCTACACAAAATAGCAACTCTTTTGTCA
Organism: Nitrososphaeraceae archaeon; assembly: GCA_025923455.1. GTDB lineage: Archaea > Thermoproteota > Nitrososphaeria > Nitrososphaerales > Nitrososphaeraceae > TA-21. The sequence goes on along the minus strand of JAICFW010000131.1, from coordinate 26,671 downwards.
CAGAATATTTACTTCCTCAGAAATGCGAAATGCCTCTTGGTATCCTGGCAGAAAATGATTCAATATGGTATATTTCAACCAAGTTGGGTCATCTTGGCAAATTAAATACCATGGATAAAAATATTCAGTCATTTTCAATCCCTGTCTGGGATAGTCGATCAAGACCGACTGATATTTCACAAACATGGGACATAAAATCGGACTCTAAAGGAAGCATCTGGTTTACTGATGAAAAACAAAATGCAATTTGGAGATTTGAACCTGTTAGCAATAATTTTAGCTTCTTTCCTATCCCTGAACGTCCTTCAGCATTTGGAACTATTTATCCTGTTTCAATAGTATTCAACGAAGATGATATTTATTTTGCCGGAATTCGGTCAAAATCCCTTTGGTTTGCAAATGTATCAGATCTGAAAAACAATTCGTCTGAAGGTATATCAAATATTTCTCTGCCATTATCTTCATTCAAAGGAATAGATCCGGATCTTGTCAGCACTGGTTCAATCGAAATAGACGAGGATCGTAATGTCCTCTGGATTTCGGTACTTGCGTTTGCTGCTAAAGGTCAGTTGTTCAAATTTGATATGGCTTCAAGAACATTTACAACCTATGAGCTACCACCACACCTTAATTCACCAGTAGGTATCGCTATTGATGAAAAGGGAAATCCTTGGGTTACCGATCATGGAACTAGTATATTTTTCATGGTAAATTCAACAGATGGCAAAGTTACTGAATATAGTACACCACCACTCCTCATCAGCTCCGCTAATGATCCAAATGTTTCCGGTGATACACTACCCTACTGGATAAAGATGGATCTAGCAGGAAATTTATGGTTCAACGAACATGTTGGTAACAAGCTTGCAAGATTCAATAATACAGATGGGACACTTGTTGAATATAGGATACCTACGCAAAATAAATTCATGCCTCCGGGGATTTCTAATACTCTTCAGTTTTCGATAGGAAAAAATAACCAAATATGGTTCTCAGAATGGACAGAAAATAAATTAGGCATGTTAAATGGTTCAAAATCTCTCCCATTTGTTGTAGATACTAGCTCTACGGAGTTTGCTGCAAAGAAAGGTGAGACTATTGAAATCCCTCTTATTATTTCAGCCATCGATAAAGTCAATATCAAGATGATAGCATCATCAACGTTCACTAAAACTGGAAGCTTTGGCAATTCAACATCTTCATTTAGCCAGGAATCCTTTTCAATGAATTCAGGCGAGACAAAGAATATTACATTTTTAGTTACTCCTTCAAATGATCTTGCAATAGGCGATTATACTATAATGATTGGGGCAGAAAATAATGAAGTATCATACCTGGATTCAATAAAATTACATATTTCTTAACCTAATTTACCTGTTCAAGAGCTTCAATCCCAGGCATTTTATCGCCTGCCAAAAATCTCAATGTCGCCCCACCTCCAGTAGATAGATGAGTTACTTCACTTTCTGATACTCCTGATTTTTTCAGGGCTGCAATTGTGTCTCCGCCACCAACAAGCGTCATCGCTCCTCTCCAAAATGCTAGGGCCATACTTCTGGCTACATTCATAGTTCCGTTTGCAAATTGTCCTACTTCAAACATCCCCATAGGTCCATTCCAAAAAATAGTACCAAAGCCATTTCCCCCTATTTCTGAAGAATAAATCCTAGAAGTCTCAATGCCAATATCAAACCCACTCATTCCATTTGGTATATCGCCAGTTACAGTAGAATATGAGTTCTCCTCAGAAGAAACAACATGATCTACTGGAAGTAATATCTTCTCACCATAAGAAGAAAGTGCGTTCTTTACCCAATCAAAATGTTCCTCATCAAATAACGAATTACCAATGTTAAATCCCTTCGCCTTAAGAAATGTATAAGCTGCGCCTCCTCCTACCAGTAATTTGTCTGCCTTTGGGAGTAAATTTTCTAAGGCACCGATTTTATCCTTAATCTTGGAACCGCCTACTACCAAGGTAAATGGCTTTCTTGGATTATATCTTATCATGGAAAGATATTCTATCTCTTTTTTTAGACTAAACCCTGCTAAGCGGATGTCGAAATTCCTTACAGCTCCATATGTAGACGAATGTTTTCTATGAGAGGTGCTAAAAGCATCATTTACGTATATATCGGCCAAGGAGGATATAGATTTTGAAAACTCGGGGTCATTATTCTGCTCTTCAGCATAATATCTCAAGTTCTCCAATAACAATATGTTCCCAAGGTCAAGTTTCTCTATCTTGCTATTTACTTGGGTCCCTATGCAATCTTGGACAAAGTCAACCTTTCGATTGAGTATTTCTTTCAATCTTATCGCTACGGGAGCAAGAGAATTATTATTATCACGTAATGTAGGTCTACCTAAATGAGAAGCCAATATTACTTTGGCCCCTCTTTTCACAAGATACTCAATCGTTGGAATTGCACTTCTTATTCTATAATCTTCAGTGACTGCTCCGTCGCTAACCGTTACGTTAAAGTCAACTCTTACCAGAACTTTCTTTCCATAATATTGAATATCATCAAGGTCTGATATAGATCGAAGCAACTATTTACAACTAAGGATTTTATATGATAGTAGGATAAACTTTTCCCTACTATCAAAACCTGCTAAATTATCATACTATATTTGTCTATGTGTAAAGATTATTATCTGATTTTCGGATTTCAATTGTGACTCTGTCTCCCACTCTGATTCCTATATCTTCATACTCCCTCACGCTCACCTTGAATGTTGGAGAATCACTAGCACCTCCACCAGTCATCATTCTTGAAATATTTCCCATTGCCTTTGGAAGGTTCTTCATCATGTCTTCTGGAGACGAAAATGCCATAACGTTTGAGCCAAATGGATTCATTGGTTTGTCAGTTTTGTAATCATTAGGATCACTAAACCCAACGAATACGTAAGGACTTCCATCCTGTGCAGCTTCTATGCGTGCAACAACAAAGTCTTTTTTCATACTTGCCATATTACTTCTTGTCCTAAAGGATATAATTGCTTTTCCCTATTGAAGTGTGCAAATCACACAGGATTTCATCTCAAAACATTTACCAAAGTCAGGAACTCTACCACTAATTGGCTTTACATTTGCGCAGGAGTGGATTCAATGATATCGAGCAAATTTGAGTACTACTTATTCTAGGTAGATTTACTGCTTAATTCAGTTATTCTAACACTTGTTGGACAGCCTAATTTGCTTGATGCAACCTTAAAACCGCGTTTAGCAAGCTCTAAATTTTCTTTTGAAACAAATGCTTCAAATATTGATTGTTCTGGCTTTACCCTTGCAGCAAGACCAGTAGCCTTACCAAAAGCTCTCCTCATTCCTTCCTGTAATCTGTCCGCTCCAGCAGTTGCAATCATCTTATTTTCACGTAAGACTAGATGAGGATAAACTGTAAGCCTAGAAAAGAAACTCAAATCACCGGCTTGAGCCATTGACTTGTTTGCCGCAAGCCTTGCAGCTTCCAGCGCATTGTGCCTGATTTGCATTTTTTCGCTAACAATTAGTTCAAGTTTATAATCATAATCTTCTTTTGATTGGCCTGATGAAAACCTTGCAATTTTTAGCTGAGGTTTTCCAGAAATATATTCTCTCCTAACATACGGCATTCCCTTTGTTTCTCGGTAATTAACGCCTTTCACAAATCATCACTTGTTTTAATACTTAAATCCCCCTTTCAGAGTGATTTAATCGTTATGTCTTCAGAAGCAGATCAAAACAGTGAATTCCAAAACATCATTGAGGGATTCCTGACCAAAAAATCTTTGATAAAGATAATTGATACAAGATCTCAAGATCAGCTTCGAACCAAAGGATATGGAGATAAAGAAGACAACGATTATTTTCTTGAAACATACGAAGCACTTTACCTCATTTACCTCAACAAACTGATCATTACGAACGGTAGTATAGATAACTTTGGCGGTTTGCTAAAACAGGCTTTAAAATATGATAAGGAAATAGTTACTAAATTTCTTGTCTATAGGGACTTAAGAAGTAGGGGATATGTTGTAAAAGAAGGATTTGGATTTGGTGCTGATTTTAGGGTTTACGAAAGAGGAGGCTATGAAAAGAAACGTGCAAAATTCGTAGTGTTTTGCATTAATGAAGGCATTAATGTGAAGGTCGGAGAGCTTTCAAAAAATGTACGTGAAATTGAAACAATGGGAAAAAATGCGATTGCTGCTGTGGTTGAAAGACGTGGTGAAGTTATCTATTATAAGCTCACGAATATGAAATTTAATCAGAACAAGAAACAGGAGACAAGTTTAACTCTCCAGGAAAGATAATAGTTAATAAACAAGCCAGGAAAATGTTAAATGCAGAGAGTGCCCTTCAAAGAGATCTACTGTCAAGATTGCAAGATAATTTTGGCTAGATATAATGAAGACTTTTTCTCCGAAGCCAGCATTGATGAATTATCGAAACTCCACTACTATTTTCATATTAGAGAAGGTCATTCACTTATTGTCAGGAAAACAACAGATAACTCAAAATCATTGTCAGGCCTATTGATGTCGTATTTCTAACTATAAGCAAGGATAATATTTTTCTTCAATGAATATTGTCTGCTACAAGATAATGATGACAATGGTAGTCCCCCTATAACTCTTGAATAAAATCAAGTATAGATGAAGAGATTTTACCGGACTGCAGAATCTTGTAGTATTAGTGCTCCGACCGGGATTTGAAGCCTCGGTTCGTGTTCCTTTTTTATGAGACTGCATATCACACACAGAAGGCACTTAGTACAAGATAAAACTTGCGACATAAAACAGGGGACAAAGTGAAAGAGCATATCCAGACATGTATCCTTGAAATAATGGTATTTCAATTCCGAGGCTTATTGTTTCGCATGTTTGTGAATTAAGAGATTATAGCTCCCCTCTTGGTTAATTCAATTCGTTGCAACGGAAGACGATTAAATCTTACAAATTTTGTATCAGTGAGGTTGGCAGAATCAAATCCGTCATTAGCACCGAATCTATTATCCGCAAACTCTGCTCGACTCAAATTAGCAGAGCGAAAGCTATTGTTAGAGATGATAGCACCGGTAAAATCTGCCGCCACAATATTAGCTTCAATGAACCTGCTATCATAGATAGATGAGCCGTTAAAATCACTTCCGCTCAGGTTTGCTGTACTAAAATCTGTTTCTTGACACGTTACATTAGTCATTCTTGCTCCAGTGAAATTTGTCCTCTGACATTGGGCAAGAGTAAGATTAGCACCATTTAATTTTGCTTCTGAAAAATTCGCCCCCATAAGTTCCGCCTTATTCAATTTGGCACCTTTAAGATTTGCCTTTACAAAATTAACACCATTTAATTTTGCGTTTACTAATGAGGTACCTTCTAAGTTTGCTTCATTCAAATTCAAACTTCTATCATTCAGTTCATCTAGATTCAAATTGCTAAGATTAACTTTTAGAGACAGACTATTAGTCATATGCAGTAATCTGATAACATTTTTAATGTTTGTTTTCTTTTTATTTCTAAATTGTTCTACTATTTTGATCAGGTTATTTGACCAATCCAAATATTTTCGCACGTTTGCGTTATCAATACTTGGAATCAGACTCAGTGCTTGATGTTTAATTATCCAATCAAGATCTATGATAGATTTAATGAACTGAAAAATTTCGGGTGTAAGTGATAGTAAAATGTTATCAACCGTACCTTTAGTAGGATATTCTCTTATATCTCTTACAATTCTTGAAGCCACAAAAAATTCAAGAAATGGTTTTAATAAAAATCTAAAAGAATCCAATTCCTCTACGGTAAGAAAGGTAGAATCTCTAGCGTATCTTATATAAGAATCAAATTCGGTCTCAATATTTGAAGCATCAAACTCAAATTCATCTTCAATAATATTCCTGATTTTATTAGTTGTAACGGGATTGTTGCTAGTATATTCTATTATTGCCAACCTTTCAGAACACCTTTGATTAATATCCTTTCTCTTGACTTCTGGATCAACTATCTGAACTGGTTTTTTAGACTCATGTTCTAGCCAACCACTCGTTAATGTTCTAAAAAGTACTGCTTCATTAATGAATGCGAGCTTTTGCATAATTTCAAACTTATCACAAAAAATATTAAGAAACAGAGGTTTTTTTACAATTGATTTGAGTACCGCATCAGAGTTTATTTTTAGCTTAATATTATCGATTTTTATATTTTGTCCAGAGAACTTTAGACCAAGAAAATGTTCTATTTGCTTGCCGTCGAAATCCAAAATTCTCACTGCATTTGGATGAAAGACCAGTGATTTAGAAATTCCTCCGGAATAGTAAGTATGTCTACATGTTAAAATGATTGGGACAATGGCAGATAACTTTAACATATACTCGAGATGAGCCTGAGCTGTCGCAGGATCCAATCTGTGAGTTAATTCGTCTAGTGCATCAATTATTATAACAATCCTGTATTTTTTCATGAGCTCTAATAGGTCTAAATGTGTTATATTAAACAAATATTCCTTTTTTATATATTCACAAAATTCCTCAAACAGATTATCGTTTTCCTCTTTATGGTAACTCTTAAAGCTCCCTAATGGTATGAATAATGGAATTGTATTGCTATCTGGTTCTTCGCACAACCTATACATCTGGTGTTGACATAAACCGGATTTTCCTGAACCATAATCGCCAAGGATCAATATAAGATTCTGTTTCTCTTCTAATCTAGTTTTTACTTTTTCGTCTATTTTCTCATGAGCTTTTGTTACCCAATTATAAATATCATCAATAGTAAAGTCAGCTAAGTATTCAGCTATATTTTTTCTGGCGAGATTTAATTTTTCTTCTACATATTGAACTATGTTGTCTAGTTCAGCAGAATCTACTATTGGCATTGATAAATCTGATGAAAAATTTTTTAGGAAATCGAAAGATTGGGGAACATACAAATGATATCCATCAAATTTCTTAAATTCCCTTATTACAGGTTTAAATTGGTCATCATAACTGTGGTTTTCATAGTCATTACGAACGTCCTCTTTAAAAAGGATGATTTGTGATTGAAAGCTTCCATGTTCTCTTATAATCATCTTAATCTCAAGTTCTACATTGTAATTGTTGATTTTGGGTCTATACTTAAGACCAGAAATGGGATAGGGTAATCTAGTGTTATCTATTACGAATATGATTATTTTTTTTATTAATGGATCTTGAGGATCGCCTAATGCAGCAATTTCAGCTTGAACCCAGCTCGATTTCTTAGCATTTTTTGACCAAATAAGAAGGAAAAGAGAAGAGTCCTCCAGACATTCGTTAATTTGTTTATTCATTATCACACCGTCCTTAATTTGCTCAAAATCTACCCAATATTCAACATCATATTTTTTGAAAACGGAAATTATTTTACTGACTAGTGGATTGTCTTCTTTTGAATGAGAAATAAAGACTTTCACGCCATTATCCATAATGATTATTAGATATGTACTTTGTGAATAAAGCTCTTCCCCTTTGCTCCAATGTCCTTGTATACACCGAATCCCATTTTTCTTATCTCTTGTCAGGTGTTATTCTTTTTAATTATCTTACAATTCAGCTACGTATTTACCTACTTGTCTGCTTTTCCGTCATAAAATCGGATATTGAAGTTTGCTTTCCTTTCTTAGTTGATTCAGAATCCAAATCAAATCTACTTTGTAGAGTTATTTGTTGGTTGACTTTTTGCAGATCCACATTCTTAAAGGACAAGCTTTCCATATCCATCATTTCTCTGAACATGTTAACAGTACTAGGACCGAATCCACCGTAATGATTATTTGCTGCTACTATCCCAATTTTTATATTCTTTTCATTACGTTTAACATCCTTGTATTTTTCTGTCCATCTTCTTATCTCTTCAGCTCTATCAATTTGTATTTTACCAAATTGATTTTCAGCTAACCTTCTATCTCCAATCAATCTAAGGTATACGAAATCAGATGTTACTATTGGAGGAGTTTGTAGCCTATCCATCTGACTCCAAACTAATGCCACGTTACTATTTCTAAAAAAATTGTATGCCAAATCACTAAACCATGACGAATGTCTGACTTCTATCGCATATCTGTAAGTGTCATCAAAAAAGAAATCATAACTTCTTAAATCTTGTAGCCCTTCCTTGAGTTCATAAGATGGGGGTAATTGAATTAGTAACGCTAGTAACTTGTCTTTTATGGGTTCCATTCTTTCGTAAAATTGAGATAATTCTTTTTCTACATTTTTGAATTTTTTATCATGTGTTATTACTTTGGGAAACTTTGCAGTGAATCTGAAATTATCAGGAGTCCTTCTATTCCAATTCTTTACCATTGATTCAGAAGGTATATTATAGAATGTTGAATCGATCTCCACATAATTTAATACCTGAGCATAATAAGGCAGCCATGCTCTATTCTGCAAATTTGGAGGATAGAATGTCCCGCGCCATGAAGAATAGCTCCAGCCAGAGCACCCAATATAGTGTTGCATTACTTTAAGTTAATAACCCTGAATAAATTTCATTTTAATATCAAAAATCTAATTCAGTAAATGACAAATGCTTGTTCTCTTCATAATAATTCCTGCCAACATCTGTTATTCTTAGTATTCCTTCATCTGTATTACCAATTAAAGATGTGAGAGGGTCGCTTTCGCGTAAATTCATTTCTTTTGCCACATCTAAATAATCACCGAATCCCTGACCTCTATTTCTGTCACTTATTTCTCTAATTGTAATTGAAATGTTTATTACCGGATCTCGATTTGCATCGAAATCTCTTTCGTATGCGGACTTTAAAATTATCCATTTAGCTAATTCATTGTCCCTTTCGGGATCAGCAATACTAGGAATTCTGTCCATTAATGTAATAGTAATATTTCAAATCTTATTTATTTCAATAGTTTGGTGTCGTAGAAGACCATTTTTCGATCTTTTGAAACCATTGCACAAGGTATATTTGAAAATACATATAGAGAAGCATTAAAAATTTAATTACCGTATGACAGCGCCGAAGATATTGCTTCACATGAACCAACAGCAGTCAAAAGAGAAGACGACACTGAAATAGCAAGCGGGGGAGAAACCGGAACAGACAGTCCTGAAGCGCGTGAAAAATATCGCAAACAGGGTATGACAGAAACTTAAGAGAATAACAGTACCACCCGAGGTACCGTCATCTTTTTTTATATATCTTGTAATTTGTTGTCAATAAATAAAAGTTCTATTACCTAGCTAGCTTGGAAAACTTGGTATCGAATACATAATACACTGTTTTAAGCTATCTCTAATAATAAAAATTATGGGAAAAGAAAATTGCATATGTATTCGTTAAATGTTTCTAGACATTGCTTTTCTAGATCCTCTTGAAATTGCGGTTGATTGTCATAGTAATCTCTTTGGGAATCCCCATTTCCATCCCCAAATGGATTAAATTGGTCGAAACGTTCGGAATCTTCTTCTGTAGTAACAGGTAACAGCTCTAATTTAACTTCTATATTAATAATTTCTCCATCTCTTATAACTTTCAGGCCTATTATATCTCCCTCACTTTTGGTATTAATATGATTTTTGATATCTTGACCAGTAACTATTGTTTTATTATCTATTCCAATTATTACATCCCCACCTAATGTATATTGAGTATTGTTTAGCATCTCAACTTTAAAGCCCCCTTGTATTCCTGCTTTATCTGCTGGGCCATTCGCTATAACACTAGTGATTAGAAACCCTTTTGAATCAGTCAAATTCATTGCTTCTGTAATTATGGGATTAACATCAATCCCTGTCACTCCTAATGAAGGTTGCATGTTACCCCTTTGGAGTATATTCTCTGAATCTGGTCTTTTTTCCAAAGTTAAGGTTTCTTCTAGTGTCTCTCCATTTCTAAGAAATGATAAAGTAACATTTTCTCCTACTCTTTTTTCACGTTCCAAATAAGACAAAAGATCGTCGATATTTCTAACAGCCTTTCCATCAATCCCGATAATGATATCTCCTCCCAGCTTTATTTCTCTATTTGTGGTGTTTATTTGTGCTAGTCTATCTCCTCCTTGAATTCCGGCTTTATCTGCCGGACTATTTGCATTAACATCTGTTATCAAAAATCCTTTCGATTCAGTCAGGTTCATTTTCATTGCTTCTCCTATTGCTGGAGTGATATCTACACCTACTATACCAAGCCATGGGTGATGGTAAGCACCAGTTTGGATTAATGAAGTAACAACTTTTTGAACTGTATTAGAAGGAATAGCAAATCCTACTCCAGCGTATAATCCTGTATTGGAAAATATCGCAGAATTTATTCCGATTACTTCTCCTTTCATATTTAATAATGGGCCACCTGAATTACCCGGATTGATTGCAGCATCAGTTTGAATAATGTCAGGTATCGAAAAAGATGATGACGTTCCCAATGGATTTTGGTTTCTACCAAATAATGGTGGTAATGGTTCACTTGGTGGTAAAGAAGATGAAGGCAATTGTCTACCTAAACCACTAATAATTCCTTCTGACATGGAGCCAGATAATCCAAATGGATTACCTACAGCTGCTACCGGTTGTCCTATAACTAAATTTGAAGAATTTCCCATTATTAATGGTGTTAATTTTTCTTGAGGATCTGAACTAATCTTAATTACTGCAAGATCGCTATAAGGATCTGAGCCTAATAATTCAGCATTGTAGATTGGTCCATCAGGAAAAGTAACAAGTAATTCATCTGCACCATTAACTACATGGTAATTAGTAATTATATGTCCTGCACTATCGTAAACAACACCAGAGCCTAGCCTAGATCCTAATTGGTAAGGTGTATTTTCATCGGTAACTGAAATTTGAACTACGGATTGATTTACTTTGTTGAACAACTGTGGAAGGGAATAATTATTCTTACTATTATTTGAAAACTCATCTGTTCCCACAGTCGCCTCAACGTTTTGTAATGCTACAAATGCTGTTAGTATTACTCCAAAGGCAAATAGAAGTATTGCGTATCTGCCATTAAAATATCGGATGTTATAATTAAAATCTATTTTTTGAAATTTTACAGTCGGTCCGTCTTCAACCATACAAAGATTGAATCTACATTCTTAATAAAAGTTAAATATCTTTCTAAATTTAATTAACATAAAAGAAGTTTAGATAGACTCAACAATAGAATAGATGTTTAGATAGACTCAACAATAGAATAGAAGTTTGTACATGTCACCTAAACTATAAGGGATCTAAAATCATTTATGGAGTGGCAATTCTGGTTGTTGATTTGAAGTCGATATCTCCTGGGAATGAAATAGAAAATGAGATAAAAAACCAGAATATATCATTAATCTAATTTAACTAATTGAGTGCCCTAGTGTAACCGATTGGTATCGATCTATCTCAGCTTACATTCAAATTAAATACTGCCTTTTCTGTTTTTATTGGAATGAAGTTTATTCCCATTACACTTATTTCTAGTGAATATTCTCCTTCTTGCATGAATTTATATGGAATTTTGACTATTCCTTCGGCTGTATGAAGCAACGGTTGTCCGGTTTTCAAAGATGCGCTATACACCTCGTTGTTCATATTGCTTATTGCAAAGTCATAGTCCACGTGAACTTGCACCGTATTTGAGGACGGTTGTAAGAACTTAATCATAAATTGCGTCTCTATGTTTTTCGTTACTGGAAAGGGTTGAATCTGTAAATCAATATCAAGACTATTTCCATCTGTAGGAGATCTAGTATCAGGAGTGGTAATTTGTACTGTCGAAACTTGTGTACTATTAGTGGCTGTAGCATTTGTACCATTTAACAAGTTTGAGGGTTGTGAAAAACCAAAACATGAATCCTGTAAGACTAGAAAATTTATAAGTATTGTAAAGGAGAAACAAACGAAAAAGTATGCCAAGTTTATTTTTTTAGGCATCATTTAAGTTAACAATAATTATTTAATAAATCTTATAGCGTCAGAAACTTCAATTTTCTTAACTCAATCTGGGCATGGTTGAGTCAATTCAGGTTTAATCTCTGTATTATTCTGGGAGAGCAGTCTTAAAGGCGCTACTAATTCTCATACAAGTTATATTGAGTGCATTCAATATGAATATCCACAATACCACAAGTCGGGCAGGAAACGATAGACCGATTGGTCGCGGGGTCAAGAATAATTTATGGTATGGCAAGAGAAGGAGCTTTTCCAGCAAAACTAGCACGAATTCATGCCGGCCAGAAAACACCATGGATAGCGGTGATAGTCGTCATGGTTGCAGCAATTGTCAGTGTTATGGCTTCAGCGGCAGATATCTCGTCTATTGCCAATGTTGCAGTATTCTTGATTTTCGTGGTATATGGGTTTGTAAATTTGTCGCTAATATGGCTCAGGTATCGTCAGCCTAGATTAAAAAGACCATTCCGATCTCCAGGAACAATAGGCAAGTTTCCAGTACTTGCAGGTCTGGGGCTCATTACTTCACTAGCAATGCTAACACAGTTTTCAGGTTATGTCATTGTAGCAGGAATCTCTGTCGTAGTAGTTAGTATGCTACTGTACAAGATCATTGACGTAAGAAACATACATGTTAGTCGGTTGTAAATTAAATTAAATTATCAATAAAGTTGCCCAGTTTTTGATTAGTCTTGCAAACAGTCACGATCCAATAATTTATTTTCCACATTATTTCTGCTTTGCAGGGCTTTTTATTGGGCGATTATTTCCATGTTATTATTATCGTTGTCTATGCACCTAATATTTTTAATGTTCTCAAAAAAAGAAAATTTCTCCTGAAACTAATCTAGGAGGTTTTAGAAGGGTTTTTGATATCAGTCGTCTTCTTTTTCTTCTTGTTTTATTTTAGTCTTTTCGGTTGTATCGCCAAATTCATCTTTCTTTTCTATAGTTGTTTCTTTCTTTTTTTTATCGTCGTCCATATCATAATACTAATCGGCAGTATCGCTTAAATCAATTCAAGTTTTGTGTAGAGCCTCTATTTCTTATTGTCCAGAGGTTGACACATGTAGATATTATATATCATGTTGTCCATTATCCATGTACATTCATAGAATTCGACTGGCGGGATAACTTTCCATCTAAATGGAATTTGTCCCGCTGGCTTTTGTTATTTTTGTTTTATTTATTCCCGTAAGGCACATTTGATTTCTAATTACCATTTATTAATAAATTGGATCGGTGGTTGAATTAAATAACAGTACATCATGATTTTATTTTTCTTATCCAAACAGTTACCTCAATACCTCTTTTTTTAGTATATTTGAATTTCAGAGGATAAACATTCAATGTCATTTGTTCCTAAACAGAACGTCACCTATCTTTTTAGCATAGAAGCACATGACAACAATGGATCAGCTACTTTGGAACCCGTTAGTGTCGAAATTGGTGATGGGTAGACTACATTGTAAAAGGCTAACTTTTTGATTAAAACGTGAAAGAAGAATAGCTAATAAAGCAAGAGGGGTGGTTCTTTTGGTACATTATTAAAAACAAACAGAAATAGACAACCTAATGCATGATGTCCAATTTTTGGTAAAAATTCCTCATAAATTCATTGAAACGTCCATAAGCATTGTTGTTATTTAATCATATCCTGCAAAAGGGAAATGATGTATCTGTAGTAGAAATTAAAGTTACTATTTAGGGTGACTAAGACACAATCATAATCCTGAAAATAGTAATAGTTCTTTATATATTATATTGCTTATTGATTAGCATTGATTGTCCGTACGAATGCAAAATTTATCTTTAATATCAATGTTCTGACATTAGCACTATTAGGACTAATACTTTTGCCAGTATTTCAGGTGAAGTTCGTTATCTTGTCTACGAATAGCAGTACAAATATTTTTCAAACGGTAAAGGCAGGACAATCTCTTTTCTATAATACAAATGAATATTGTCGTTACCAATGTGATAATCGAAAAATTTGATACTAATATCCAATCAGTTCTCAAGTATTGAAGCATTTTTTAGTTCAGTAAGATTTTCCAAAGGTTCCCCCGGTGATTTCTTTATTTGGGTATCCTTTCCCCTTACCTGATCAGTTATAACGGTAGGAGCTGGAGAAATAATGGCCGAATATTTAAGCCATATCATAGTTATTCCAATACTTATAATTATAAGCGATACAACCAGCCACTTTGATTTTCTATTCAAAGAAATATTCTGAATCAATAATGAAATACATTGCTAATAAGGCTTAAAGCTCTTTTAGTAATAATAGTACACAGTAAAGAGTTAATTTTAATGTAAAATCTTCGTGACTGTGTAATTTAGTTAGTTAAAGTATACTACAATACAGTTATAAGTATTTACAAAACTTAGCGTCAACCGTATCAATCAAACTCAGAAAAAAATGTACATTGGAAGAATGGAGTTTAACACTGAATGCTTGAATGTCAACTATTTGTCAAGTTAGATGAAAATGTTAATGCGTTGTTTCGATGTGTCTACTTAATCCAGATTTATCGTTTGACCTGTTACCGCACAAAGGACATATGTATATTTGCTCTGGACGATCTCTATTATAGAGTGGTGCATTATATCTTGCACTCAACATAGTTAATGTTGGAAAGGTTACTGGGGAAAAATAAGATGAGTACTCTTTAATATAATATTCATACGGATTTGGAATTTCATCTCTTTCAAATTTTTGTTTGACCAGATCCTCAGTTATGGTCAGCCAAACTACAAAACCATCCCACCCTTCCACGTACTTCATCGGAATATAATAATAGTGAATATTTACAAATCCTCTTTTGACAACTATAAAATTTTCATTCATGGCATCTATGTCACCTATGTCCTTATCATCACTAGTATGCACTGATTCATTAACTAAATCGGTCCAAATATACGCAGATGGGTCCTTTTCTGAATTATGCATTTTTCTTTCCATGTTTTTCATTCATCAGAATACTATTTATGAATTATAATGCTCTTCATGATCATATCTGGACTCCATAATACTAAACGACATTGACGTTAAATAAATATAGAACATAACCACTAATTTCATAATCGGATATTTGAGCCCATGTAGATGAAACTAGTAACGTATATTTACCCCTTTCTAAATCAACGGTAAAAAGATTTGAGTTATTTGAGGATTTAGGCAGTACTTTAACTGATTCACCTTCTGTCGAATAAACGGTAATCCCTATATTAGAAGGAGGGAGTACATTGGGATAACCTCTAGCATCTATTTGGATTCCTGAATCTTGTGTTATGTTTATAAAAGGAATCTTTGTATCTAATATTCCGTCGCCTCTAGGCATCCGTAGTTCTGAGAATGGTTGTTCCGCTCTGAAATTATATTCGACTAATTTCCCAGAATATTCCTTATCATCATACATTAGAAGAATACTTGGAGGCAGAATATCTTTTACTAAATTATTACGATCGTTGTTATTACCACTCAAATTATTTGTCACTAGGATTTTGGGATTTTCTTGATTTATTGTAGATGCATTCAATTGTATAAATGGAAAAAATGACAAATCATTATTATATGAATAATTTATGTCAATTGAAAAGAAACCTATTGGAAGAATAAATATCATTAATATGCAATGAAATGAATTTGAGAGAAAATCTTTTGATTGAACGCTATTCATATCACTAATTACAGTCCAACATGTATCATATGGGTTTATTCGATTCCAAATGATCTAAAGTGTTTACACAGGTCGTTAAGAGAATAAAGAAATTATTACTGAGATCGATTGTGTCAAAGGAAGCAGTTCACATGATTTTAACAGGTCCACCATCATCATCCAAAACTGTTTTTTTATTACACCTGTTAGAAGGTTTGGATAACGCATATTTTATAGATGCAGTCGGAGCTTCAGGTGCGGGAATGATTGACCATTTATTCAAAAATAATACAAAGTATCTCTTGATAGACGAAATAGATAAGATGAAAAAAAGTGATCAAGCAGCGATGCTCAATGTCATGGAGACAGGTATATTGTCTGAAACCAAGCTACACGGGAAAACTCGACGGAAAAAATGAACCTATCAATTTTTGCTACAAGTAATGAAGTTGAAAGATTATCGGCTCCACTGAGATCTAGGTTTATGGAATTGCATTTAGAAGAGTACACATACGATGAATTTTCAGAAATTGTCAGGCGGCTTCTAAATAAAAGATATAGGCTTGATTCAACAATATCCGAAAAAATTAGTCATGAAGTTTGGTATACGATGAAATCGAAAGATGTACGAGATGCAATAAGAATTTCAAAACTTGTCTAAATTTTTCATTTGTAGACGCTTTGTAATGTTTTTCTAGGTCCATCCATTTTAGGAAAGCTCGAATATCATGTTGTGAAACGTCTTTGAACGGTTTGCCAAGCTGCCTTCTTATTAAAATGAGTGCTGTTATGCAGCGGATTATGGTAAGTGCAGCTCTCTCCCTATCTTCCATATATTGTATAAATTTTAACGCATCGGACTTATCAGTGCCAATAAGGTCATGGTGAACTCTCTGAACCCAATATTCCAACCTTGCTTTTCTGTTATAGAGATCACGCATATTCCCTCCTAGTTCATCTGTATCATCCAAATTATTATAAATTTCGTGCAGATTTTCGGATTAAAAGCCTTGCAATGTACTTTGTTCGGCTAGCCGTGCATTTTTGGGGAGTTCGAACCGAGAGATCAATGCTCCGACCGGGATTTGAACCCGGGATCGTCGCCTTGAGAGGGCGAAATGCTTAACCGGCCTACACCATCGGAGCGATAGGAATTTGGATAATTTTCTTCATATAAAACTTATGTTAATATCTCCTGTTGTCTTGATTGCGTGTGACTTTAATGTAGATACTAAAAGAAACAATTTGAATCTTGAGTCAAGTATTAGCCAAAAGGAACAACGTCAAGATTTACAACAGATTATTTCAATATATGGTATTGCAGACCTAGTCTGATTTATAAGGTTCTTTGGGCTATATCATAATAATGGCGTCTGTAGAAATATTTGGTAAAGAGGCAGAATTATACTCTAATCTTCCAAATGGCAGAATCCGATGTACTGCATGCGCCAGAAAATGTGAGATTCCGGAGGGAAGAATAGGTCTTTGTGGAATTAGAGGTGTTAATAACAACAAACTATGGTTATACGTATATGGGAAAGTAATTGCAGGGCATATCGATCCAATTGAAAAGAAACCAGTAGTTCATTATATGCCTGGATCTTCGATTTATTCTATTGCTACAACGGGTTGCAATTGGCTTTGCAAATACTGTCAAAACTATGATATTTCACAGAGAAGAAAAATAGAAGGTAGTGAAATGACACCATCTGAAGTAGTAGAGAAAGCTCAGTTTTATGGTGCACAGGGTATTGCCTATACTTACAATGAACCGTCAATTTTTATGGAATTCGCAAAAGACTGTGGGATAGAGGCCCACAAGAAAGGAATTTTCAATATTTTTGTATCTAATGGATATGATACCCCAGAATCTGTCAACATGATGTCAAAATTTTTGGATTGTATTACAGTTGATTTTAAAGGTAGTGGAAATCAAGAGTTCGTAAGACGTTACATAGGTATTCCTAGCTCCGATCCAATCTTTTCAACACTAAAGGAAATAAAATCAAAGACAAAAATTCACGTAGAGATAACTGATCTTATTGTTCCTCAAGTTGGTGACAACTTGGATTCTGCACGACAATTATGTAGATTTGTATACGATGAACTTGGTCCCGATACTCCAATTCATTTTTTGAGATTCCATCCTGACTACAAGATGATGGAGTTTGATTCTACACCTGTCTTAACTTTAGAGAAACATTGCGAAATAGCAAAACAGATTGGATTAAAGTATATTTACATAGGTAATGTACCAGGACATAAGTTGGAAAATACCTATTGTCCTGAGTGCGGTCATCTGGTGATCCAAAGATATGGGTTTAATATTGAGGGATGGAATCTGGATGAAAGAAATTGCTGTAAGCAATGCGGATATTGCATTCCTATTGTAGGATCTCTCCAGAAAAAAACTAAAAGAAGGTTCCAATTTATGGAATAATTTTATCCACGTTATCTTGCGGAACAGAGTCAGTTGGCGATTCAAGTAAATACAAGAAAATTCTAATCTCTGTCCATTTTGTTACTTTGTTCAGCTCATGTCTGGTCAATTCAATCTTGTAGATAGGAAAAGTGATTCAATCTATCTGGTTCATATTTTTTAGCAAGGTTTTTGACAAAGGCATATCAAACATATCATGATAAATATTGACGGAAGTACTTTCCATAACACAGGATTATATTAAAAATCATGTATCTACAAGGGATCAAAATTCGAAGAAGGGAGACAATGGAATAGTACTTGTAATTGGAGGTAGTAGTTTGTATCATGGTGCACCTTTGCTAGCATCACTGAGTGCTCTACGTGCGGGCGCTGACTTGGTCTATACTGCTGTACCTAAAATTATTGTTAGCGCCATAAGATCCTATTCACCGAATATTATTGCATTACCCATGACAGATAGCTCACTCACAATTGGATCTGCAAACAGACTGATTAAAGGTCTACCAAAGATACCTCATACTGCCACTATAGGTATGGGAATGACCTTATCCAAACCTGAGGCTCTAAACTCACTTGTCAAGAAACTTAGGGAGAATGGAACAAAACTTGTACTTGATGCGTCAGCACTAATACCTCAAGTCCTCTCAGAAATTACGGAAACTGATACAATAATAACACCACATCCCGGTGAATTTAAAAGAATTTTCAATGAAGATGTAGGGGGTAGTGAAAAAGATATTCAATCAATCGTTTCGAAAATGGCGATAAAACACAAGATTACGATAATTCTCAAGGGGTGGTTGAATGTTATAGCTGATGAGACTGGAAAGATTGCAGCAATAAGAAGATCTACTCCTGCTATGAACGTCGGAGGAACAGGGGATGTTCTTGCAGGCCTTGTTGCGGCTTTATATTCAAGGACAAATTCACCATTCGATGCATCTGCATTGGCGGTATATTTCAATGGAGTGGCAGCCACTATTGCGGCAGAAAAGGTTGGATTTCACATGATGGCCACGGATTTGATTGAAAATATTCCAAATGCAATGAAGCCTTTTGACAAGATTACCCGCTAGAAATTCTCCTATTTTGTTCCACAAAATGTGGCACTCTGCTCTGCTTCACAATGATATTTATTTTCCTTTAGGAAATATACTGTTGTGAATCAAATCATACCGATTCTGATCACATTGTTGCTAACTACGTTTATTGGACAAATTTTCTCTAACTTTGTCAACGCAGAAGAGAGACTTGAAATTTCTTCTGGATCTCCGTTTGTTGATTTGGACGGCAAGTTGAATATTATAGGAGTTGTAACAAATCTTGGAACAACATCTGAACGGGTAGTAGTAGGCTTAGATGTACAGAAAAAAATTGACGATTCAAAAACCACCTTGCAGGATACGACTTTCAGTAAGATTATTTATCCAGGAAAGGAGTCTCCGTATAAATTCAAAATAAATGCTGATTATGATGTATTGGGCAAACCGTATTTACTTCAGACTGTCAATACAAATGAGCCCTATTATAATATCATTTTGCAAAACTATTCTAATTTTCCTGTGGGCGAAAATAGGGAATTAGTTGGGACGCTAAAGAATAATGGAAGTGTTGTGGTGCAAAATATTAGTGTATATGCATCAGTTCATGACAAGAATGGAACGCAAATAGATTCTATTCAATCTAATATTATACCAATACTAAAGCCAGGTGAGGTAAAAGCATTTTCAGCCAGACCGGATAGTACCATAGTACGAGATGCAAACTATTTTAGTTGTGCAGGTTTTGATCCAGATGCCCCAATTAACACTCTTGATTTAGGTAACGAAAAGTTTCTACCATATGGATTGGAGAGTGTTGCAAAAATAAGCAATTTCAGTTATGATAATTCAACTGACAGCATATCATTCAATGCTGATCATTATAATCCATTAGGAGGTATCGTTACTCTCAAGATACCGCAATCAGATAGCGATCAAATTATAACAATATTTTTGGATAATTTAGGAGTGACAGATCCGCAGATTACCAAGAATGGCAAGACAATTACTACTAGTATTTTTATTCCTCCAAATGAACATTCCGTTAGGGTTAGCGGAATTTTAAATCAGTCGTAATCCCTAAAATCATTTAGGCTAGAAAGGAGGGACTGGCGAGATTTTCATATCAATCTGGATCTAATTATTTTTTCTCTTCACTTGTATTAGACGAAATATTCAACTTTGTTCCAAGTTTTAATATATATGGGGTTACAAAAGTTGTGACAATTGTAACAACCCCTAGGATAGGGAGAATATATGAAGAGACAGCACCAACATCCTGACCACCTTTTCCAACTATTAGTGACATTTCTCCTCTGGCCGATGACAAACCAAGACCAGTTCTAACAGCAGTGGTTGTATCATATCCAGCTTTGATTAGAAAAGGCGTAACAATCACCATTTTTGTGGTAAATGAAGTCACTATTAGGATAAGAGCTGGAATGATAAATAGAGGTATTTTTGATACATCCACAAGTGCACCTACTGATACGAAGAATAATGCCGCAAATACGTCTCGAAGTGGTATTGTAATGACGCGAGCTATTCCCGCACTATTTGATTCAGCTACTAACACACCTGCCAAAAATGCACCAATTACTGGTGATAATCCCAGTTCTATTGCGGCAAATGATAAACCAAATGCAAGACCCAAAATTACTATAATCAAGACGGAATAGTCAGTTTTTCTAGCAATCTTATCTATAAGTGGTGGCAAGTATCGTGAACCTAAAATCAAAATTGCTGCAATGAAAGCCACTACAATTCCGACAGACAATATTACCTGAACAAATGATACAGCTGCAGTTAATGCAAGTGATTGTAGGATACCTAACATGGTAATAACTATAACATCTTCCACAATTAGTATTCCCATTATTAGTACACTTGATTTTTCATTTATAATGTTCAACTCCTCTAGTATCTTTACTGTAACGACAGTACTAGTAATTGACATGGCAAGAGCTAGGAACATTGAGTCAAATTGTGAAAATCCCAGAGTTTGTGCGACGAAGAATGTAATTATTAGTGTTCCAAGAGACTCTGCAATACCTACAGCCAGTGATATTCTCCCGACAGATCTAAGTTTTGTAATAGGAAACTCAGTTCCAATTACAAACAATAAAATGATTATTCCAAGCTCAGCTAATGTATTGATTGTGCTTACATCATGAATCAAGCTAAATGGTGGAGTAAAGGGACCAATAACCATGCCCGCCAATAAGTACCCAATTACCATAGGTTGTTTCAGTTTATGAGTAACAAATACCATAATCGCGGCTACTATCATGACTACCGCGAAATCTTGAATTAAGAAAGTTGGACCGAGTTGTGTTATGAGGTGCAAAAAATACAAGTTAATACTACCCAATAATCAATATGCAATTTCAGTGCTAAAATTAACTATCGTGAATTATCTACATCAAGATCATAGTTCTTCAACCCATAAGACTTTATGAATCGCAAAAGTTCGTCATGATCATCAATTTTATAATATCTTTTCATCTTTTCTAAAGTTTCATCATCATAATTAACATATTTTTTTACTTTTGCTTTCTCCATGCCTTATTAAAATATGTAATCGCACTTAAATTTTTCATAAAAATGATGAAAAAATAGTCTTAAACAAAAATTATTGAAGACTACTGTGTGCTATTGTATACACTGCGCTTTTAAGAAATTTATCAACTCTTCTCGCTTTTCAAATCTATAATATTGCATTAATTTCTTTAAAGTCAATTCATCGTATATGAGATCATATTGCTTTTTCTTTTTAAGAGCTGTATCGACGCTCATTGTTTTCTTGTTACTTTTAATTGGGGAATTGGATATATTAGCATTTATCTCCATATTTATAAGATGAGAATTCTGTAAAATGTGATAATTATCGGGAATTTTCTGGACCATATGTTGAAAAAAGTAGAAAAATCATATTAAATTGGATTTAATGGGTAAATTTGAACAATCGAGCTAAAATTTTCGTGTGAACCATTTATTAATATACAGCGTAGTAGATATTCAAAATCACATATGACATCGGGTAAATATTTCAATAGGGCAGTAATTGCACTTGACGCACCTCACGTTGGGTATGTTGTTCGTGAAACAGATGACAAAATTGTTGTATTTGGAGATGGGAGCGAGAGATATGACATTCCATTATCAGAAATACAAACTGTCAGCAAAAACGTGTTAATTGGTTTAAATTTTGATGAGATTGCAAAGAAATATTCCGTAAAAAGGGATGCGCCGCTTCCGACAAGCAAATTTGTAGATCCTTGGGGCGCAGATGGGACCACTGACTTGAAATCTTATATGAAGGAATATGCAAAGACCCTATTCAATAAGGGAGTCAGGATAGCAAATGAAGATCACGTAGGACATGTTATGAAGGAAACAGATGATGAAATTATCATATTTGGTGAACGTGATTATCGATTTGACGTTCCCAAGTCAAAAATCATTGCTGTTGGAAGAAACGTTATCTTGGGAATGGATTGGGATGAACTATTCACTTACAAAGTTGATAAAAATGCACCACTGCCAACTGGAGATCCGATAGACAAATTGGTAGATGAAGAAGACACACTCTAAAACTCAATTCTTTTGATTCGATATTCAATTCTTTACCAGTCCTGGAGAAGCGGAGTATTGTTGCAAAAATGGTATTGATAGATATTTTTACAAACAAGAAAGTAGATTATTTTACGGTATTTGCTTCACTACCTGATATGGGGAGAGTTGGAGGATTGGTATCTTCATACCTGGCAAGTAATTTAGAAGCTGAACATATTGCAAACATTGTTTCAAATCCCAAACCATGGGTCAATGTTAGAGATGGTGTTATTGAATCGGCGAAAGATGTTTACAAGATTTATTTTTCAGATAGTGAGAAGCTTTTAATTCTTACTGGTGATGCCCAGCCAGAGGACCATAGGGAACTTCTAGATTTGTGTAATACATTTCTTGATTTTTGTTTGTCGATTGGTAAAATAAAAAGACTCTATACCGCAGGTGGGTCATTAAATGATATGCTTACAGGTGAACCAAGAGTTGTTGGTGTAACAACCAAACCGGAGCTGCGAGAGATTCTTGAAGATGCCAATGTGGATATTCTGGGTTCTGAGTTTACAACAATTACATGGTTCAATGGTCTTATTTTAGGAATTTCTTCTGATAGACACATCGAAGCAATTGGATTTTACGGCGAAATCTCAGACAAGACTTTACCTCAGCCACTTGCAGCAAAGAGCATTGTAAAGGCCTTCTCAAAAATTGAAGGCTTGCCTATTTCTACAAAACTTTTTGATGCACAATATGAAGAAGTCTTGGACCATATGGAAAAAAACAAGGGAATGAAAAGTCTAGATAAATAAATGATGTAGTTTTCTCAATAGTTTACTGATTTTCATCTGCTAATGTAGAGATTGAACATGCGCGTTATCTTATTGCCGTTTTCAAATAGTCATTATGAGACTACGATAAAGCCTCTTGCGATGCCATTTCGAGTTGTATCTGGCAGAGTTTGATTAACTACCTTGAGTGATTTTACTTCAACTTCCAAATTAAATGTTCCTTCAGAGGGTAATGTTAAGGTTTGATTTGAAATTCCATTTGTTGCAGTAATATTATTTACGCTAACTATTTCCTCACCACTTCCTGTTTTCACAGACAAATCATAATTAACATCAGCGTTTAATCTATTACCACTTAGGGCGTCACTGAAATTAAGGCCAAGAGCATTTTCACCTATCGCTGGAGGATTTGGATTCCATAACAATGATGCATGTATCCCTCCTGTATCAGTTACTACGTCCTCGGATGTCTTTTGTGATTCATTTCCTTGTGGACGAATTGTAAATTTCATCGAGTCATTACTAATTCCTAATACTGCATTATTCTCTGCCAACTTTAGAATATCATTTTTGTTCAACAGAAAATGAATTATCAATGCCTTTTCTGAAGTAAAAGGGTCAATTGCAAGTGATCTTCCGACCAACGGTTGTCCATTTACAGTTCCGCTAAATATGGTAGAATTTGAAAATTCGCCGAAGGATTTTGGGAACTTGATTTCTTCATGAACAAAAATATTTTGTGATCTAATTCTCGAAATGTTCCAATCAAAAGGCATGGCCCATTTTGCTTCAACGTTCTTAGGCTCAAAAGTAAAGTTTTGAATCCTATCATAATAGGAGATTAATGTGCTGTTATAGTTTTGATTTCCATAGGTTAGGTTTGTAGTAAAGACATCTCCAATACTGAGATAAGAGTCAAATCTTGGAGCGTTTTCAGGAACAAAGATGTTTCTAACATTATCAATTCCGAAAATTTCTATACCAAAATGGTATAAACCTCCTTCAGATAATGCCGGACCGGATATTGTCAATTGTCCTGTTTCACTTGTCCATCCACCCAAAAAGGGTTCTGTACTTCCAAAGACCTTTATCGGACCAGGACCTGGCTCAAATTTTAACGACAAGGGTCCTTCCTTAGAATAAAACAATTCACGAAGTAATAACTTATCTGCCTTGGTGATAGTCAGGAAATAATTAACGTTAGTAATATTATTTCCAGTGTTTGAATCAAATAACCTTAGTTGAAAGAAGGCATTTTGCATAGTATCTGATGTCAATATTGGTGGGCTAATCTTTGTATAAAGACTTGCCACCCTATCACCCACAGTAGCCGGCGGTAAACTTTCTTCAAATAGACCATCTGCAATTGCTTGCTGGAAATTTGGAATTAGAATAGTACCGGTTATAAATAGAAAGGAGAGAATTATGTTGATATATCTTGCCATGTTCAGAATAGAAAATAATTGGTAATTTATATTATTTAACAGCACACTGAATTCAGTTATATCTAGTTCAGATAATAATTTAAATGCAATCCATATCATGTATCACTGTATGTGGTCGATTCGTCGAAATTTGACACCATGTATATTTTCTCTGTTATCTGCTGTCGCCTTGATATCATTTATTTTAGTTTCTAATACTCAAATATTTGGTGCTGAACTTGGAGATGGTCACAACATGCCGATGGTTAGCCTTGGAGATCGAAACGCAATGCTAGATTTCAGCTCAAATCAATTACCCGCAACCAATAATGTACAATTGGATTTTACTTTGACAGATAACAAAACTGGGAATAACATACAACATACGACTTATCTTGTAACTGTATTTAATGAAAGTCAAAGGCTTTTCACTGAAACAGTTCATAGTCATGATGGACATATCGTTATGGAATTTGTTCCATCACCAATAGAATCGTACAAAATTAATGCAAATTTTGATACACTTTCAGCTAGCTATGTTGCCGATTATAGTGGTCCGATTAAGGTTATAGGTAATATTTTTTCACCAGGTAATTATACGGTATCTCTTGAAGTAACGGGAGTAGATTTTGATAATCTTTTTCTTCCTACTCCTCTTGAATTTGAGTTTCCAGTATCCATTAACGGTTAGCTAAGGCACTGAGTCCTAAATTTGTGAAATTTGAGAATTACGTTCGAAAAATTTTTCTATCCATTATGAATACATTAAGATGTGACTATAAAGGCGTCAATGTCATTTTCTGATCTAGACTATGATCTTTTTAACACTGTACTTGAGTGTTGTAAGAAAAATGCTGAAATAAAATATGCTGATAGACAAAGGCATAACATCGTAGGTAGATCTGTATTCGGAACTCAAAACCAATCTGGGATTAACTTTCAAATTATCCTAAAAGATAAACCAACGGGAGTTGAGATATATGATTATTCAAAGCGTGGTTTAGACAGAAAGTTTGCTGACAGCCTTTTCAATTTGCTTCTGCCAATTGTGGGAAAAGATGCCGACATAAAGTTTGAGGATCAAGATGAGTGTGCTATTTGTAAGAAAAAATTCAAACTCGGTCTATCTAGGTTTATTCCGTCTATAGGTTGGGCAACTCATAGCGAATTATGTGAATCATGTCATACCCTATTATCAAATCATGAAAAGAATTACTGTTGCATCTGCCAAAAAAAACTAGGCATTAGAAAATATTCTGCAAGGATTGGTTGGAATCGTAATCTAATGTTATGCAAAGAATGTTATCTTGTTCGAAGACCTCAAGTCCAAGACAATGTTACGACAATGGGAGACTCTGAATCGCTTAAAATTTTGAAATCCAAGTCAAGCTCATCATCTCCCTCCGAGCTTTTGAATAAGCCTGTGATTATTGGGACTGATGATCCGCTACACATACTCAAGATTAGGTTTGCTAAAGGAGAGATAAGCAAAGAAGAGTATCAGGAAATGAGGAGGCTATTAAAGGATGAGTGATTTTTTTTGACCAATTGGTGTCAGATATGCAATTTAAACAAAAGCAATTATCACTTTGTCTAGAGTTGTAAATATTATAGCTTGTTATGCCACATTTTTTTCAAATAAATGCCTTCCTTCCTGACTAGGTTAAAAAATATACATATTTTTTAAAATGAATGTATAATTTCAACAAAATTCTAACCCAAATTAAAATATTTTATTCTTATCTCAGAATAATATTTATAGTGGAAACCTTTACAATCCGCTAATGAATCGTAGTTTACTACTCGCAAGCTCATTGATAGCTAGTTTCTTGCT